>LBWB01000056.1 GCA_000993405.1 Candidatus Woesebacteria bacterium GW2011_GWB1_39_12 | reverse complement strand
TATTGTAGGCTATATGGCTTACAGTCAGGGGCTTATCCCAGGCTTTACCCCAGCAGCATCAACAGGTGGAACACCAACAACTGGTTCTAGTGGAAGCACGGGAACTACAAATACCCTGAATATTGCAAGCGATTGCACCCAGGGCACAACCCTTACAGGCAACATTCTAAGGTTGTATACTGATGCATCACTTACCTCAGAAAACACGACAGTCTATGTTGATGGAGCTGAGTTGAAGACAATAGGCAATGGCGGAACAACCACAGTCCAGTCTGGAAAGAATGGACAAACACTTGAGTTGTACCCAGCATTGTACAGCACAACCTATTATGCAAACCACTTCAAGGGACAACTTGCAACGTGCACAGCAGGAGCATCAACAGCAGACTCGCAGTTTACTGTAGTCAAGGATGACTCTCCAGGTGGAGCAGGAGTATCAGTAGCACAGGTTTCTAACAAAGTCTACTTTATTGCAGACAATGTAGGAGTCACCATCACTAATGATGGACAGTCAAACGCCCAGGATGGAACAGGAAACATAGGGTCAGCAGGAGGATTTGAAAACTTGTCAATATCACAAGGAAGTTCAGGTTCAGTCCAAATGCAATTTAAAGTTGACTTCAATGAAGCATATGGACCAATTGGTGGAAACATTATAGCTTGCCAGTTTCCAAGCGCAATCTATGACGCAACAAATCCAATATCCATAACAGTTGCAGGACAAACATTGTCAGCATCAGACAAGAACCCATCAAGCCAACAGTTTGTATTATACCAGGCAAACAACACGGTAAAATCGTTCAAGTTCCCTGGGATTGATGGAAGGGCAACCCCAATAGTTCCTGGTTCAGTTGTCTTAAAAGCTGACCAGAACCACAAGCCAGCATCATTTATTGATAGGGTCAACTGCACAGTATTCGACACAGATTACTACAAGCTACTCTATTTTTTTCTTTTTTATTTTAATTTTTAATCAAAATGAAAAATGCCAACAGACCAAATCAAAAAGCTGACAAGCGAGCCAGCAATATTTGCATTCCTATTCACGTCATTACTTTTAGTCAAGTTACTAACTCCCACTGCATTAGGGACTGAGATAATCACAATATATGGCTATATGCTCCTAGGGGCATTCGCCTTGTGGTATTTCGGAACAAAAATCGGTTCCGAAGTAGGAAGCGTAAGCGGAAACACAGCAAAGTCAATGACTATTGCTGGAATTGGTATATTTATTTTATTCATAATATACCAGGTTTTTGTTTACTTTTTCAGGCAATCATCACTACCGTTTAGCGTCACAGATGCGCAGGCAACGCAGACAGTATTCCAGACAGTATTCCAATCATTCACAAAATTTGGAACGTATGACATAGACTTCACAAAAAGTCCGCTTGGCAATATGTTTTTGTTTGCCATAGTGATTCCACTTACGGAAACAATCACCATATCAAGATTATATGGTCTTGTAGCCAAAATATTCAGCATACAAATAGGTGATTTCAGAAGTCACAGAACATGGGCATTAATAGGGATTATAGCTTCCCTGTTTATGTATTTTCATTTGAAAGTTCGAGGTGTCAACAACAATTTGGATTTAGCAATCACCTTTTTGTTTGCGGTAATCAGCCTTTATATGGTCGGCAAATTCAGGGAGATTGAGCCTGCAAATTATACTCATATTGGTTGGAATGGGATGGCTTTAATATTCGGGAGGTAAAGGAAAATGAAAAAAATAATTACAATTTTGCTTTTTATGATGGTGCTTGGGATGTTTTCTGCTTATGCAGCAATAGACTGCAATTTAACTGTTCCAAACCCAATAGGCAACCGTTCACAGATTAATGCCTCCTATAACGCATCTGTTGGTTCAGTAGGATATTCCGTTGCTTTCTTTGCTTCATCATCCAGCACAAGGAATAGCACAGCTCTGCCATTTGCTAATGCCACAAATACATCAAGGAGAGTAACCACAAACCTGACCTTTGGAAACAACATAATTCTCGAAGATTCAAATGATTATTCCATCTATGCAATCTGCTACCATAATAGCACTGGGGCAGGCGGAGCACCTGAATTCACGCAATCAACCACTACAACGGGAGTCACTATTGATAGGACAGACCCGTCAGCACCAAGCGCAATCACCTTTTTAAATCCAGTCAAGAATGGGGAGACAATAACAGCAACAATTGACAGGGAAACTGCTAACAGATGTTTTATCCAATTTGGCGGTCCGAATGTTGAGAAGCTCCCAATGGCATTAAGCGGAAGCACCTGCACATTCACAGCTGCTCCAAACAATCCGCCGAACTCTGCCTATGACGCATTCTTGGTTGCAGATGACAGAACAAATTCAACCACAAGCTCAATGAATAACATCATCATACAGGCTGCTGCAAACAATGGCGGGTTTTCTGGCTCTATCGAAATCCCTGGCGGTCAAAGTGGTTCAATAGATGTTAATGCCATATTCAATCCAGCAGATACAGCAAAGAAGAAGCAGACAGCAGTGTTAATCATTATAGTGCTAGTTGTACTAGTGTTTATTAATAAGAAAAAATAATTGGAGGTAAACAAAAATGGCAGATTATAATAAATTATTTAAGGTGTCTGCCGCAGTAGGCGGCACAAGCTGGGTTCTGGCTTGGTTATATAACAAATTTGCGCCTGGGGGGATTGCTAAGATTTCCTTTTCAGTCTTGCCAGTGGACATAAATGTAGGAAACCAGATTGCAAGTGGGATAAATACAACGCTTGCTGGAAAAGTGTTAGGAACTCTAGGCGGAAGCATTCCAGCATCAATAACTACAATCCTAACATTGCTATTAGCAGCAGCAGGGGTAGTCTTTGTAGGGAATTTCCTAGACCAGCAATTCGGGATTAGTGGATTTGTTGGAGCAAAAACACCCAATGGAAAATTTGCAGTCAAGATGGGTATAGGGGCAGCTTTGATAGGCATGATTGCTGGATGGATGAGTCCGAATATCGGTACAATCAGTATTGTAATTGCAATGGTGTTATACTATCTAATAGTAGCCATAGTATACAACCTCGCAAGAAAATATTTTGGAGCCGATGGATTTTTGCCAGCACTCGACTAAACTTCAGTTTAAAAAACTAAGAGGGTGTGGCACGCAATAGGTTTACCTCCTACCTTTACTAAGGGAGGTGCCTTGTGAAAAAGCCAGCACTCTTAATTTTTATTTTTTTTCTTTTTATTGTACCTTCTACATTCGCATTAAGTGTATCTTTCAATTCGATAACTTATCCCCCTTCTGTCGTTTCAGGTCAACCTATCCAATATTTTGATACTATGACACTTGTTAACTCCATTAACTCTGGAGATTGTTTATCAAGTGGCTGTCTTATAGAATTAGACCCTTTCATGTATAATGGTCAATATATAAATTATATAAGTGCTGATGGTCAAATTCATTATCCAATTGAATCAACTTTTCAGATAGGTCCAGTTGGAAGTAGTGCTTGTGACTCAAATCCTTATCACGCTGGATTATTCAACCCAAAATCACCCTTACAAACAGGTACTTGGAAGTATGCTTTAAGAATTTATAGTGGCTGTGGAGGTTCCCTTCTTTCAGAAAGTTATAGCCTCCCAATCCAAGTTGTTGCAGCAGCTACTTGTGGAAATGGAGTAATTGAAAGTGGAGAACAATGTGATGGAAACAACTTCGGAGTCAAAACATGCTCCAATTACGGATTTAGCTCTGGAAGTTTAACATGTAATTCCTGCATTATATCTACAAATTCATGTTCTTCTGTTGGGTGTAATCCTTCTTGTTCAAGTGGGTACACATGCCAATCTGGAACTTGTGTGCCTATCACTACATGCACATCTAACTGGCAGCCAACTGCTTGGACAACTTGTGCAAATGGACAACAAACAAGAACTATAGTTGATTTAAATGGATGCCCTGGACAGACATACACAGGAGGATTGACAACAAGCCAGTCATGTAGCACTGGAGAAACCAATACATCAACTAGTACATCAGCAGATTTTGAGATAGTAGATATAAGGAGGATATCAGGTTGGGCAGAGAATTATATAAATGCAGGACTACTTTTAGGGGAGTCGAAGGATAATGAAATTATGAAAGTGACTATCAAGAATACTGGAACAATCACATCTGGAACTCAATTGGAAGCATATTTTGTATCAGTTACAAACCCCTTTTATAATATAATCAAAAGTAGTCCTAGGAATTGTAATATTTTACAATCCTTTTATTTTCAAGGAATATTAACAGAATCTCCAAGTTGCAAGGGAGACAGTGCAGTTAGGAGCTATTCAATAGGGAAAATATCACCAGGGACACAGATTGATGTTTTTATAGCAGTGCCAGAAAATGAACTCGACCCTCCCACGTCTTTAGCAGGATATTCAAACCATAATCCTGATGGAAAATATTTATTGGTAGCAACTGCTTATAATGGATGCAATGGTGGTTCTACAATCTATTATGACCAGGTTGCAAGGTCTGTTGGAGAGTTTAATAGCCCTTGTGGTGATTTACTAACCTCTACCCTAATCCCTGGCACAAATACAACCACAACTTTTGATTCACCAGAGGCAAAAACAACTTTAACAGCAGAACAATTAAAGACAGCAACAGATGTACAACTAATCGCAAGCCAATGCTCATTAAACTCAGAATGTGAAAGTGAGAATTGTGAATCATTAAAATCTTTAATAGATTCTGGGCAGATATCTGAAGCTAAAGCAGATGAGTTTATGACTAGGACAAATGCAGTCATAACTGGAAGTACTATAGGTGGTGTTACTGCTGGAGTTGGATGTACGGCAGCGGTAGTCCTTTCATCAGTAGTATTCACTCCAGTAGTTGGTGGAGTAACAGCATTAGTTTGTACTGCTGGTGGGGCAGCATTAGGAGGGTTAATTGGATATTGGACTGATAAGACAGTTGACGCATTGGCTGAAAGAGATACGGCAACTTTCGGATACTGCATGGAAGATGATGCATCCTCATTCGGTTCTTTTATCTCTTCAATTGGACATAGTATCAACAATCAATTCGGTGGTCCTACAAAAACAAAGCTGGACGACGCCACATTAGGCTACACCTTTTTTGGACTAATCTTGATAATCATTATGTTTTTAGTTTTTAAGAAGTGAAACAAAAATGAACAAGATAGCAAAATCAAACCAAAGCGGAGCAATGGCAGTAGTATTTATCCTGCTTATTGTAGGTTTCCTTATTTATGTTATGAGTAAACTGTTCAACAATAAAAAAGGTTTTCCAGCGGCAAAGTTAATAGGACTATTTACAGGATTAAGCATACTATATTTTGCATTGGCTCCTGCTACAGTATATGGCTCATTCAAGCTCGTTAATCTGTTAAGCAATCCATTATTCATATTTGTAGGTATTATCATTTTAGTCATGATATTCAGTGGAGGAAAAAGAAGGTAAAATGGCATTCATAAGAATCAAAAACATAAAAGGAAAGGATGGAACAATCAGACCTTACGTTTACGTCGTGAAAAGTGTTTGGACTAAAAAAGGCTCAAGGCAAAAAGTGATAGGGTATTTAGGAAAATCAGTTTACCTCAAGCCAATTCATCACTCAAAAGTATTACAACTATTTGGAAGGTATAATCATAAATGTGCTCTTTGTCCAAACGAAGAGTGGCTAACCATAGACCACATTAAACCTTTATCGAGAGGTGGTTTAAATGAGTTAGACAACCTTCAAGTATTATGTGACCCTTGTAATCAAAAAAAAAGGGATTTATGGGAAAAACCTTTAGAAAATCAACCACACATAGTCAACCATATTAAAGGCTAAAAAGCTAAAATCAGTAATATTAAAAAACAGGGTTTTAACGATTTACAAAGAAAATGACTGGACACAAAAGATAGATTTGCCAGAAGGTAAATTAAGATTAGACGTTAATAATCAAACAGTTTATTCAGAATAGGAGGAACAAAATGTATAAGAAATCAAAGCCGAAAAAATAACTCAATTAAGCCTTCTTTAGACCAATAGGAAGGCTATTCAACTCTATCACCTCTTTCCTTTTTGGTAGCTAACCCCTACCAAAAGGGTTTTATTAAAAGAGAACACAAACAAAAATGGTATACACAAACCCGTTCAGGAACTTGACAGTAGGAAACTTCTTTTTCATAGTAGCAATGATACCAACTACTATCTTTATCATATCTTACCTTTCAAACCAAGCATTTGGAACAAACATAATCAAAATAGGGACTCCTATGACAGTCTTAATAGTGATTAGTGCAATTGTAATAGTGTTTTATACAGTAATCAAGTCACAGGGAAGGTTTGAAAGGAATGATTTACTAAGCTTAACTTTAATTGTTGGTGGTGCATTTGCCCTGATTTATTATTTACCTAAGCTCTTGCCAGAAGCATTCTCTATACTATCAACACAATCAATCACTCAAACCCAAGTTGGAGCAACTCTTTATAATAACACTTTTGCAGTAATGAAAGATGCCGCTACCCAGATACATAACTTTGTTCAGACAATAATACCAATACCTTAAATGGCAAAGAAAGACTCAAGCTGGATATGGCTCATAGTTATAGGAGTTCTCGTTCTTTTCGTTTACAAACAGGGAGGCTTTAATTTTATCTTACATACAATAATCACTGATACAACATCAATAAGTGATTGTTTTCAGGAAACTGCCAACAATGCAAATATAGGGGAGGCTTCCTTATGTGGAGCAAAGAGCAGTGGAACCTATAATATTGAAGTTGGATTTGCAGA
>LBWB01000055.1 GCA_000993405.1 Candidatus Woesebacteria bacterium GW2011_GWB1_39_12 | reverse complement strand
GGCCATGCTTCCAGTGTACGATGTTACCACGGGGCAATCGCAGGCAAAAGCCTCTAATATCGGCAAGCCAAAGCCCTCATAAAGGGAAGGATAGACAAGTGCCCGTGCCCCAGAATAAAGAGCAGCTAATTTCTCATCACTTATAACACCCACATATTCCACACCCTCTTGAGACACAACTTCTTCATGTTTCCTCCCAACAACAACAAGCTTAAAACCCTTGGCTGCTTTGATAATCCGTTTTGTATTTTTGCGCCCGCCCACCCCAATTGCCAGCAAGTAGTCTTCTTTTAAAACTCTTTTGTTCGTCGGCTTAAAAATCTTTCTGGGCGCCTCATAAATAACTCTAATGCGCTCTTTGTTAAATCCCTCCTCAATTAATTCTTTCTTTACAGCCAAGCTCGGTACTATTATTCTGTCCACTTCCTTTTTAACCCATTTAAGACGCCTTGTATGCACTTCCACAATCATTCGCGGCGTCTCCTTAGGAAACTTTAATGGAGCCAAGTCGTGGACGGTGGTCACCTTAAACGCCTTTGAGGGCGGCTGGGTCCAGTCGGAAGAATGGAAAACGTCTACTTCCCCAATCAAGTTTTCTATCGGGAGAACATGTAACCTATTCCAAATCAAATCAGCAAGTGACGGCGGGATGGGATAATATTTTCCTTTTGCAAACTTTCTCAATTCATCTAGCCGACGCAGACTTCCCCCAAAAAGCAGGTACTCGTTCTGATCATCCAGTGTTAACAAATTCTCAACTAAGCTCCTTGTATACCACGAGACACCAGTTCCATAAATACTTTGGCTAATATCTATTGCTATTTTCATTTTGAGGTCCTTCCCAAAAACCAAAATTCCAAAATTCCGACAAATTGCCCCATATCTGAAATAATTTTGAAAATTATGAAGTGAAACGAAATCCGCCTTCGGCGGAAAAATTTAAAAATTGCTATAAATATCGAAACCGGTAAGCTCACGCGCAGTAGCGCTATTCCATTACCCACTACTCCCAATTTATATTTTCTTTTGGCCATCCACTTTGACTGGACAAAAACTTCTTTCAGATTGTCTGGGTTTTTATGGTAAAACTTTGCTCCCTTAGCCATAATTGCTTCTACACCCAACTTTTCACTTAAGCTCCAATCGTCTGTATAGCCCGCTTTTTCATCAAAACCACCAACCTCATCAAACTTTCTCTTCAAAATTGCCCGAAAAACTTTTTGGTTGTCAGGATAATTTTCAGAAATCATTTTTTCAGCGGGCAACCCCCTATTTATATTCCATAATCTTGCCCAAATATTGTCACTATTTGCCAAATACTCGTCTTTACTAAAAGTTCCAATTGCCCTGCCGTCAACAATTGGCGCTATCAAATTTTTAATAAAATTCCCATCAAAGATCATGTCTGCATCCACAAACACTAAAATTTCACCCACGGCATTCTTTGCCCCCAAATTTCTAGCCGCGCCAGCGCCCTTGTGATCCTGTTCAAAAAGTCTTGAGTTTTGAATTTTAGCTTTTGAGCCATCCGTACTTCCACTCCCCGATCACTTTCTCCTCATTGTAAACTGGAATTATAACGCTTACTTTTGTCATAGTTTCAAAAACAACTCCTCATACTGTTTTGCAATATCGTCCCAATTAAACTTCATCGCCTGACGCCTGGGTTTACTACCCCACTTCAATTTTAATGCTTTTTTCAGCGTCTCGGCATATTTGTCAGCATTAGTCGGGTCAACAAAAATCCCTGCATCCCCAACTATCTCCCGACGTATGGGGTCATCAGCAGCCACAACCGGAAGCCCGGAAGCCATTGCCTCAAGCATTACTATTCCAAAACTCTCCCACGGGACTGTTGGGTAAGAGAAAAGGTCGCACGAATTATAAACACTTGGCATACTTTCAAAAGGTAGCGAAATAATTTTAAATCTATCTTTTAATAAACTATCTCCTAGCTGTTGCAATTTATTTTCCAGTTTTCCTCTTCCCACCAGTAATAATGATGTTTTATTCAATTTTCCAACCGCTCTTACGAGTAAATCAATCCTTTTCCCTTCCTCTAAAGCGGCCACAGACAATACAATTGGCCGTGGCAAGCCAATTTTTAGAGGTTTTGTGTTTTGTCTGAACTTATTCAGATCTACACCGTTTGCAATTTTGGCTATCTTTACTAGCGGATTTGCTCTTTTTGCCCAGTCGCAATGATGTTTGGTCATTCCTATAAAAGTGTTCGGGAAACACCATAAGTTCCACCTATCATCCGCCCCTGGTCCAGACTGTCCGGCAACCACATGCTTTACTCGATTTATTAAACTCCATACCCTGCCATATAGCACCTGTAAACTCCCGTTTGTGGTAACCAAAACATCAATATTTGGGTTCAATTCCTTTAATATTTTCCAAGTAAACTTTCCTATTAAACGAACATAATAATCCGTAAAAGCAATACCTAAAAATCTACCTTCTATTCCTTTCTGGTTCCAATCTATTGGAAAACCTACTGAAACAGTTTTATATTTTGAATTAATCCGTTCAGGGCCATTCTGATAGACTACTATCTCGTGCCCTAATTCGACAAGTTTATTACTTAACTCATGTACATAAGTTTCTACTCCCCTCGACACTTCTCCGCTGTAAAAGCTCAAGAAAGCAATTTTTAATTTGCGTTTTTTCTCCATATATACACATTATCCCAAATTTTCTCACCTTTTGCGTAATTTGCCTCAATAAAGTCCGCAATTTGTCTTGGTTGGTAAGTTCCCAAATCAAACCAATTTCCACTTTCCGGCAATTGCCAAAAAACATATTCTGGCGGGTCGTCTCCCCAGCGGGAGATCGTCTCTCCCTGCACACCGCCAATCTCATAATACCAGCCAAAGTTATCAGCCCACGGTTTTGGAGGAACCCTATTAGCCAATGCGTAAAGACTGGAATGCGGTCCAAGGAAATAAACAGGCTCGTTCTTGTGAACCACTTCTTGAACTAGCTTAGCATGTGTCAAATCGTCTGAATTATAGAAACGGGTATCTTTCCCCCAATCACGCTTTAGTGTTGGCAGTGCAATCGTCGCAATCAGCAAAAAACCATAAAGAATAGTGATTCGTGCATCAACTTTAACCTTCGAGAGATAGTAGCCGAAAATAATTGCTAGAAAAGCCAATGGCGCTTGAAAATGGAAAAATGAGAAGCGTGGGTAAATCATTATTAATGAAGAGGTTAAAAACAAAATAAGCAAAAAATTCCATTTTAGTTTCCTGATCCCAAGCAAAAGCGGCGCCAAAAGAATTACAAGTAACAAAAATTCCTTTTTGGATAATCCAATTTGGACATAACCGGGAAAATTGCCCCATTGGGTAAACGGATAAATGAGCGTCCAATTTATAAAATCCATAAACTGGCCTTCGGAAATTAAATGAGCGTCCAATTTATAAAATCCATAAACTGGCCTTCGGAAATTAGCCTGACCCCAAGTACTAAACCAAGCATAACGGGTCCAGTCAAAAAATAAACCACATTCTTAAAATTTCTTTTACTAATTACTAACCACAAACTACTAATCACTATAAACAAACCAGCTGTCTGCTTTGTTAAAGCGGCTAAACCAAAGATAACGCCGCTCCAAAACATTCTTTTATTAATTAATAAGTAAGTACCCATTAAAATTGGCGTAACCAAAACATTGTCAAACCATAGCATGTTGCCTTCTAAAAAGGGTTGTGTCGAAACATAAAACATTAATGATAAATAAGCGAAAAGACGATTCTTCGTTATTTTCCTGACGATTAAAAATATCAAAATGTCATTTGTTAGAAATAAAATCCAAGCGAAAGCTTGCATTATCATCAGGATACGAAAGCATCTCCGGCCAAGCGGTAAATTGAAGATTCATGAGAAAAAACAAATGCAGACAAATTAAAAATATAAGTGGTAAATATCTATTCTTCACTTTCTTCCAACCATGCTCATGCTGTCTCCCATATTAAGTGCCGTCACGCATATTGCATACGGTAAAGTGATTATGTTGGCAAAAAATCTTCGCCTAAAGGCAGTGAGCGACTGCCAATATTCGAGTATCGGGTTAGCAAATTCGAAAATCCTAGACCGAGACTCAAAATGAAGAATTTTAAATCCGGCATCCTTGAAAACTTTTGCAAGAGATTCTTTTGTGAACTGCTGTTTGTGCTCATCGGGGGTAAGGTATGGCCAGCGGGAACCCAAAATTCTAGCTCCCAAACCTCCGGCGTTTGGAACATCAACAAAAATAATTCCGCCATCTTTAAGCAAACTTTTCACCTTTACTAAAATCGCTAAAGGGTCGTCCAGGTGTTCAAGCGTGTGATTCATAATTACCAGATCAAAATGGCTCCTGGGTAATTTAGCATTCTCAAAAAAAGTGTTTACTATTTTATGTCCCTTTCTTTTTGCGTGACGTGCTGAACCAGAAGGCTCGACTCCCCAGGTTTTCCAACCGCTTTCTTTAAACAAATCAAGCATAACGCCAGTTGAAGCACCAATATCTAAAACTATCCCCGGGCTCTTCTTATAACGCCTAATTATATTAAACCTTTTTCCGAAAATATTTTTAAATAAAGCCTCGTTCTCAAGATAAGCCTTGTCCCTATGATAATTACGGTATGAAATTTCCTTCATCGAATTCTTCTTTTTACTTTTTTAAAAGGCGTTTCTAGCTCTGATTTAAACTTATATCCAAGCGTCATAGATCTCCACGGAGAAGGAATAATCGGCGGCCGAGTTTTAAAAAGAACCTCTGGATAATAAAAATCTTTTGAAAATTCTTCGCCTATCTCGTATTTTATTTTCTTCCTGTCTCGCGAGGAACGATTAAGATGGCTTGCATGAAGATATTGTTTCTCCAAAAACAAAATTTTATTACTGGGTAAATTTTGAACCTTGATCCCTTTATCAGTTACATATGCTTCATTAGGGTAAACCCCTTCTGTGTGTAAACTATTATTTCTCAAATTCAATGCCCTCACAGTGTGGTGCCCAACCCTACCAGCAATAGTATATTTTCCGGCCTTTGCTTCTTGATAATGAAAGATATCACCAATTAATACTTTCATCGGAACTACGGCTATATTATATTCTTTGTTAATATTGACTTCCGCTATTAACTTTTGTACTGAACTTTGGTACCAAATCTCATCTCCATCAAGAATCAGCAACCAATCGGCGTTTGTTTCCTCGAGCATTTGCTGACGGAGCTCGCTTATACGCACGGGTGAAGCATGGCCGACTTCTCTGAATTTAATTTTAGAATTTTCTATTGATTTTATAATTTCAATAGTTTTATCAGTGCTTCCCGTATCCCAAACCAAAAGCTCGTCAACATAATCAATTACCGAATTAATGGCAAACCAGATAAAATTCTCTTCGTTCTTAATTAGACAGTGGCATGAGATTTTCATTTATTTCTAAATTTATTTAAAGTCCAAGTCCCCGGAATGATTAGGCTGGAAATACTTCCAGCCAAGACGGTTGCTGCCGCGCCTATGTAGCCATAATTGGAAATAAGCACCCAACCCAAAATGCCGATTATAGCTAAGTGTACAATGCTCATCCAGACGAGAATTTTGGGACTGGAAAAATAATAGGTCACAGCAGTGTGAGCCGGAATGGAAATTAAAAAAATTGCCTGAGCTGTAAGAAGAATAATAAATGGAGATATGCTCTCTACATACTTAGATCCATAAACTACAGGGACCAAAATCCTTGCAAGCGGCGTCCCCACCAGCAAACCAACGCCCGCAAGCGTCAGAACAAATATTTGAAGTTTTTTGAGGTAAACTCTCGCTTTTAGATCACTATCAAAACTTGCAAGTTTTGGCGCCGCTACCACCGCAATTGCTAAAACAATTTGCGGCACAACTCCAGCCAAGTTGACTGCAACCGAGTAGACTCCAACTTCGGCAAGCGTTAAAAGCCTTACCGCAAGGTACATGTCCAGCCTTGAGGAAACTGCAGAAATAGCCACTAATATTGCAATCCACTTGTTGTAATTAAAAAACTCCTTTGAGACACTTAATTCGCGCTTTACCGTAAAAAATCTAGGCAAAAGTAAAATCCCTACCAAACTCCCCAAAAATGGAAAGATAATATATAAAAAGAGAGATTTTTCTAGATCCAAGACAATTACCGCACTAACTGCAAGAATTGACATAAGCCTCAAAAAGTTCATAGAAATGTTTAACACCCCCCATGTCCAAAATTTCTGGATTGCCTGAAGAGCACTTGTGGTAAATGAAAACAACAAGAGTCCAAAAGCACCAAGCACTGCGTACCTCAAGGGCACCATCAACTCCGGTTTATGAAGTAAATGTGAGAAAGTTGGCGTTAAAATTAGTCCGATCACTGTAAAGGACACCCCAATAACAATTTTGGTTTCTAGACCCAGCTTCAAAAACATCAAAGCCCTTTTTCTTTTTTTGTGAATTGAGCTTCCAACAAACTTAACAATTCCTGTGTCGGTTCCAATATTTGCTACATCCGCGATCAAGGTGAGTGTTATAACGCTAACAGAGAAAATACCAAACGATTCCGGCCCCAAAAGCCTCGCCACAAGTATGTAAAAAAGTATTCCTAAAGCCCCGTTTAGGATTGTTGAGGACGAAGTAATCACACTTTGGTAAAGTGTTTTTGCCTTTAAGATTTTCTCCATAGATACACTATAGCAACAAGTATCAGCAAGATAGAAGAGAAGTAAATACCCCAACGGACATTTTCTTGCCCTCTAAACTCGATGCTCAAATCATTCCAGCCAGGCTTAACATAGAAACCGTTGACCATTGAATAGACCGGGACTTTTAATTTCCACAGTTCATTGTATTTCTGATTATGAATAACCCAAAATCCACTCGAGGGAGTCTTAAATTTATATTTGAGTGTCCCATATTTACTGACGTCCAATGTTTTGATTTCACCCATGCTTTTCAGGTTTGGGGTATCTATAATCCCAAAGTTTGAAACGAAGGCGTTGGCTAAATTCAAAGCTTTCTCGTATTCGCTCTCCGGTACCAGCGCCACCGCGTTCAAAATGCTAATTTGGGAATCATTTTTATACTCGTAATCAAAATTTCCTTTCTTGAGATTCTTAGTATCCACCTTCCAAACTAATCCGGAACCCTTCTCGTTCATGCTTCTTACCGCTAGGATATATGTTCCATCTTTGGGAACGTTAAAACTAAATTTAATTTTTTCACCCGGGATCGTCGAGAAAGCAATGCCACGACTGTAATCAAAATCAGTGAAACTAATCCCCCTGATTAAAAGCTCATATTTATATTTTAAATATTGGTCAGTTTGGTGTACCGCCCATTGAGACGCCGAATTTTGATAGGGTGAGACGAAATATTTTTGCAGGAGACCCATGACTAAATCATCCTTTCCTTTACCGTTAAATAGAATTTTGATAGACCCTTTATCCTTTCCCTCAAGGATTCTTGGATCCCATTTCCCATCTTCCAAGTAAATCGAAGGTGTGAATATATATTTCAGACCCAAGTCTGGACCGACGACTAAAACAATTTGATCAACGGAATAGAAATCGGGGTATGTGTCTTCTTTCAGTTTATAAACAGGGAAGCTAACTCCCCAATCTACTCTGTCTAAATTTTTGTTCTCTTCAACCAGCTCCAATATTGTATTCCAGCTTTTTTCATCTTCTTGACTCTGTGAAACCTGTCTGGCATTCCCGGAAAGAACTAAATATTTGATACCAAACAATCTGAAAAGATTTGTAAAATCTTTATTATTCAAAAAATTTAAAACGTCCTCGCCTGCATTAATTGCCGCAAAGGGTCTTTCTTTTGCCAACTCCACCGCATTAAGTGCCGGTTTCTGTTCAAGTTCAAAGGTGAGCGGGTGCCTCTCCGGGAACCAAACAGAACGAAAGAAGGAATCATCCGCTTTCAAATTCTCATAAATTTTTTGGTAATCATTACAACGAAAGAAGGAATCATCCGCTTTCAAATTCTCATAAATTTTTTGGTAATCATTACCAGGATTGCGGCTCGACAAAACGAAATTCATTTTCCCTACCACGGCTGGATAAATCAAAAACAAAATGTAAAGAAAACAAACTGCCGAAAATAGAAAATTTTTGAATTTGTCTGCAGCATTACCGATCAAAATTCCTGCAAAAAGAATCATTGGAATAAAAAACTTGGTAGAATCTCGAAACGCAAACCCAAACGGCACTTTCTCAAATGGAATAATGCCGAGAGTCAAAAAAGAGAAAGACAAAAACAAAAGCAAGAAGACAAAATATGTCCTCTCTTTCTTTAACAACCCCCCCAAGAATACAAGGACTGGTATCCCTGCAAAATAAACAGGTGGTCTCGTTATTTCACCAAAAACTGCCGGATTTGACGATACCAACACCCCAATCGCATCATTTTTCAAGAGCGGAAATATCCAGTACATACTAACGCCGATCCAAGCAACTAAAAGAGGAATCAAATACCCCAGCCGTTTCAGTTTTAGCTCTAATACCTGCCAAATGGCAACCGTAAGAACCGCTATGATCGCAACCCGCGGATCGGCAATAGTCAAAAACAACAAGACAAAAAGAGAGAAATAATAAGCTTTCAAAGAAGGAGAATCTAAAAATTTCTTAATGCGAAGCATCGCAAACGGAAAGAGCCCATAAGCCAATGCAACTCCAACTTGTCCCCCATCAACCAAAAGCAAAAAATATGTATTAAGTAAGTAAACAGCTCCGGTGAAAAATTGAGTTACCTTTGAAAGTTTTAAATATTTTGTCAATAAAAGCGCTCCTAATACCGAAAACACAACTGAAGGAATGTAAAAAAGAATTCGAATTGCCAAGTCGTTGTTACTAATAAGGCCGTAAAGTGCCATCAGAGGCCAAACAAAAACATATTTATTAACACCTCCAAAATTATTTCCTCGACTGGTCCACGCCAGAGGTTCGAGAACCAACTCTCTGATTTCTTCAGGAAAAAAATGGGGAGCATCTCCCCACGCAAGCGAACCGGCAACAAATATACTTTTAAAAACCAAAACCACGGGCAGTAAAATCACAACGACCCCAACAGCCAGTTTTCGCATGCTTAAGGGAATTATACAAGATTTTTATACTATAATTTGTTTATGTACGAGGGCAAGAGTGTTTCCGTAGCTATCGCCACTTATCGCGAAAGAAAATCTATAAGAAAAACGATAGACAGTTTTTTCAAAACTGGTTTTGTGGATGAGGTGGTCGTTGTCAACAACAACGCTGAAGCGGGTACCGATAACGAGGTAAAAAAAACCAAAGCAAAATTGCTATACGAAAAAAAGCAGGGGTACGGCTACGCATTTATGAGGGCGATAAAAGAGTCCCGTGGTGACTATGTTGTCGTCTGCGAACCCGATGGGACGTTTCTGGCTAG
>LBWB01000054.1 GCA_000993405.1 Candidatus Woesebacteria bacterium GW2011_GWB1_39_12 | reverse complement strand
GGATTATACTCAACTATTTACATTTGACAATTCGCTAATAACTGGATTTTTGTTAGCGTGTTTAAGTTCTGGTACGACATATTTGTTATGTATGGTTGTCGGAGATGAGGGTATAAAACATGAGTTTAAAAAAGTTGAATAATTTGAAATATTTTACAGAAGAAACGATTTTATATGAAATAGGCGATAAACCTCACGAATCTATTGTGCTCATGCTTGGTAGAATAATATCTTTGTTAAAAAATACACCATTGTCTACGCAACAAATCGATCAACTTCATTCGGTTGTTGCACAGCATTTATTGCCTGTTTTAGATGCAAAGAAAAATATAAAACAAACAGATTTGCCAATGAAAGAAGACGATGAAGCTAGCCTTAGTGATTATGGTGAAGATTTTGATTATATTGATGAAAGATTATATAGAACTAGAGAAATGCTAAATCAGGTTCGTAAAGAAATAACTGTACGAGGGTTGCGTTCGGGTTTGAGCTTGACGGAAGTCGGATATAAAGACATAAAACAAACGCTTTCGGCGCATGAAGTTGCGTTAAGAGAAATTGATAGAACTATAAGTAAATTATTTCGAAATTATCAAGGGAGGTGATTTAAGGTGTGTAATCAAGTATTCGAACAAAATATTTTTACAAAAAAGCGAATGCTACGACCAGTAGCAAGATGTTGTAGAGGTTCGTTATGAAGGCCCGCGCTCATAGAAGTGCGGGCATGTTATATAATTAAAGAGATTTTTTAGAGAGAAAAAAGATGTCTGAAAAAAAATACATTTTAAGAGAGTTTTATAAACTGTGCGATGGTGGATTTTGCTCTGACCTATTGAATGAGTCCGACAAACAACATATCAAACAAGGCGGAATGATATTAACAGGAATTGCACAGCGTGCTGATGCTCGAAACGGAAATGGAAGAATCTATCCACGTCGGGTTCTTGAGAGAGAAGTTGAAAATTATAAGAAATTAGTTAGAGAAAACAGAGCCCTAGGGGAAATAGACCATCCAGACTCGGTAGTCGTTAATCTTAAAAACTCTTCTCACATGATTACTGAAATATGGTGGAATGGTGATGACGTGATGGTAAAATTGAAAGTTCTTTCTGGAACACCTGGCCAACAATTGCGTTCACTTGTAAATGACGGTGTTGCGATTGGTTTATCTTCAAGGGGATTAGGATCTGTCAGGGAAACGCGAGAGGGAACGATTGTAGAAGATGATTTTGTTTTGGCATGCGTGGATGTAGTTTCTGAGCCGTCGACACAAGGCGCATTTGTCAATTTAATGGAATCTAAAGCAAATTTAGAATTAACCAAACCTGATAGAATATTTCGCTGCTTAAATGAGATATTATTGAAAGAATAGTATTCTATGTCTTTTCCGTTTTTTAAACAATCAGATTGTAAAAATTTTGGAATTTATGTAATAACAAACTCAATCGACGGCAAAGTTTACATTGGTAGTACAATAAGAAATTTTCGTAAGCGTTGGCGAGAACATAGAAACTTATTGAAGGATGGGAATCACGGCAACGTTCATCTTCAGCGCGCATGGAACAAATATGGAGAAGAAAATTTTCAATTTGAAATTCTAGAAAAATTAGAAGACAAAAAAGACCTATCGTTGGTCTCCAAAAGAGAAGAATATTGGATCAGTAGCTTCGGCAGCTTCAAACCAGAGAGCGGATATAACATTGAAATTATTATTGGAGAAAGAAAAGTAGTCTCGGAAGAAACCAGGAATAAAATTAGCGATGCCAATTCTGGTCGAAAATGTAGTCCCGAAGCAAAAGAAAAAATAGTAAAAACTTTAAAGAGCTTATATCAAAACGGTGTCGAAAGGCCATGGAATAAAGGTTTATTAATGTCGCTTGAGTTCCGAGAAAGAGTGAGTTCCTCTCATATTGGCCTAAAGCACAAACCAGAAACTATTGAAAAGATAAGAAGTTGGAATATTGGAAAAGTTGTTTCGGACGAAACAAAACAGAAAATTAGTAGTTCTAAAAAAGGAATTATTTCAAAATCTAGAAAATTTAAACCAGACGAAGTGTTGAGTATTTTAAATGAAAGAAAAAGTGGCTTAGGTTGTATTGCGATTTCGAAAAAATATAATGTTTCTGTTGCTACAATCAAGAGAATTTGCAACAGAACTTACTATAAAGAAATAAGTGATGTTTAAAACTAATTAAGCGAGAGCAGTAATGAATAAGCAGGAATTAAAAGATATTCTAAAGCCTTTAATTAAAGAAGCTGTCAAGGAAGTTATTTTAGAAACTGGTGTTTTGTCAAAGATTATCACAGAAGTTGTGACTGGATTAAACACCTCTAATCTTCATCAGTATTCCACAAAGACAGTTGCTCCGCAACGAGAAAGTGAAATGATGTCTAAAAAAGTAATTGAATCACGTGCTGCGTTCAAAGAGGCGGCTGGTGAACGCAATAGATTGCTCGAAGAGAATCTTAAAAAGATGGTTGGGAAGTCTGGCTTTGAAAAAGCATTTGAAGGAGTTACGCCATTGACCGAAGGTGGTCCCCCAGAACAAAAGCATTCAGCGTTAAGAGAAATGGATCCAGGCGATAAAGGTATTGACGTGAGCAAAATTGTTAACCTTGTAGGTGGGAAACAAACTTGGACAAAACAATTGAATAACAATAAAAAAAGAAAGAAGAATAAAGTGTACAACAATAGAAAAGAAGAAGTTAGTTTTGATAATGGTAACTTTACAGTAAGATTACGAAAAGAAGAATCTTGTGAAACATTGATAAAGCGTTTTCTCAAAAAGACAAAGAAAGAAGGCGTTATTGATGAAGTTTTGGAAAGAAAGCATTTTAAAAAACATTCAGCCAAAAAGAGAGAAAAAGCTTTAAAGCGTGAAATGCTATTCAAGCTGCTGAACAAGAAAGAAAGATTGGAACAAGAGAGAGATGACGGTTAACTATTTAACTTAAAGCGAGAAAAATTATGACAAGAACAACTAATGCGTGGTATACGCCGCCTGGAATTTGGAATACGAACTCATATTTGAGCTCGGGGATACCGTACGTTACGGGGGCGGTTTTATTGTCGTCTAGCTTTTCAACACTAAATGCACAAGTCAAAATCGAATTTCCTTACGTCTCACGTTCAATAACGGTTATTAATAGGTCAAGTACAGATATTAGAATTCACTTTAACTCACTCTCTGACGGCAACGTTGAGGCAAACCATCATTACGTTACACTTAGCGAGTCAAAGGATTCCATAACTTTGTCGACAAAGACAAAAGAACTTTATATTTCGTTAGCAACTGGTTCGGCTAATGGCGAATTTGAGTTGTTTTCGGAGCTCACAAATATCGACGCAAAAGAAATGTTCCCACTCACGGGTTCGGGATTAACCCTATAGAAAGTTACAATGGCCAAATCTGGAATATATCAAATTCGCAACTTGATTAATGGGAAGGCTTACATTGGCAGTACAATTAATTTTAATAATAGAAAATGCAGTCATTTTAATCTTTTAAAAGCAAACAAGCATCCAAATTGCAAATTACAAAATGCTTGGAATAAATATGGTGAACAAAATTTCATTTTTGAAGGTGTAGAAGAAGTGCCTGAAAAAGAAAAACTTATTGAACGTGAACAATACTACCTTGATGAAACAAGTCCAGAATATAATATATGTAGAATTGCAGGAAGTCAATTGGGCTTTCGACATTCAGAAGAAAGCAAACGAAAGATATCTGAATTAAAAAATGGACTACGACCTTCGCAGGAAACTAAACGCAAAATGTCTAAATCTCAATCAGGCAGAAAGCATTCTGAAGAATCTAAACAAAAAATATCTCAAGCTAACAAAAAGACAAAAATTATCAAAGAAACTTATCGAGATGAAAGTAATCCAATGTTCGGAAAACGCCATTCTGAAGAGGCAAGACGAAAGATGTCGGGATCTCACATCGGAATTCAGTCTGGAGAAAAACATCCAAATTGCAAATTAAGTCTTGAGCAAGTAAAAATTATAAGAGAAAAATATAAAGCTGGCGTTTGCACTCAAAAGGAACTAGCTGAAGAGTTTAATACAACTTTTGGAAATATTTTTAAAATTATCAGCCATAGAACCTGGAAAGAATAGCTTTCTCCTCCCACTTCTCCGTCATCAAATTAAAAATTCTTACCTTATTTCAAACAACTAATTATTGTTGTTGATGCATAGGTGTATTTGTTTGGATTATTTGTTTTCGAAAGAGCAATTCTCTACAAGAGGTAAATAGTGGATGTCGTTTGCTAGTAGTCGCTTTCGGCCGTCGCCAAATTTTATTGCTGGTACAGCGTCTATTGATGGCGACCTAATAGTCTCTGGATCGATAACAGTCCTTGGCTCCTCCAGTTTTTCTGGTTCTTCCGAAACCGCTTCTAACCTCGGTTCTGGCGAAGGAACTTTTGCACAAAAAGTTGGCATCGATTTACAATTCAAAAGCCTTGTTGGACAAGGAAGCATTGCAATTTCTTCTGATGCCACTCAAATATATATTTCTTCTTCCGCAAGTGGTTCTGGTGGTGGCGGTTCTGGTGATGTAACAAATGCGGTTAACGTTGGTGCTGGTCAAGGTATTTTTGCAAACAAATCTGGTTCAGTTTTGCAGTTCAGAAGTATTGTCGCTTCGGGAAGCATTGGAATAACGTCAGGTTCTGATTCTATTACAATTTTTAGCACTGGTGGTGGCACGACATTTGAAGAATATGAGCAAATACAAACCGCTTCCAGCGGACAAACATCATTTCCATTAACAAATACGCCAGTTGACGTCAATGATATTGTTTTTTATGTAAATGGATTAGCTTATCAGAATGGAATTGATTTTACTTCCACAACTTCTGCTATAACTTGGTTGAATTCTCCGTTTTTAATGGAAGACGGAGATGACATAATCATAACTTATAGTATTTCTGGTTCTGGTGGCGCTGGAGAAGCCAATACAGCATCAAATATTGGCATTGGACAAGGTGTTTTTGCAAACAAATCTGGCGTTGATTTGCGTTTCAGAAGTTTACTGGCAACGGGTTTTGTTTCTATATTGTCTGGTTCTAACGAAATAACTATTTCTGGTTCTGGCGCGGCATTAAGTCATTCGGCGCAACATCAAGACGGCGGCTTCGACGAAATGGTGGTTAGTAATTTGCTTGGCGAATTATCTGACCCACAAAAAGTAAGAATTCGAAAGAATAGTGGTACTAATATCGGCGATAGGCCAAGATTAAACTTTCTAGAAGGCCCAGGAATCGTTTTAAATGTTTCTGACGACATTGTAAATGACGAAATAGACATTGAAATAAGTTCTTCTGTAACAGCTTCTGGCGAAGCTAATACGGCATCAAATATTGGTTCTGGCGAAGGCGTTTTTGCAAACAAGGCGGGCGTTGATTTACGTTTCCGAAGCTTATTAGCCACTGGTTCTGTTTCGTTAATATCTGGTTCTAATGCTATCACAATTTCTGGAACAGTAGGTGGAGATGTTTTTGGACCTTCATCAGTAACCGATAGGGTGGTAACAATTTATGATGGTACGTCTGGAAAATTAATACAAGATTCTTTGGTTACAATTGATATTTCAGGTGCCATTGATAATAATCAAGAAAAATATAATGGAATAAGATTTTACAATAAATCTGGAGTTGATCCATCTTCTCCAACACCTTCTGATGGTGATAGATATTACAATACTGATATGCATTTGGAAATGGTTTACGATGGATATAGGAGCAAATGGCTTTCTAACGAATCCATTATGATGCCTTTTGGTAGA
>LBWB01000053.1 GCA_000993405.1 Candidatus Woesebacteria bacterium GW2011_GWB1_39_12 | reverse complement strand
ACAACCATACATAACAAATATGTCGTACCAGAACTTAAACACGCTAACAAAAATCCAGTTATTAGCGAATTGTCAAATGTAAATAGTTGAGTATAATCCTTTAATAACCACAGAAGCCAACCAATCCACCAAGCCATACATGCGGGGCAACTAAATGGTTTCCACTTAGGTCGTACTTTGTTAAAAATGACTCCGTAAACTATTATGGAAGTCAAACCATACGAAATTAAAATAAAATAAACTAAATCTAACAAAAGCTTAGCGTGCCTTCTTAAGCGCCTGGAGCATACCAACGTCTGGTTTTATACATATTCGCATCTTTTGGCAGACTGCCTTTAGTCGCTTTTTGCGGAATCTCCCCCAACTCCGTCGATTCTTCTTCGTCTGGGTTTGTTAGTCTCTCTTCATGCTCGTCTTCTAAATATTTTTCTTTTTCCATGTGTGGCTTTTCTTCTTCAATAAACTTTCCTATTGTAAAAAGAACTAATTGTAACGAATTTACATCTTCCGATAATGGATATTCCGCTTCAAGACTACCATAAACATTACCACTCCTGATGCTTTCTCTGTTTAATGCACCTTTCATCGCGAGGTATCTAAAAAACCTATCTTGCGCCGCATACACACTGTCATTGAAGTTGTTTTTAGAAAAAGCGATAACCTTATTACTTTCAGGAATAATAACTATATCCATCTCGTTGTGATCGAACAACATTATATTGCCATCGATAGTTTTTCGAATGGCAAGTTCCATTCGCGTTGGCTCGTGTTTCGAATCTTCTATCTTATCGCCAACTCTGATTTTTATAGTCATTATTGTCTAATCTCTCTAATAAGATTTTGGATATTTGCAACTTTTAAAATCATTTCTTCATTAATAATAGTTTTATAAAAACCTTCTAACATAGTAGAAACTTTTTTAAGTTTCAATCTTCCTATTTCTTCATTTAAGAAGAGTTTCAATTCAACTCCATTGTTAATGGACGAAGCGATATATTTCGAAAGCAATTTTTTCTGCTCTTCGTGCAATAAAGAATATTTTTCATTAAATTTTCCAACGAACGTCTTCAAAACCAAATTATCAATTGGCAACATTTGTCGTTCTTCTTTGAGAAGTTTTTTATTAGACATATTTTCAATTATTTCTTTTTCCAAAAGAACTCTAGTCCTGAGAGAAACGTCTTGATTAAAGATTTGAGAAATTGATGCAAGACTTCTATAGTTTGGAACGAAGTTTAAACATACTTGAGGACCAAGAAGTTCTTTTATTTTTTGAAATAAAATTGACTGTTCATTTTTTAACTTTTCCTGCTTTAAAAAAGCATATTCTTTTTTTACTTCCAAAAGAATTTTTTCAGCAGAACCGATATCAATATCATCAGTCTCACATAAAATTTTATAAAGCTTCAATTCTTTACCAATAATTGTTTTATTAGAAAATGATTCTTTCAATAAGGATATTATTTTATTTTGAAGCTCTTTGTTTTTTGACAAAACCGCCTTGGTCAGTTCCAAAACCAACACTTCGTAAAGAAAAGCGGTGTTCTTGTTTTTTTTATGTTTAAACTTATTGCTCATCGCTGTTCACTTTCTTCCTAATACTATTTTTCCAACTTGTCCCTTCTAATCCTTCTATTATTTTTTCAATAGTTTTTGTGCTTTCAGCCATATCTAAGTCTTCATTCGAAAAACCACTTTCAAGTTTCTTCTTTTCATCTAATTCTTCAAAGATTGTTTTTTTATAATTAGTTTCGTAATTTTCGAATATTCCTCGCGAAAGAGCGCGCAGCTCATTGCCGCCTTTAAATACGTTTCTACTGGTCGCGCGACCAGACTCGTCCGAATAAAGACTTCTCATATGTCGAAGTCGAGCTCCGCCGCCTCTTTTGTCAACTTTCGCTGGAACATACACCTTACCGTTCGAACCAGCCGTGACGTGGCCCTTTTGAACCATTTTGGGAGCCATTGCAGAAAAATCTGTCGTTATTGGTCCCTCTGGCAAGATTCCCTCTGGTTCTTTTCCAGGCGCTGCCAAAAGAACGTCGTCTGACTGTTCAGGTTCCCCTTCGGAGGAGCCAAGCTCTGATCCGAGATCGCCAGCGGCAATATCTTCCTCTGGCGTAGAAGTCATTTCAAGTTCAGCCGACAACTGAGCGTCAAAAAACATTTCTCTTGTATTGCGCAAGAACTCTTCATCGGTCATATTGAGAATATTTTTTGCAACCCATCTGCGACTAAAAAAACCTTCCGTTGCGGCAGAAGCAACATCAAATTTTGTTTTCCAATGTTCAAGCTCTTGCAATTCAGCTATTTTTGATGGATTGTTCAGACGAAGACTAAACGAAACTAAATCATTGGCTCTATAGCCAAGAACATAAAGATGGATAATACCTATTTTTTCTAATTCAGAAATAACGCTTTTTTGCAACCGCTGAATTGTCTTGGCAAATTGGATATCTTTTTGCGATAATGTTGTTTTATCTTCAATCGCCCCTTCTGTTCCTATCAAATAGGAGTGAGGTATTTTTAGCCCTGACATTAATTTATCGCGGAGATATTTTACATCATCAATATCGCCAACATATGAACCGCCAGGTAATGTTTCAATGCGTGTTGCGCTAGTGTTGCCGACGACAGGAATATAAAAATCTTCTGAAATCGACTGTTCGACATCTTTTTCAGGAATGCCTCCAACGTCGATATAAAAAACCCTACGATCAGGGGAGCGTACGACGCGATATGCCATCATCGCGTCTTCTTGTAATTGCAATTGTCTGAAAATACGACGAACTGGATCGAGACAGCTAGTTCCATAGGGTGAGAATTTGTCATTACCTAAAATCCTAAAATGCGCAACTTGCCAATTTTCAAACGTTAGCCCACCAGAATTCCATTGGTATTGAACATAATTTGGATTTGTTTTATCTTCTCCCTCAAGGCGCTCGACTTCCATCGCTGGCAAACCCATGAAACTTGTTATGCCCATATTTTCATCAATATCAAGGTAGACGAATGCATCCCCATATTTGCATAAAGATCTACACCACCCGAAAAGATTAAAATCAACATTCAAAATGTTATGATATAAGTTCTCCAAAACACCTTTTATCTCTTCATTGGCACAATTAATTGTAAGCATTTTCGAAAGCGCAGACGACATGGTCATTTCCGAAGCATATATATCAAGAGCACTATTAATCTCACCTACGAACTCCATAGCATCAAAGTCCATATACCTTTCGGCCCTATTGACATTGGCCTTCGACATCGCATACAAATTAGATAAAGGGGAAGATGAAGATTTTCTAAATTCTTTCCCAGAAGCAGACTTAAAATGATATTTATCTAATTGATTTCTTTTGTAATTTCTTACATTTTGTCGATGAAAATTAGAAATTGGTCCAGAAAATATTCTGGTTAATCCTTTAAACAAAAAGGATTCAGTATTTTTTATATTTTTACCATTGCGATTTGCCATATTTTATCCTTTGTAAATCCCAAATAACCTTTTCTGTCTTTGCAATTCTTCTATTTCTGCCATTCTGTTAGACTTAAAAATGGACAATTTTCTATCATATTCTTGTTGCCCTGGTATCGTCGTATTGAGGCCAGACCTGGTAACAATCATTGACTTTAAAAATGTCTTCTTGTATTCTAGGCCTCTTGACATCTCTTTTAAAGCAGTTTCTCGCACCCAGCATGCCAAAGCTAAAGACATAACCAAATCGTCATTGCTGCCTTTTTGTGCTTCTACTTTACCATTCATCCATATGAAAGTAGTCAACTCATCGTAAGTTCTCTCAGAGTTTATTATCACTAAAGAATTCCTCATATATTCGTCAAATTTATTTATAACCCACGGCCTGGTCTTGACTGACATCGTAAATCCTGGTACAACATTTTCTAGTCTCATTGCTTGGTATGGAGGCACGTAATCGTGCGAGCCTTTTTCCGACCAATATAAATTGGGATATTTCATTTCATCCAATTTTTTACACACTTCAAAACCAAGAGAATTGTTCTCGACAATCATCATTGCATTGCCATATTCTATTCCTACTTCGTATAGAAATCTTGCAAAAACATCCGTCTCTGCCTTGCCTCTATATTCTGCAACTTGTTCCATGGTTTCAATATTTAATATTTGTGCCGTCGAATAATCTAAACCGTCGCCGCGGGCGACGTCAGCTACCGCCATGTAATTGTACGATTGCTTTCGACGTTCCCAAATCCATAAGCCGCCATCAAATCCACCTTTGGCAATAGGATGCTTCAATGATTTTGCTATAGCTTCTAACATAACTGTTTCAACAAGGGTATCACCGCTAGCAAGAAAATTTGCTTCATATTCTTGTGAGAACTGTTTTGTAGAATATTTCTTTCTTTCTTCCTGTTCCCAATTTCCAGTTCGTTCTGGATGAACCTCCCATGAAAGTTTTGTGGGATGAAATTCATTTAAACTAGCTTCGGCTTTTGTGTATTTGTCGTGAAACCAATTATTCACACCTTTCGGGCTTGAAAGCGCAATGCATCTTCCACCAGCACTCAAAGCTGGTCCAGCGGCCGTCCAAACTTCGCTCATGTTTTCTACATGCGCAGCCTCGTCAATAACAAGAAGTGATAACGCTTCAGAACGCCCGACATCAGTTGCTTTTGAACCAGCGTCTATTTGAGAACCATTTGTTAGCGAAAATGATGTTTTATTATCGGCTTGGATTTGTGTTAGTTGTTCAAAGAATGATGGAAGGTTCTTTATTATCGATTTAACCTTTCGAACAAGATTTGCTGCGACTTTAAACTTCGTCGCTATAACCATTATGGATTTTTCACGATGAAACAACATCAACCAAGAACAATACGCAGCGGTCAAAGTCGACACACCAAGTTGTCTTGATTTTAATATTATATTAAAAGGATAATCTTTATAATCTTGAAGAAGCTTTTTTTGAAAATCCCAAGTCTTAAACGATATTATTCCACGAATTGGATGAGAAATTCTACAATAAGTATCGATAAAATAAACTGGTTCTTTCCCGCAACGAATTAGCTCACGAGCTATATCTTTTTTGGACAAAAGCGATTGAGAAGAAGACATGGTTTATCATCGTCGTTGTGGAGGCGCGCCATAATGCTGACTTTTGGTAACTTTTTCAATTGTAGAAATTTCTTTATCAAGAAACACAGTCATCTGTTGCCTTATAGTAGGATTTTGATTTGCAAACGCCAAATTAACCAACCCAGCCAAATATTCTTCAGGATTTAACATACCAAGCAAATCTTTGTGAGCACGACGAATGGTTGCTTCTATTTCACCAAGCGCTTCCGACAAACCAGGCGCGATGCCTTTTTGTTTACGATAATGTTCAGCGGCCGCTATCAATTTGCTAGCCAACTCACTTTTAATATTAGCTTCAGAATAAGACTCAATTAACATTTCAAATATTTTTTCAAGTAATTCTTTAGTGCCAATTGCAGCTTTAACAATTTTAATTTTACTTGTAATTTTAGGATCCATATTGGCAACGGCAGCCTCATCGAGCATTGACGAAAAATAGTCTACACCACCACCTTCTTGGTTTATATCCTTTTCATTATCAGAAAAAGCTTTCAATACTTCTCTACTGGTCTCTTTTTGATCAAGCGTATATCCTTTTTCTACCCAATATTTCGCGCATTCAACAGCGTCTTCCAAACTCATTACTTCAAACCTCATTACTTCAAACTCAGCAAACGGCTTAGAAATCTCTTTTGAAAGAATCAAAACTTTATATTTAAAACTCTCTCCGACTTCCTCTTCAGAATTGTTTGAAAGATTATTAACAAATCTTTCAACTTCTTCTTTTATCATTTTCTCTATTTCTGATTTTTTGAATGTGTGTTTCATTTATTTCTCAACCTTCAAAGACATATTTACATATTTCAAATTATTTTTAACCCACAAATCAATAACCTAAAGCCAGAATATGAAGATGAATTATCCCTAGCTATTCTATCCGCCACTCTTAACGGTATCATTATTGGATTTCCTGATTCAGACTTTTCTCTGGCATCATCCGATGTAAATTGTTCTTCAAGTATAGTAGAATTTTCATTTTTTTTGTTATATTGTGACCACGCAATTGCCCAAGGATTTGATTGTTTTCTTTCGCCAGATTTTGGATCAGTATATGTTTTTGGAAGAGTTTTCTTGAGTTTTTTTACCATTTTTTCTTTGCCTGGTGGCGCAACTTCGTCGATTTCTTCGATAGATTCCAAAGACATTTCTTCTAGTTCTGTTACGGCATCTGCGCCCAAGGTTTCTTCGATGTGTTCATAAACCAACATTGCTTTAACGTGAGGCTGTTCGTTTAGAAGTTTTTGTACTTCTTCTTGAATAATTTTATTCAACCGTTCTTTATTTATCATTGTTTCTTCCTCATTGCAGCCCAATTTTTGGTTACCGCATCAAGTCGTTCTTTGGCGGTTTCATCTACCGAACTCATCCCATCAAGACCAATCAATTCATAAATGCAGTTAGCAAGAACCCAACTGCGTGTTTTGTTCATATGCTCCACTCTGACAGTAGGTTCACCTATCATCTTTAAGCCTAGAGCTTTTTTTGTAACCTTCTTGTATTCTCGCTTTAAAAAAGCGGCACACTGCTCTATAATATCAGTTATTTTCTCTTCAAACTTAGTTTCATAAACTTCTTTCAATGAAATTTGTCCATGGTAAGAAAGTTTTAATTTGTTTCCATTGATATTAACGCCAAACCCATCCATTATTCGTTTGTCGTGAATGGAAACAGGTTCCTCTCGGCGAAGACCTATTAAAATAGGCTCGCCTGATTCATCAACACAGCCATCGTGCTTGTTCGCCATAACTTGCGAAATACCTTGGATTATTTCTATTGTATTTTCAGCCACTTTATTCTTTTCCTTCAAGATGTTTCAGTTTTTCAAACCATTTTTGTTCTCTATCTTCGACATATTGCACATAACAATTAAAACAACATCGAAACTTGTTCAAATACAGATTGTCTCCTTTGTTTAGGCAATATTTATTGCAAGATACACAAATCCTGTTAATATCTGATGTAAATAGTTTATTAGATAATAAAAACCCACCACCTTCGACCAAGTTATATTCGTCAAAAGATTGATTTGATAGAGCTTTTATTTGATTAAGGTATTCTTTTTCTTTTTCTTCGTTCCACAAAGATTTTGGATTGATTATCGCTCTCTCGCCATATTTTTCCATTATGGCCTTTTCTAATTTCGCTATCTTGTCCCAATCAGGTTCAGTCATTTTGATGCTTGTCCCATCGCCCACGCACCAAGAATGGTCACCAACACTCCTCCCAAGAAACCACTTCCTACGTAAAACCAAGTATAATCACTTGATTGGAGAGCCATTTTCCTCAGTTTCTCTAGTTCTTTTTCTTTTTCCCCAACAATAATCTTTGTCGTTTGTTCGGTGGTTTTTAAATCAATTTTTAAATTTTCAACAATCAATTTATTTCTAGTCGACTCCTTATTCAACTCGAATTCTAGTTTAAGTCTAAACTGTTCTTCCAAATGTTCTCCTTCGGTAAGAATTATGGCCGTAGCCATCGGGTCGAACAAGACGCCCATAAACGGTGCGACCTCGCCATTCTTTAAAATTGAAAAATTGCCAGTTGTAGACGTAGTCGTTTCTGCAAACGAACTTGTTGAACTAAGAAAAAAAACAATACTAACGACCAGAGACGATACTTTTTTGATTCGAAACATATTCAAAACCATACTTTTCTTTTATTTTTATTATCAATTTTTCTGGATTGTCATAATATTTTACAACAATTTTAATTTTCTTTTTTCTTTCTTCTTCCAGAATATTTTTATTATTTTCATAATCTTCTTCTAATGATTTAATCTTTTCTTCATAACTCTTTATAAGCTCGTTTTTTTGTTCAGTTTCTTCTTTATGTAAAGATTGTATTTGATTTAATTGTTCTTTGCTAGAATTAACAGTTAAATTTAACACATCTTCTGCGTTATCAAGACGGACATGA
>LBWB01000052.1 GCA_000993405.1 Candidatus Woesebacteria bacterium GW2011_GWB1_39_12 | reverse complement strand
TTTTTTAGCGACAACTGTTTTTGTTGCTCCCGCTTTCACTTCGGCGAGGATGTTTTGGACATCTTCATGGCTTAATCTATTTTTAGTTGCTCCGGACATTTTTTTATTTGGATACGATTTTATCTTACTCTCCCTTTTTCTGCTTGCAAATCAAAAAAGTGGATAAGGTGTGGATAACGCAAAAACAAAGCCCGCCGGCCGAAACATCGGAGGCGGGTTGTTCTTTGTTTTGCAAACCGGAGAGAAGCAGATTAATTTCTTCTTTCCTTTTTTACTGGATGCTCTCATAAAACATTCAGTCCAAAATCTTCATAAAAATCTTCTAAAAAAAACTTTGGACTAAAAATTCTTTGTCTTTTTATAACAAGTCCAATGTCCTTGTTTTCCGTTGGCGAAACTCCAACTGGCTAATTTTATCTGATGTTCGGGATTTTTCCAATCTAATTTTTCTCCCAATTCTTTGGAAAATAAATTAAAAGTATTTTCGTGGAATTGAAAAAGTCCAAAAGCCAACCCATTGTCGCCGATAGCATCTGCCTTCCCCGAGCTTTCGCACATCATTACCCTCGTCATTTCTTCAGGGGAAACGGCATATTGAGCGGAGTATTGTTTTATCAAGTCCTTAATTTCCTCTACATTATCGTTTTTTCGCACAGAATTGAGCAAGGCAAGACTTTCCCACCCCTCCTCGTCCTTATTCACATTATCGCCCTCTTTCTTCTCCTGCGTGATTTTATCGCTTAAAATAGTTTCCGGTATTTTATCTACCGCCAAAACCGAAGAAGCCAACGATTTGGTTTTAGCTTCTGCGATATAAACGAAGTTTGGGCTATTGGGAGACGCTGGTGAAGCGATAGCCACAAGAGCCGAAACAACGATTGATATGATTTCAAACATAGGGCAAGATGAGTTCCTGCCGAACTTTTATTTTTCTGCGCCTAAAATAGTTCCCTCGCTGTTTGTGATAAAGTTTTTGACGATGTATCCCATACCGGAAGCCATAGCCACTTGAATAAGGCTGGCATAATCAAACGAAGCGAATGAAAAGTTCTCTGCGTTTAGAGCCGTTCCAAACGCCAAAAATACTGTTGATAAAACAGCGACAAAAAGTCCACGCCCCAAATCGCCCAAATTAACTCTGAATAATTGTGATTTCATATTATTAAATTGCTAATAAAATTATAAACATTCCGGCCCGGGCAGGAAGTTGACGAAAAATCCCTGTGGCCATTTACCTTTGGTATATTATTTTATCATAAAATTCGTTTTTTTGCAAAATTGAAAGTTTTTTTATGGCAAGACTTGCAAAGTGTTTGTCCATTGTTTATGTTCCATAATTCACTACAATTCAAAGCATCTTTAAGTTTTCCAATTTTATTTTCATTTATAATTTTAGAAAAACTTTTTAAATGATGTGCTTCTAAATCACCTCCTCTTTTTCCACATTCCTGACAAGTAAAATTATCTCTTGTAAAAACATCAGAAATCCATTGACGATATTCAAAACAAACTCTAATTTTTTTAATTTCAGGAGTTATTCCTCCCTTCCACCTTCCACTGTTTTCACTCATTTTTTTTCTTGTTTCCAAAGAAGGTCTTTTTCCTTTCTTAGCTAAGCCTATTTTTCTTTTATGTTCTTCTGAAAAGGGTAATTTTTTTTTGCCTTTTAAAGAATTACTTATTTTTTCTTTATGTTCTTCAGTCATTATTCTCTTAATTCCTTTATTGTGTGGAAAACCTTTCAAAAATTGTCCTTTTTTGTTTCTCATATTTTAACTATAATTTTTAATAAGCCAAGAATATAAATTTTTACCAGGACAAGAGGTGTTACTAAAATTGCGATGACCTTTTATGTTTTCGTTGGATATTTTATATTCTGTTTTTTTCTTTTAATTGTAAATCTGTCGGTTGTTCGGTTTCAAAATTCCCTTGAAGGCAACAATTTATTGAACATTTGTTATAACCAATAGTCGCTGCTGCCTCTTCATTATCCATTCGCCCCTGATGAACCCGTCCCGAGTAAGAAATAAAATACTGATAACCAATTCCGAACCCAAGCGAAGAAATAAAGCCCCATTTGCCTTTATGATATTCGTTTACCTGCTCAAAATTAAGCTGGCCAGCCCCGTGATGTATTATTATATAACGGGGGTCGTTTAGGTTCGGCACGGTCAATTTTTCTTTTAAGAGCATAATTCTTAATTGCAGTTGGAGTATTTGAAGTTGTAATTTTATTTTTTCAATCATTTTTTAATTATCGCTTTTAAGAAGCGAAAAAAACTTATAATCAAATCACTTACCCAATTTGTCTGTTTTGCGACTGCGGGATAAAAATCTTTTTTTTTAAGCAGAACTCTTTTGGCGAACAAAATCTCGCTGTCAAAGGAATATATTTTTTTAGAATGGTCGTAGCTGTCAAAAATTTTCCATCCTTTATCTGTCCAGCCGTAACAAACGCACCAGTGATTATTAGGCAACCCGCCGTCAATATATATGTCTTCACTTTGTGTCCAAGCTGAAACACTAACGCCGATAGGGGAGTATTTCAAATTCTCTTTCAAGGTTTTTATTCTGTCCTCTTTTGTTTCTTTGCCCTGCAAAACCCATTTATGTTTTATTTCGTAATTTTCTAAAAATTTTCTGCCTTCCGCCAGATATTTATCTTCCATCGGGTCGGGTTTTTTAAATTCTGCGTAGGTATCGGGAATAGGTAGCAATTCTTGCGGGATAAGCCCTTTTAGCCTCATCGTTTCAAGAGCGGTGTGCGGGTCGCCGCCGCCTTCACTTATTCCAGCCAAAATATAATTAAATCGTTCCGAGAAATTCAACTCTTCGTTGAAAAGAATTTTATGCAACACCTCTAATAAATTTTCCCCGCCCCACACAGTGCAACCCCAAGTCTCATATTTTTCCGCTTGCGGTTCGTATAGAGGCAAATAATCGTCATATTGCCCGTCTGATCGCAGGACAATATCGGGCAATTCGCTTCCACCTAACACATACTGGTCGGGGGTGATGACTGGATTTTTGAAACCATAATTTTTTAATTTAATTTCCATATATTTAAGGCCTATTTATAATTTTATCTCGCCAAAGTTTTGCATCTTCTCTCGCTTTTTCGTTCCACGACTTCCACGAATTTAAGTGGCAGACAAAGAAATGATGCTCACGACAAACAGTTAAAAGATTTTCTGACAACAACTCTAATTCTGGTGAAATATGATAAGGAACGCAATGGTGGATATTCAAGGGTTTTAAAAATGTTCCGTTTCCCCCGCAGACTTCGCAATTTGGATGTCCTGCCAAAAATACTTTCCTCACGGCCGGCCATTTAGAAGAACGCCCTACTCCACCCAGCAACGGCGCCGTCCCTCTCAACCAGTCTTTTATTCTTTGAAAAATCATTTTGAAATTACCCACATAATCGCCGACACAGCTAAAATTGAGATAACGGAAGTCAGTATAGTCCAAGTCCTGTCCCGAATAAAACGCCCATTCTCTTTTATAAATTTCAATTCCTGGGACATTCCAATATCTTCCTCTCTTAATCTCTGCGTCGCTTCTTCTTGCTTCGCCATTCTGCCGTTGGAAATATCCAGTCTTCTGCCTATTTGTTTCAGCTCTGATGTTGTTTCGCTCCTAAAAGAGATAGAATGTTCTTTATGTTCGTCCAAAACCTTTAAAATTTTTTCGTAGTTATCTTCGTTCATTTTTTCATATTTATTATTTATAAACCTCCCCGCATTTCTCGCAATAACTTTTTCTAGTATCCCAAGCTTTTATCTCTCCTCCGCATTCACATTTGCTATTTGTTGCCCACCGCAAGAAGAGAATGAAAGGAAAAGCGAGAATGAAGAGTGTTATTTTTAGTATTTTCATTTTAGCGGGGATACATTATGCGGGGGTGAATGGCATTTGTGGTACCTGTTAGTGTTCCAGATGCTCCTTCTCGCATATCTATTTCAGGAGAATTGTTTCCAATAATAGTTGAGTAAAAAACCATACCATTTCTAAAAAAAGATGGAGCAAAACCTTTTGAAAGTGCAATTATTTCAGAATCAGTCAAGACTCTATTCCACCACGCACATTCTGCCATTTTCCCATTTCTGTCGCGGGAAGACCCGGGGTCTTCCCCAAAATACATAGTATCGCCAGACCAACCAATATCATCAACTGCAGAAGTCGTTACAGGACTTTGTGCATCCTCAACTCCATCTACCCATAGTTGTAACCCTCCTGCTACATTTGGAGTAAAACTAATAAATACATGTTGCCATTGATTAACCTTTGCTGAATTAGTTGTCCCTTCAATTTCAGCAAAAGATATTGTACTAGATTCGCGAATATGTATTTTAAACATATCGGTACGTCCAGAGGCAGAACCAACATCATCTTGATATAGATTCATTCTATCGTTTGTGAAATTAAAAACAGCATGGTCAGCGGTTACATTTGTTGAATAAATCCAACAAGAAAAAGATATAGTAGAGAGGTTTGTAATTTGGGAAAGAGAACCCCAACTTATTTGGTCGTTTACTCCGTCAAAATCTCTCGCCGCATAACTTACTCCTCCCGCAAGAAGAAGAATGGCAAGCGGTATTCCCCAAAGAAGTTTTTTGAATTGTGCTTTTCTAAATTTCATATTATTGTTCTTTCATATTAACCATTAAAAGTTCCACATCGCCTCCTGTATTATCATTCGCCACATCACGGCATACTTCAAGACGAAATGCTTCTCCTGCGAGAATGGAGTCCATTGCCGAGCCATTTGCCACATTGACGGTTGAAGTTGCGACAACTCCGGAAGTTCCCGGCACTGTAAGAGCTGTCACAGTCGTTCTCGCAGAAAATCCTCCCGCCGTTACATCAAGGTCAAGCACGCTATCGTCAAATCGCTCAAATGCCACTGTCCATCCTGCTGTCCCTGTTGTGGTGGTGGATGTCGTCCAGTGAAAATTAAGAGTCAATCCTCCTGCTCCATAGTCGTGAGGCATTATATCAGTCCAATAAGCGCATTCTTGCGTTACGGAATCAAAATCCAATGTTGGGTGATTATTTCTGGTATCAAAAGTAGCGAAGTTTGTTGTTGTTGCCTCGCTTCCGAGGATTGGGAACATAATATATCCTGTTACCCCACTTCCTCCTGCCGGCGTTCCCCAAGTGGCATCACCCCGCCAGAAAGTTGTTGCACTTGCGCCTGTTCCGCTATTCAAATTAGCGACTGGGAGATTGCCTGTAACTTCACTTGCTAAATCCACGGATGTCCCAAGTGTGGTAGAAATTGAACCCGCTGAGATATTTATTCCTGTTCCCGCCGTAAATAATGACCGGACATAAGTTGTAAAATTTTCAAAGTATTCCCCTAGAATTGAAATGCCTGTTGTAATGGATAAACGAGGGAAAGTGGAAGTGGCAGTGGTGGAGGTGGCGGTAA
>LBWB01000051.1 GCA_000993405.1 Candidatus Woesebacteria bacterium GW2011_GWB1_39_12 | reverse complement strand
GATTAGCAACTCCATTTAAAAATGCTCCAGTATTAGTTGAAACATAAAAGTCACCTATTTTAATTTTACCCAATTGATCTTCTAATTCTTTCTGCTTTTGATCTGCTGCTCTTTCCGCAGCCCTTCTTGAAGTCTCTCTAGCCTCGGCCTGCTTTCTTTCGTAATTATTAAAGAAAAATTCAAATTCACCAGCCTTGGTTCTCGCTTCATCTCGTTTTTGTTCCAACGTAGATTGCAATGTCAAAGCCTTTGCTTGAGCCTTGGTTGCTCCGGACTTTATCAGATCATCAATGCGTAATTTTCTAGACCTTCTCGTATCTTGAATATCTTGAATTTGTCCAAGATAACTATTCATTCGTCCAGCTACAATATTACCAAGTCTTGTTGGGTCTATAGCGACTCCCTCAAATTCTTTTTCAAGTGATCCCTCAAATTCTTTTTCAAGTGAGGGCTTCACGCCCATAAGCCCTGCTACGGCCTCCCTTTCACGTCTTGCAAGCTCTGGAGATATTTCAGTTCTTCCGATTTGTGCTTGTGCCGTTTCCTCAAAAGTAGCAGCCCCCACAGCCGCTTCTGTTGCCACTCCTGCGATACGACCAGCTTCGGCTTGAAGTTCTTGAACTCCCTCGTATAATCTATTTAATTCTGCTTCGTTTCGTGGTATAATTGCCATTAAAATAATCCCGCTTTAGTTTTTTCTTTTTCCAACGTTTCCTCTTTCAGAGTTTCATATAATGCTCTTTCAGATTCTCTTTGTTGTGTAAATGCTTCTTCAATTTTTGTAGGCTTCTCAACGGCTTGCACTGCTTGTAATTGTTTTTGCTTCAAAGCGGTTTCTTCAAGCGTTCTTTGTTTTTTCCTTTCAGCATCCTCTCTCTGTCGTTCAAAATCTTTTTGGATTTGGTCAGAGCCTCTAGCAAAATTTTCTCTTAATTTTTTTTCTTCTTCCATTCTCATGCTAGAAAACGCAAGACCTCTTTGTGCAAGTCCTTGAGTCGATTGAAACAAAGCATTTCTAAATTGTTCTTGTACATTAGTCAAGTCTCTTTGTTCAAGCTCTCCTGTCTCGCCCAAAATATCTCTACCTTGTTTTTTAAGTTTACTTTGAAGATCTTGTACCGTTACCTCTCCGCTTCCTAATTGCTTAACTTCTTCATCGGTCAAATCTTCTGATATAGTTAATCTTGCCCAATCTTCAATTGTTCTTCTTTCGGTAATTCCTTTTTCTTCTAAAAAGTTTTGCATTTCCGTATCGTAAAATAATTCAGTTTGTTTAGTAACTTTTTCTCGTGTAGCTTGTTCGTTAAAAAAATCTTTAAAACTCGGAAAACCTTTTTCAACAACTTCTTCTGGACTTATTATCCAATCTAAGCTTACGGCATTTTTTTCTGATTCTGATAAATCATTGTATGTCTTTCCATTATCAAGATTTATTCTTCCTCGAAGAGAATCAATGGATGTAACATCTCCAACCCTTACCGATTGTGTCCACTGTAAAGCCGCTTGCTCTAATGTTTCTGAACCAAATGGATCTTCTCCAAATATTTGACTATAAGTAACTCTTACAGCATTTTCTGGTTTCCACNTCTTGCCATCCATGAAGCATAGCCCATGTTTCCATTGAAGTTCCCTCAGCCCTAGAATCCTTAGCCTTGCCTGCTTGATAATTATCGGGTCTTTCATATAATTCTTGAAGATCAGAACGAGAATCCCAAACCTTTCCAAGATTAGTTCTCCATCTCAGTTCATTCGTCATGTCAGATATAGAATCGGGTTTTGCATCCTCTCCTAAAAATATAGTTCTTGATAGCCCAGCTTGATCAAACTGTTGCATATCCCTTACCTTAATGTCCTTGCCATTGATTTTAACAAATACATTTTGAGTGTTAGGATCTTTGCTAAGTCCCATAAGCATGGGATCCATATTTTTCACATCATCCCAACTCAAACCCAATCTTGCAAAATCTTCAGCACTAATAGGAGATAATTCACCAGTTGAGATGTCGTAGACTTGATTTCCTGTTGTAAATCTAATAAGGTTGCCAGATTTCATTTCCTCCTGTCTTTGTTGTCCTGTAATAATATTTACCTTATTCCAATCAAATCCAGCATCGGTAAACGCTTCTACGCTTTGAATATGTACCCTAGTTCCATTAATATTAGAAAAAACTCTAGGATCATTTTCAGATCTTTCAAGGCTTACAGAATTTGGACTGATTTTTTGAACCTGATCCTGATTTAATCCTCTGGACTTAAATTCTTCGGCGGTTACATGTCTTAGTTGTCCGCCCGATATATCATAAATTTTAAATTGTGCAGGTCCTTCGGTAAAACTTACTAATTGAGGTTGTCTCGCTAGGGGAGTCTGTGTTGGTGGTGGCGTAGCACCAGATTGTCCTGGCGGAGGAGTGGTCGTAGGTTGTCCTGCCGGTGGTTGCTGAGCACCAGATGTGGTCATATTAATCCTATCCCACTGGATTAAAGTGGAATCAATGCCCAAATCTTTTGCTAATTCTTCTGGCGTTGAATATTGTTTGCCAGTTACTTGATTACTTATTGTTCTTGTATTGGGATCACCTACCAAATCTGTATATTGAGTTTTTTGAGTAGTTTGTTCAAGTTTTGCTCCTAACGTTTGCCCCGTGGAAGATGAAACCTTCGCAGTCGCCTCTGCCGAGGATGGCTTTGATAATATCTCCTTGAGAATTTCTACTTTACTCCTAGGATCATTAACCCTTAATTGTTTCGCAATAATATCATTTAAACCCTTAATTGTTTCGCAATAATATCATTTACACTAGGTAATTTACTAATTTCATCAAGCGTTAAAGGAGCATGAATATTATCATACTTCGCTCTTTGTTCTTGAGTCATTTCACCTTCACCGCCTGTTTCAATCTGCTGTCGTAATTTTTCACGGGCAGGATTTATAAGTTCACTAGGTTTTGTTGTGGATAAAGCATCTCTAAAACTACTTCCGACCAATCTCCCGCCGAAGCCAATAAATCTATCCAGTGCGGGAAAATAAATTACTGTTCCAGTTTGAGGAATATAATTATCGCCTTGACCTGAAAACTTTACTTCCCTATCTATTAACTGAAAATCGCCAGTATCAACGACCTTGGTTATTCTCATTGTGTTTGTGTCCCCGCCACCTATGTCTACTATTTGTCCTACTGTGTATGCCAAATCTTTTCCCCCTATGATTGCGTAGTCGAAGATGACGAGCTAGAACTAGACGAGCTAGAACTACTTGTACTTGAACTACTTGATGATGAACTAGAACTAGACGAGCTAGAACTAGATGATGATGATGTTGAAATAGAAGATGACGATGAGCTAGATGTTGATGTTGATGTTACAAAAGTCAAATCGACATACGCCAATCTTCCGTTAGAATTAAAATAAATCCTTTGTACTGCTGTTGTAGTATTTAAATATAAACGAATCTCTCCGATATCTAAGTCTGTTGGATCAATCTCGGTTGCGTTAGCAATAACATTCCTTTTGATCTCTATCAATTTTTCCTGATCCATATCTATCGATCCTGTTTGTTTTATTTTAGAATGATCTCCCAAAAAATTTCCCCACTATACGGTAACATTATGTCCTATTTCGTTATCAGTTCCATTGTCAGTGATTTGACTAGACCCATTAAGGCGTATTATATTACCTATGATTATATTTCTAGCACAAGTTGACGATCCTATATTTACTCCATGTCTAATATTGGATTTAATGAAACTACTTGTTATTGTTATTTCATTCGATGATGAACCAAGATTAATTCCGTCTAAACCATTAGCTTTCATAACCGCATCAGAAACCGATAAGTTAGAATTACCCGAAACAAATTCAGTGCCATGCAGTCCGTTCGCAGATGTAATAATCTGTAAGAAACAATCAATAGCATCTATAATTAACGCACCATTCAAAGTATTTCCCGACCATGCTGATATACCGAATCCTACGCTATTAACATCGTTCAACACCGCACCATGTCCGCCATTAGCGATTGATGACAATCCTTCAATATCAGAAAATGAGAAGTTATTAAATTCCGCTCCATTACTTACATTAGTACGAAGCAGAACTGTATCCATGGTAGCTTCCATGCCATTTGTGACAACAAGTCCCTTATTATTACTTTCTATAATACAATCCTCAAGAAAAAGATTTCTTACATCGGTTAAACTAAGTGCGGTACTAGCAGAATCTTTAAATGTTAATTCACTAAACTCAATATCCTCAATAATCTTTGCGGCTCGATATGTATGTCCAGGGAATGTTCCTCCTCCCGCAAATCCCTCAGATAAAACAAGATGAGTATTATCCGTTATAGAGGCAATCTTATACCATCTGTTTGCAATAAAAATTTGATGATCTGTGGTTAAATTAGCGACCCATGAGGTTCCCGAACCCTCTACGAATATAGAGCTTGTAATGCCTGTAATTGTTCCAGTGCTATAAATACTTGTTCCTACAGTCGTAAAACCTGCCCCACTATCTTGAAAATCAATGATTGTCGAAGTTGTATTTTCTCCAATAATCTGAATTTTTGAAGGCATTATAATACTTGTACTCAAGCGATATGTGCCAGATGTAAGGTGTATAATACCTCCGCCAGCATCGCTCGCCCTGTTTATTACGTGTTGTAAATCATCTTTAGGAGTTACTGTAAATTGCTTCCTTCCTATAGTAATCGCCCTGGTTTTTAACTCTCCAGTAAAATCTAAATTACTTGGAAGATTGCCTCCACCCAACAATCTAGGATCTAATTTTCCTAGAAATTGTTTAATCTCGGCCTTGCCTCTTCTTGCTGTTTGTAAAGAAAGTAATTCTCCTCTTATTTTTTGTATTTCTTCAACTTGTTTTTTAGTTTCTGGATCAATCCTTGATCTGCGAATATTTCTTTCGCCATCAAAATCTCCGAACAAAGAGCCTTTCTTTTCTAGAAACGGATTATAATTTAAAGTTTTATAGTCTTGTTCAAGAACTGGCATTAGCGATAAGTTCCCCTTCCGCCTTGTCCCCTTTCTACCCTGCCATCTTGATCCACCTCGATACTTGTCACGAACCCATCAATTTGAGCATGATAAGCACTATCGTTTAAAAATGAAAATTGTAGCGTCCTTCCGATCATTGATTCCTCAAACCTTTGTGGTGCTGGCAAATAAGAATATCTTCCACCCAAAGCTCCAAGATTAGACCAATCATGACTTCTATCAAATCTATAATGAACATTAGTTTCTTGTGCTCTTTGAGAAAATACTTCTATGGAGTGAAGTGTCATGGGAAGCTCTGGTGTTCCGAAAGTATCTTCATTCCCCCAAATTTCCATTTGTATTGGAGTTTTTGCATCGCCCGAATCGTCTGTGTCATTAACTCCAAATTCAAACACCTTACCGCCATTATCTCCAAATACTAATAATTCTTGATTACTAGATACAAAATATCCAAATACCTGAGCGTGTAAATCATTATATATAGCCCATGAATCTTGAGATATTGTATATACTAACCAAACATTATTAAATGTTCTCGTTCCATAAATTAAATCATTTGTAAATGTTATATTACCTATATAACAATAAAGGTGATCGTCATCAACACCCATGACTATATCTGATATATTAGCTTGGTTAATTCCATCAATCCATCTTTTAATCTTCCTTGAAATAAGCTTGGGATATCCTCCCGTAAAAGCATATATACCCAAATCCTTTTTAGAACGTCCCAAAAAGAATGTAATATTATGCACGGTTATAACCGCTTCTTGTGAAACAGCACCTACATCCACTAAGATATCGGCTTGAGTAGAAGCTCCATCCCATGTGTACATAGACCTCTCCTTAAACATCAAAAGAAGATTTCCGTTTCGTTCAAGTGCCGTCAAGTTTTGTCCGTCTTCTGGATTAATATCTATATAAAATCCTGTACTTCCCACCCTATCTAAAATTTGAGTTCCAGTAGACCATGTGATATTGTTGCTTACTGATGGAAATGATGACCCATACAATCTATCTGGATGAGAACTTTCTCCGGCCATATAAAGCCTGTCGCCGAAAACCTCTATAAGGGCATTTGCTGTAACGAAATCATCTAAATTAAGGGGATTACCTGATGTTTCCCACGAAGATCCATTATAAGCCTTAACCTCATCCGAGCCATTTACACGAATAGCCCTATCAAGAAAATTTGCAAATCTAGCCCTTTTACTTGCGGTGTCATCCTCTAGGGTAATTTTCCATTGTCTTACTATTGAGTTATCTGCGTGTGAAGCTACTATGCCAGTAACTCCTGTAAATGTGGTTGCCGATTTTCCAGTATAAGAAATTAAATCTCCCTCAATTTCAATACTTCCTGAAGATGCGAATAGAGATGTACTATCTACTGTAATCGTTGTAGTCGCTGTAGTAATCGCTCCATTAAGTTGAGTTTTTACAATCCTGAAAACATCCGCATTCGTATCCGAAGAATCATTGATTACTATTAAGGGTTCCGAAGTATTATCTGCCGAATCCGCATAGTGATGTATTCCCAAAATATCATTGCCAGATACGGCTTGATTTCCAAATAACAAAGTGCCTTTTCGTTTTTGCCATGAACCCAATTTATCATTATTCGCATTTCTTAAAAGCTCAGTTTCTCCCTCTGCTAAAAGTAGTGGATTCACTTCTGAATTCATCCCCGAACTCTGAAATCTACGAATCTTTTGAACAGCCATTAACTATTATCACCCCTAATTCTTTCTGCGAGGACTTCGCTATGTTGACGCAAATGTCGTCTGATGTAACTCAATGCTGGTTGCATCTTTATTTTCTGCTTATTTCTATTCTTCAAACTCAGAAGTTGCAATCCTTTTTCAAATCGATTTAAGTATTTATCTGATCTAGTGGTCTTTCCTCGCATATTATAAATTTCACCCATCAAATACCATGTAAATAGATGAGGAAATGGAACGGCTGTTTGTGCAGAAAAATTTGTCATCCTTGGAATAGTAGAGTAGTAATCAATATTGGCATTATAAAATCTATC
>LBWB01000050.1 GCA_000993405.1 Candidatus Woesebacteria bacterium GW2011_GWB1_39_12 | reverse complement strand
AAAGTTTCTTTTCCTTGTTCCCACATATATGCGACAGGCACAGACACCAAACAACGTTCATTGCACCACTTTCTAGCATCTTCGTTATCCAAAAAATGTCGTATCGAAATATCGTAAACATTAAATACAAACAAATCTTCTTCTTTGAGATTCAACCTATTCTTTTGAATTCCTGGACCGCAAACTTCTCCCTGTACAGCTATGCCCTCTGGTAATATATTAATTAAATTATATTTTTTTGCTACTCGCCAATAAGCGTTGATACCTTCTTTTAACTCCCAGTTACGAGAACAAACGTGCAATGTGCCATCTTTTTTATAAAATGTTCCAGACATTCCATCTAATTTAACAGTCGCCACTAATGGTACGTTTTCAATCTCCTCAAGCAATTTTGGTGCACTTTGAATTCTGATTTCGTCTGTTTTTGGAATTTCACTAGGAAATACACCAGCACACTCTTTCTGCTGAGCGAGAGACAAAAGAGGTGGTTTGTATTTTGTTATTCCAAGACGCGTAGTAACATCTTCACCTACATCAAAACTATCATTATCAAAAACATTCAATACAGGCAATGCTAGACCTTGAGAAAGCTGTCCTTTTATTTTAACTGTTTTTACTCGAAATTTTCTTGCCGACATAAAGTTGGTCCAGTCGCATTGGGACGGCAATATAGAATCAATTTCGAAAAAAACACATTTGTCTCCTTCTTTGAATTCTCCCTTTTTAATAACTGTTTCCCAACCAAAAACAGAAGCTCGTTCTATTTTGTCAGCTCCTTCAATTGGTCGAATATTGTTAATGGTTTGAATCGATGCTAATTTTCTTTCCATTTTTAGAGTACAACCACCATTTGTTAAAATATCAATACCGCTCACTTCAACTCCTCACACCACGAACATATTTCATTTCTCAAGTTCTCGCACATCATTTCATATGCTTGCGCATATGTTTCGACATATTGTTTCTTTGTTGCGTCGTTTTGACGCACNGCCATCAGCACGTTCAACTGCTGGCCCGTCAGTGCGGTGCAATTGGCCTTTCTGGCACCAATATTTTGTGCCATCGGCATGTTCAATTGCTGGCCCGTCAGTGCGGTGCAATTGGCCTTTTTGATACCATTTTTTTGTGCCATCGGCATGTTCAATTGCTGGCCCGTCGAGACGGTGCAATTGGCCTTTCTGGTACCAATATTTTATGCCATTGGCACGTTCAATTGCTGGCCCGTCAGTGCGATGACATTGGCCTTGCTTATTGCGCCAAACCTTGTGTCCGTTTTCAATTTTCACTGTGCTTTTGGTGGTTAGCATATAATTTACTTACTTTTTTACCAATTCCCACTGTTCATTTATAACTCTAACGCGAGGCCAAACGTCCGAAAAGCTATTTGATGGAGTTTCGTACAAAAACCCATGGCAATTAAATGTGTCATACGTACACCACCTATTTTGCCATTTCGTTACACTTTCTGGCTTGTCGTCAACAAACATGTCCCCATATACCAAATCTTTTCTTGATGTAATAATCAAGTCTTCTCTACCATCAGCATTATAATGTTTTTTTAACCAATCTCTTCTGGTTGTTTCCCAACCAAAACAATAAGGCCATGGGGCAGTACAAAATATGATTTCATGTCCTTCCGATCTTAATTGATCAACTGTTTTTTGTGATGTTTCTCTGGGGAGAAGATTTGCCCAAAAATCAACTTCACTCAATAATTTATGAACTTGTTTCATCTCTTCTTCGTTAAAAAGCAAAAATATATCCCAATTCTTTAATGATTCTATTTCTGCCGAAGTTATACCAGGACGAATTACATCAGCAAGTTGCTGTCCGAAAGAATTAAGCACTTCGTCAACATCTAAAATTATAATCGCTTTATCGGACATCATCAACTTTCCAAAACACCAACAACAAACTTTTCTGACACAATCAGAAAATCATCTTTCAATGTTTTAACTTTTTCCAATCCATTTGTTTGAACAACTACTGTTAAATCGTTATTTGAAATTTTTTCGCAGTCGTTCGACATTCGAACGACCGTAACAACAGTGTATGGACTGAGGTTTTCCATAAACTCCTCTGGTATTAAAGAAGATGCAAAATCATCCTTGCACTTTTGAACCAGAAGGTATTTGTTTATTGGTCTAAATTTCATTCTGGTATTTCTTTCTTTGAAATATCAAAGATTGTCGACAGATCTTCCATATTTGTTTTTTGCTTAAGCAAATTAAATGATTTTTTCACCAAATTAAATTCTTCTTTATTCAGCCACCCTTGTTCGATGTAACTTGTTCGAAGTTCTTTTTTCTGTTCTTGATATGGTGCTCTCGATTCTTTCTCTTTTTTCTTCATTTATCATAATTGGCATTTTGTTTTCTTCCTTTCGTTAATATTCAAAAATTATCGCAACTCTATTTTAGCATTCACCGAAACTCGTTCTTCGCAATTACGAGGACCAGCAGATACAACTATCCACCAAGTTTTTTCATCTTGTTTGACGGTTTCTAATCTAACATCGTAATTGTTTTTATCAAAAGCCAACCTCGAAATTGATGTTTCTAACATCATACGAGCACGCGTCAGACTTCCAAATAAACGCATTTTGTCCATATCTTTTGAAATTGGATTTAAAATATTGTGTTGAATATAATCTCTTTCGCCACTTTCCATAAAAAGCTTTAATTGTGTTGTCATTTATTTTCCCTTCGGGTCGCAAAGCAACTTTACTAATCATATCAGAATCTTCAACCAAGTCAACAAAAATCTTTGCTCGGTTTTATTCTTTTTGATGGTATCACATCAAGAAATTGATTAAACGAACATTTATCAACTACCAAAACATGTCTGGGGTATGCATTTTCAAATGGAATCAACATCGTAGGATGTATTTCACATGTAATTCCAAGCTGTTGTATTACTTTCTGTAAACCCTTCATAAATGTCAAATAATTGTCAATAACAAACAATCTTTTATCTAAAGCGCTTCCAATCATATCAAAATAACCAGCCACCAAAGAAGACTGCTGGTAATATTCTACTGAATGAAACTCTTCTGGGAACATCAGATGTGATGCCTTCCCTGTCGACGGGAATTCTGGAAGAGCATGATTAAATGTTATATGTCTGTTATATGAATCTCTTTCCTCAGAAATTATATTTTCTCTATCTATATTCTCAACGCAATCTAAAAAATCATAACCAGTTGATATCTTCAATATACTTAAGTTCAATTTTGGCGAAAAAATCGCATGCGCATACATGAGTCCATAAGTGTAATATTTTTTGTCTAAAATCAACTCACGAGCCACAAGTTCCGCCTTTTGTAAGCTCACACACGTCACCATATTCGACGTATGTTTGACCAAGATGCTTTGAAGCCAAAGAATATTTAATTGGAGTGAGCGGTTGTCCTGTACGAGCACCATCGGGATAGCAAGTAATACCTCTGAGATTTGGGAGATATTTTATTAATATATTCCCAAATTTTCTCACTGTTCCTTCGTTATTCAATTCAGAACCCCAGGGTGGAAGGTTTATTGTTGAACTGATTGCATGATCAACGTATTGTTGCACCCACGCTTGAAACTCTATTCTGCGTTCAACATTTTTTGACAAATCATAAGCATCCTCTATTGAATCTGGATCTAGATTGTTTTTTTCTATTAGACGTTTTGCAGTTGGGTCTAAAATATATTGATATTCTGTTAGTTCTGGACCTTTTTTATAACGTCTTTTGTATGCCAAACAAAAAACTGGCTCGATGCCTGTTGTAGTTTCGGCAACGATACCAATTGTTCCAACAGGCGCTATGGCACGTGTTTTGACAGGATGTGACAACTCCCATTTGTCACTATATTGTTTAGCCATTTCAGTGCTTGTAGCATATATTTGCAAATATTTTTCTAATTCTTCGTCAGGTGCATATTTTTTACCATTATTAAGCAACCATTCATGAAGGCCCATTATACCAAGACCCAAGCGCCTGTTTTTTGTTCTGATTTGATCAACTTTTGCATATGGTACATCAGAATATGTTGTTCCCGCCAACAAAAATGCAGTTCCAACTTCAACAACTTCTTTCATCTCTTCCAATGAAGATATTCTAGCAAGATTAATGCTACCAAGGTTGCAAATATCTGAATCATCACGGGAGGTTATCTCGCAGCATGCGTTTCTTAGGGTTTCTCCTTTGTTTTTCCCAACGTCAACAGAAAATCCTGGTTCTCCGCTTTTTAGCATGCCCGAAACTGTTGCCCAATAAACAGATTGTGCATGAGAATGCATTAAGTTATTTTCATCGCCAAATGCTTCAAAAAAATCATCATCAAGCTGAACAGATATATTGGTCATATCAAGTGTAGCAGGAAAATTGAAATCTTTCTTTTTCATTGCCTTGACGTCTTCGGACCAATTTTTAATACCAATATATTTGTGCACATCAGCATGCTTCCAGGAGAGACCAGACCAAATTGCCGATCGACGAGATCCGCCCTGAACCACACCTCTCCCGACCTCATTTATCATTTGCATCAAAGAAATTGGACCAGTTGCGGTGCCGCCTGTTTTTCTGATTATTTTGCCATTTGCACGTACATCAGAATAATCAATTCCTATTCCAGCTCCAGTCATAAGAGCCATAGAGGCTTTTTGCAACAATTCTGACCAACCTTCGCGGGAATCTTCCGCACGCAGCAAAAGGCAGTTTTGAACTTGATGAAATGGTCTTCCAGAGGCATACAAATAACGTCCACCTGGAATAAACTTTCTATCCCTTATGAAGACATGAGTTCTCTCTATGAGACTTTTTGAAGCGTGCACAGATTTTAAAACATGTTTTGAAACGCGATATGCAATATTGTTCCAATCTTCTTTGGAACCGTCTTTCAATTCGTGCGCATAACGTTGCAACATTATCGTTCTAGCAAACTCGCTCATATTTTCATAATCTGACATTTTACAAATTGCCTCCATTTTTAAATTTTTCATACTTAACTCTCATTCGTCTTTTGGTTTCTTCCTCGTTAACAAGAGAAACAACATTTTGCTTTGGATCAAATTCGTCCATAACTTTAATATCTACCACCGACGTATCCATAAAAATATTGAACGTCATTCCGTCGGGGCCATTTCTATTTTTACAAATCGTAAGCCTCCCAGTATTTCTCGTTTTATCATCTTGTGTTCGCGATAAACCAAGCGTTAAATATGCGCCGAAATTCTTATTGAGAGCTTCGGAAGTTTGTTCCATTGTGATAACAGAAGAGCCATAAGACCCACGATTTGTTTGCGAAGCTGAAAATCCTGCAACATTTTCTTCTTGGCACATTGTCTCAAACTCGTCATAAGTTTCTCCAATTTCATGTCGCAACTCTTGACGAACTTTCGACGGCTTCAAAAGGTCTAGATAATCCAATACAATAAGGTCTGGAATAAGACCTTGATTTTTCATTCTAGAAATATGATTTCTAACCGTTACTATCGATGCAGACTTTTTTGCAAAATGCTTAATAATCAATTGTCCTTTTATATGTTGAATATCACTAATGACATCTTTTTTATTATCTCTTAATTCGTCAATTGGAATGCCAGTTAAACAAGCGTCAAACCTCAAACCAATTACCTCTGGTGAGAGTTCCAAAGTATAAAAAATAACGTTATAACCCAGCTTAAGCGCATTGGCGGCAACATGGGTTAAAATCATCGACTTGCCACCACCACTAGAAGCCAATACAATACCATATTCTTTTTTTCCTAAGCCGCCACCAATAAGCTCATCGATTTTGTCCCAGCCAGTTGGAATTGGATTTCTTACATTTTCAACATATCGCTTTTCGAAATCTTTAATATAGTCATGGCCATTATCAATTTCTGCGCCAGCCTTCAAGGCATTGTTTATTACTTTGCTTATTTCATCAAATGAATTTGTTTTTATCAGCGAAGAAGACTTGATCATCGCTTCGGCTAATTTTTGTTTCCTACAAAAATCTAATGACTCAGTTTTGATAAACTCCGAGTCTCCGATGTTGGATTCGGAAACCATTTTTGCATAGAAATCTCTTATTTGTTTTTTTAGAATGTCATTTTCTTTTTCCAATGAAGTTCGCAACAAAATTTCAATTGCTTCGCGCGAAGGATGAGTTCTAAATTTGTTTTTATAATCAAAAATTCTATCGGCAAACACTTGAAGATATTTTAGTTCAAAAAATTCAATATTCAGCACTTCCAACATTCTGTCGGAAAAAACCCTATCCTCTAGAATTAAAAACGCAAGTCTCTCTTGAAAAGTTTTACCAAATGATGTAAACGACGGTGTTGCAACGACATTTTCTTCGTTC
>LBWB01000049.1 GCA_000993405.1 Candidatus Woesebacteria bacterium GW2011_GWB1_39_12 | reverse complement strand
ATTGGTCCTTCATAAATTCTATTAAAACCAAAATGCTTTGCTACCACCAGCATTTCAATATCCATTGCATAGCGCTTGACCAATAATTTTGGGAGAATTTTGTCGATCACTCTTCTTTTAAAAATCTTAATACCGCTTTGGGTATCTGTTAGCTCAATCCCAAAAAGGATTTTAACAAACCAATGGTAGCCGATACTTAAAATACGCCTCAGAAAAGGATAGTTAACTTGGGAAACGGGGTGGCGTTTCGAGCCAACAATAACATCAGCATTATACCAATCCATATGAGCCATCAGCATCATAATCCCCTTCGGGCTGATATCCATTCCGGCATCCAAAAATGAAATAAACTCCCCACGTGCTCGCTCCATACCATAGCGCACAGCAAAACCTTTCCCTTTATTTCCATCATAAGCTAAAACTTTAATTTTTGATGACCTTGCTTTCAGAGCTTCTCTTTCTGTGTTGTCAAATCTACCATCAACCACACAAATAATTTCATAATCATAACCAATCGGCAAACCGTCACGAAGAGTTTGATCAATCGCTTCCAGATCTCTTCGAATCGTTTTCTCGTGCTTATAAGCCGGGACAATTACAGATAAAAGTTTAGTTTTTGACATATAGTTTAGGAATCTGTGTGTAGATCATATACAAAGATAATCCCACAAAAAGAATCAACATGCTCACCAAAGAAACTGTGATTATGTCCATAATTCCTGAATGCCAGATATTGATGCCAACAACCTGGATCACGGCTATCGCAAGCGGCAAGTAAACAATTTTAGTACGCTCGATGGAAAGTAAAAAATTCACAAGAATATAATTGGCGGTATAAACTCCGATAAATAAACCCATCCAAACGAGACTTGGAGCAGCGGTCAAGTAGTCCTTCCCATAGAGTATGCCAATTGCCAAAGAAGGAAACAACCAATAAAGGGACACTGCCAAAATCGAAATTAACACGGTTAAAAGGAAAGACACAAAAAAAATTCCCCTGTAGGCTTCGCCACGGCTTTTTTTGCCTATGACAATTGGGAACGCATAAATTCCAGCTTCGAAGGCGGGTAAAAAATGTTTTGCCAGTAAAACGTCAACAGTGAAGAAGGCGGTAAAAGCCAAAGCTTGGATCAAAACAGGAAATGCGTAATGCAAGAATTTCTGTATCGAAAAACTGCCCGCTTTTGCCTTCTCATCAAATAAATTACCCCTTAACCAAACGGATAAAAAATATGTGACAATTAACGCCAGCAATATTCCAAAAACTGCGCCGTTAACAGAAAAACCCAAGGCCACAAAAAAGAGGCCAAATAAAAGCTTCCCCAAGGCACTAGAGAAGCCAGGGCCAACAACGCCAATAAACCTTAGAAGCCCTTGCATGGCGGCTTGGTTGGTTAATATCATAAGCAACAAAAATGTCATTGGGGCAATCATTACGACACTGGCAAATTCATCTATCTTCAGATACTGGGCTACCCAGGGAGAGATAACCAACAAGACCAGCGATGCTACAACTGCCACCCAAAAGACAAATTTCTTTAGAACCCAATAAATATAGCCGCGTTCTTTCTTGTCTTTGGCCTGTGAAATAAACTTCACTATTGCAAAACTTGTCGAAATCGGCACAATCGCAACAACATAGATCAAAGAATAAATACTCGCCAAACTACCGTAATCTATTGGTCCCAAGATCCTCCCCATCAAAAGATGATAAATATAATTGATGACATTGGCAGCCATACCACCACCGAACATAATAATTGAGCCAGAAAAAAGCGGGTGTTTCAGAATTTTATTCATATTTTAAGCAACCCAGTAACCTCTAATAAACAACGTTGTAAGTATAACAGCTAGAACTCCCAAGATGCTCGCCAAAATAAAGAAGTTTTTCTTATTCCTGACAATATTTGCTAAATATGGGATCATCAAAAAAGCCATTAGTGCATATCTGGGCATTGATGAAAAAGTTCCAGTTAGTGTGGGCAATATCAAGGCGGAGACGCAAAAAAACCAATAGCTGAATCGCATCTTTTTTAGAAATAATACGAGTATCACCAGTGGAACAATTGTAAACAGAGCCTCAAGCATTGCATTCCAGAAAGGCAGAGTGCTTATATTGGTCGCCAGAAATATCTTTAAATATCTATACATTACTTGTGGTAACAAAATGATTTGTCCCGAACTTCTCTCTGCTCCAAACATAGGCTGAACCGTTAAAAAGTATAATGGATCTCCAAAATTGGCTTTAAGATAAAGCGTGTAAGCCAAAATCCCCAACGGCGCTATCATCAATCCCAAAGCAGGCAGAAATTTATTCTTACTCTTGTTTCTCACTACTTCAATTAAATAAACAATTATCAAGAGCGCGCCAAAAATTCTCGTTAAGGTGGCGAGGGATACAAAAACGCCCGACAGAATAAAACTTCTTTTTCGAACAAAATAAATAGACGCAACTGTAAAAAGAAGAAATAAGGATTCTGTGTAAACAGATCCAAAATAGAAAGAAGTGGGAAAGACTAAAAGAAACACTATTGAGCGCTTTGCTTCCAACTTTGTAAAATCCAATCGTATCAATTTATAAAACACAAAAAGCGCAGCTAGAAATATTGAATTCGCAAGAATCAAACCAGAGTAAAAAAATGCAGGATCTGTATAAATTGCCGTATCCAGCATTGCATTTTTAGGAATAAAAGATGCTATTGTTCTTATTAAAAGTGGAAATAACGGGAAAAAAGCTTGGGAGAAAGCAGCTACATATCCATCTTGTGCAATTCTCAAATAATGAACGCCGTCAAAATTTCCAAATCCCCAAATCCAGTTCGGAAGATGAGTTATTTCAAGTACTCGATCATAATATGGAAAACTTGCCCCAAAAATAGGAATGAAGTAAATAGCCAAATAAGCGACAAAAAATAATGCCACTCGCCAAAGAATAAATGATCTAATAATGAAGAAAACCTCAGACTTTTTCATCATATACCCTCAACGTCTCCCTAGCAGTTTTCTCCCAAGAGTAATTTTTGACCAAAATTTTACCCGTTTCTACCAATTGATTCCGCAGATTCTTGTTTTCAATAACCAACTTAAGCTTTTCAGCTAAATCTTTTGGTTTTGTAGGATTAGCAAAAAGACAAGCCGGTTCACCAATTTCCACCAAAGCTTGTGTTTTTGCAGCCACTACTGGAGTTCCACAGGCAAAAGCCTCCAAAACTGGTAAACCAAAACCTTCATAAAAAGAGGGCTGACAATAAACTGCAGCTAAATTGTAAATTGCCACCAAATCCTCATCCGACACAAAGCCCAATCGAATTACGTGTTCACTTTTCAACTCTAAAAGTATCTTTTTAAGATGAAAAAGTTCTGGATGAGATAAATCTTGATTTTCTATTTCTGCCGCCTGCTTGCCAACGATTACCAATGGAAGTCTCGAAATTTTAGAAGCTCTAACTAGATTAGGAATATTCTTATTAAAATTGACATCTCCTACATATAAAACGAACCTGTCAGGCAGAGCATATTTTTTCTTCATAATTGCCTTTTGCTTGCTATTTACTACTCTGAAGTGCTTTGCTGGAGCTAAATGAATAGGAAACACTTTTTCAGCCGAAATTCCCAAAAATCGAACAATATCTTTTTTTGAAGTTTCTGTATCCGTAATAATTGCTTCAACATTCTTTAAAGCCAATTTTTGCAACCAAAACTTAATTTTTCCCCAAAAGCCCGGTGGGTAATGGTTGGGATAAATCAAGGGGATTAAATCGTGAATCGTAATCACCGTCTTGTTTTTTTTAAATAAAGGGAAAGATAATACAAAAGGGTTAAAATACGGGTAATGGACAATGTCATACTTTGATAAATCGGTTTTTTTAAAGTCCACCGCTTCAACTTTATCTCCCAAAGCTTCCACTAGATTCTTTGTATAAAAACCAACCCCTCTATTTTTATGGCCGCTTTGCAAAGGACTTATGTCTATCGCAATTTTCATTTTGTCTCCCCCACCCAATATTTAAAATAAGCCAGTGGAAAATGAAGCGCAGAAAAAGCTGACCAGATAAACCCCCGCACCCCATCAAGAAAACCTTTATGTCTAACATAAAGCATCAAAAAAACCATAATTGGTTTAACAAACGAGTAAAAAAATAAAACAATAATATTTTTAGAGGACTTTTTTTGCTCAAATTCCATCGCGGTCAAACTGGTATATCTATTAGCCCTTTCTAAATACCTCGAAAAAGTCGGAGAGTCATAATGCTCTAAGTCATTAAATAACCAAGCAACCTCCCCATCTATCTGCATGATTTCATGGACCGATTTTGCTGGAAAATGAGCCTTACCGTTTTTAATTAAACGGATTGCTGGGTCAGGATAGACTCCTGCATGGACAAGAGGTTTCCCTAAAAAAATGTTTTTCCTCGGCAGAAAGAAAGCAACGACCTCACCAGTAGGCCTCCCGACATGTCCATTCCTTTTCTCAATAATTTTCTGGTGTTTCTGAAACAAGGCCCACTTCTTATTGTCCCCAGGTCGTCTTGCTAATATCTTCGCAGTAGGCATATCAATTACATCCTTAATTTCCTTTGCTAATTTCGGCGTTACCCTTTCATCCGCGTCAAGTTGAAGAATCCAATCAAATTTGGCTTTATTAAGCGCTTTTTGTTTAGTTTTATGAAATATTGGCTCATGCTCTACTTCATAAACTCTAGCACCATACTTTTTTGCAATTTCGCGGGTTCTGTCTTGCGATTTCTCATCCACAACGACAATCTCATCCGCAATACTTTTTACTGATTCTAAAACCGCACTAATATTGCTCTCTTCATTCCTTGTTGCCAAAACTACTGAAAGGTTACAAAATTTCGATTTTGCCAAGCTTTGCTTACTCATTTTTCTTTGCTGTCACTAGATGAAACGCCTCACTGCCATCGGGATAATATATGCTTTTAACTGTGTCAAACGACGCCTTATGCCTTAAACCATTATACTGCGACGGGGTAACTACATATAATACTCCCTCCAAGGGTTTGCTTTCTATTGGATCCCAACCGCCAAATTGGTATTTATCAAAAGTCAAAACCAAGTTATAAGATTTGGAAATCCTCTCGTTATACCTGACCGCTTCAAAAAATAAAGGCTCTGGATATTTCAGATAATAAAGAAAGAAAATATAAGGTTGGTGACGCTCGTCGGTCATATAAATCCGGACATAATCTGGA
>LBWB01000048.1 GCA_000993405.1 Candidatus Woesebacteria bacterium GW2011_GWB1_39_12 | reverse complement strand
ATTTCACCAGAAAGTGAGGCTACTTTACTCGGTACGTGGGTCGCAAGCTCAAGAGCTTTTTTGATCTTTTCTTTGTTCTTTAACTTATAAACAGACATCACGGCGTCAAAAGCTTTAACGTCTTCATCCGCAAGGCTTATAAGCTCTGCTTTAATTTTTAATGCTTCTTTTTTAATTTTTTGCATCTCATCACTTACTTTTTCATAACTCTTCTTCCCAATAGTAAGGTTGGCAACCATCTCAACTAGAGATGCTGCAAAAGCCCCCGTTACCGCAGCGACAGCTCCTCCTCCCGGAGTCGGAGAAGAACTTCCCAACTCTTTTAGAAATTTATTTATTTTTTGTTCTCCTATTTTCATTTATTCGTAAAGCCTTTTTTCTAAAACTTGGTCGGAATTAAAATCAACCGCCTTAAAAGTTTTCTTAACAGAACGAACTAAAGCCTCAAGGGGAATCATTCCATAAATCTCCGAACTTCTAATTCCTACATTGAGTTTCTTCGCTTCTTTCTCAACTTCCCTAAATGCTTCGTCGAAATTAGTTTTTTCAAAATCAACTAAATTCATAGAAACCTGGGCGAATCCTCCAACTTCAAATCCCAGAACTTTCACTCCCGGAAGCCCACCGCCTTTTTCCCTAATCTTTGCTGCAATCCTTTTGGCAATTCCAACGTCCTTGGTATCTAGATTTAGATTATACGCAATTAAGTATTTACGGGCGCCGACAACCACTGCTCCAGCTGTGGGGTGCATCTTATTGGGGCCGAAATCAGGTTTTCTATCGGGGTTTGACCCAATTTCTTTGCTTAATCCTTCGTATTCCCCTCGTCTAACGTCTGCCAAATTTACTCTATCGGCTCTTTTTGCAGCAGCTTCATATAAATAAACTGGGATTCTAAGCTCTTTTGCTATCCTCTCAGCTAGTTTAATCGATAAAACTACGCAGTCTTTTACAGTTATCCCAGAAATCGGAATAAAAGGAACAACGTCAGTTGCTCCGATTCTCGGATGCTCTCCTTTGTGTTTTCTCATGTCGATAAGTTTCGTTGCAATTTTAATCATTTCAAAGGCTGCAGAAAGTACTTCCCTTGGAGAACCAACTATAGTCACAAGCGAGCGGTTATGAGATTTATCCCATTCGGTATCTAAAACCCTAACGCCGGAAACTTTTTTGGCGGAGGCGGCTATTTTATTTATAACCGAAACTTTCCTTCCTTCCGAAAAATTCGGTACACATTCGACCAATTTTTGCATATGGGGATATTATAGTTTAAAGCCTGCTTTTTGCCAAAATTTCAGCCAGGACATTGGAGGCTCTCAGCCTTTCACCATTATAATTTGGGCCTGGTGTAATTCCCAACTTTTGGGCTTCACTTATTATAAGCGAATTTGCTTCGGGCCACTGACTTGTAAGTAAATCTGTTAATTCGGTAGTTACAACATAAGGATGAATTAATACACTGTCTTTGTTGAAATCCCTATTCTCGCTTCTTAACCGCCTGTAAATTCGTCTCATAGAATTAAACAGTTTCTTAAAATCGCCGGTTTCTCTTAAAACTTTTAATTCTTGTTCTGCCCATGAGGACACTTCGCTACGTATTTGTATACTTTTTGTGACGAATTCCTCATAATCCGGTTCTCTTCGATCTTTAGGTCCCGGATCTGGCGCTTCCCAAGTTTGATTTTCGGCGAAGTTTTCTAATGAGGGGAGAGCTTTTCTCTGAAATTGTTCTGGTTGGTTTTTGCAGCTTTCGTCTTGGTCGCAGCAAACCGGTTCGTAATTGTCCCCTGCTTGGTAGGCGGTATCTGCATAATCGGCAATTAATCCCTCGGGGGTCAGCCTCCTTGTACCTTTAGCCGGTTTATCACAGTATTTGCACCGGGTTGCAAGTTCTATTTCGTGCCAATTGCGGTCGCCGATGGACCTGGCGACTAGCTCGTGACTAAAAGTGAAAGGCTCCTCCTGGAAGGTGTAATCGATGCCGTCGCAAATTACATTAAACCCTCTGCTTCTTAGATCTTCGATTACTGCGACTGCCTCTTTGGAGCTGCTTTCGATATATAACATCACTTCGTCAATGAAGATAAACGGGTGTTCCCTCGGTGTTATCCGCATTTGGTCTATCTCGGTTAAAATGTCTCTCAAGCGATTACTTTGGGTTGTATATGCGGGAATTTTTCTTCCATCTCTGTCTATCATGTTATTGATGTGTTCTTCCCCGTAGCGAAGCGCAGACGCGGGTTGAAAAGAAACCACTTTTTCACTCCCAACCATCTCTGCCACAAAGTTGAGTGTTGAGGTTTTTCCCGTAAACATGCTGGGGCTATGCACTATTACAACCTGGGGTTCGTGAGAAGTTGCAAAAATCTTAACAATGTCTAGGGCCACTTCTTTCGGATCTTTAAGAAGCAGTTCCTTAAGAAGCCCCAATCGTTCTCTAATTTTATAGACCGCGGCGTACCTTAGACTGGGTTCTCTATAAACTTCTACGGGATCTATCTCCAAAACGTGTACTTGGATTCCGTATTCTTCACGAATTACTGACACGGCATCTTTGGTTGCCTCGATACAAATGTCTAAATCTTCTTTACTTATTCTCTCCTCCATTTTTCTATCCTTGGGGTTGTCCATCATTCTCTCCCGGAGGCCCTCCATTAGTCTCTCCCCTGAGGTAGGCACCAAAATTCCGAGAAGATCGGGTCTTGGAATCAGAGGTTTTAATAACCTTACAAGGTCCATATAAGCCATGTGTTCTTCCTCCGTTACAATCCCCGCCCTTTTTCTCCACTCCATAAAAACGTAAATGTCCGAAAGAACACTTGTGTCCCTAACCCAACGACCTCCATCAAATTTGCTTCTAAGGCCAACCAAAATATTGTCAAGTAAAAATTTAACTTGTGTCCGAAGCATAAACCCGTGGTCTTTATATGACCTATCGAGAAATGGATTTCCCGAAGGGTCAAATCTTTCTCTTTCTACTTTTGCCCTAATTTCTTCGGCTAAAAATTTTGCTAGTGTCGACTTCCCCGTGGCAATTGGACCACCCATTTCCATGGAAAGCTCCTGCACCCCCTTCCCCAAAACAAAAGGCTTAACCTCGGGTATATGAACTGTCATGGGGACCTCATTTTTTAGACACCAAAGACCGTAAGTCATATTTAGAAGTTGTGCCTCGTCTGGGGATAGCCTTCTCATTTCAATTTCCAATTCTTTATTTAATACACCAGCAATTTGACTCAATCTTTCATCGCCAGGACGAGGAAGTTCTCTCTCGACATCCGAAAGTTGCGTCACAAAACCGGAGAAACGCCTAAGAAACTCCTCTCTAGAGGAACTTCTTTCTTTTACTTTAATCTTTTGCGGCTCTAAATCGGGCGAAACCATTTCTTTAAAAAAGAGATTAAATTTTTTTGACAAAAATTTCAAGTAAGTATATCATCTCTCGATATCTACTGTGAGAATTTCAATTGTTGCAGCTATTGGGAAAAATGGGGAAATTGGAATGGAAGGAAATCTCCCCTGGTCACTTCCAGAAGACCAAAAATATTTTAGAAAATTGACGCGAAATCATACTGTAATAATGGGTAGAAAGACATTTGAGTCAATACTTAATTCCATAGGACGCCCCTTACCCGAAAGAAAGAATATTATAGTTACCAGAAATAGAAATTACAGGGCGCCTGAGAGTTGTATCGTCGTCAACTCCTTAGAAGACGCCTTACGAGTTGTAGAAGACGAATCTGAAACTTTTATAATTGGGGGTGCAGAAATATATGCTCAAGCACTGCCAATTGTGGAAAGGATGTACATTACAGCCATCGATAAAGAATTTTCAGCCGACGCCTTCTTTCCGGAAATCGACCTTTCAAAGTGGAAGGTTGTCGAGACTTCGGCCGGACACCGCTCAGAAGCTGAAGCTACTAGCTTTTCGTATCTAGTCTACGAACGGACAGAGGATACTATTGACCTCTCCTAGGTTAAAAGATAACATCTCGCCATGGTTGAGTACCTAAATTTACTTGACAGAACTCTTACAAAAGGTGTCCCCAGGCATGGTGAAAAACCAGAAGGAACGCTCACAATAGATTTGCGGGCATCTTGGGAAAGAATAATTACCAGAGAACCTCTCTGGATACTCTCCGGCAGCACAAGTGCGAAAGAAGCAGAAGAGAAATTCGGATTGACTTTGTGGACTAGATGGGCCGAGGACTCTAGAAGAAAACTGGGTACCCCCGAAGGAGAATTGGGTCCAGTCTATGGTTACCAATTAAGACATTGGAATGGCCGAACCGATCAGTTAAAAGAACTTATAGAAATGTTGAAAAGGGCACCTGAAACCCGTAGGGCAGTAGTTAGTTTATGGAATCTCGAGGATGTAGAAATTGGAGGAGTGAAGCGTGTCAATGTCGCAAACTGTATTTCCCAGCTACATTTCTCTCGCATGAAATACAGAGTTCGAGAGGGAGAGTATGAGGAAAGACTGGATATGGCAATGACCCATAGAAGCGCCGATCTTCCTGCAGGTGCTCCGCACGATTGGGCAGTTTGGGGATTAATTCAAATGCTAGTGGCCAAGGAATTAGGCATTCCACCGGGGACGCTTACCGCCCACATTGAAGACGGCCAGATCTATGAAATGCAAATTGAAAAAGTTAAGGAATTACTTAAAAGAGAACCTCTTCCCAGAGCAACGGTTACTATAGAAGGACCAGCTTCCGCAACAATATATGAGGGTCACCAGCCCGCAGATTTCAAACTAAATAACTATCAAGCTCACGAAAAAATGTTTATGCCCGTGGCAACCTAACTTGTCAGTCTCTTAAGGGCAATCTTGTTTGTATCAAATAAATCTGCTACTTCACCTAGTCCATAAGAATCTTGACCAAAAACAATAGTCCTCACTCCTGCGGAAATTAAACTTAGTGCGCAGGATCGACAGGGAAACTTCGTCAGGTAGGCAGTAGACTCCTCTAAAGAGACTCCCCTTTTTGAAGCTTCTGCCACCCCGACTCTTTCGGCGTGTAGTGAATCGCAAAAATGCATTCTTTCACCTGGATTTAGAGGTAATTCTCTAAAATTTATAGGTATCCCCTCACAATTAGAATTATTAAAACTGGTTGATGCACTCTCTATCAACACTTCTCCATCTTTAACAAAAACACA
>LBWB01000047.1 GCA_000993405.1 Candidatus Woesebacteria bacterium GW2011_GWB1_39_12 | reverse complement strand
CGCGCTGTTTTTGGATTGAAAGGAAATTAGGCAAAGCCCCCAGCATTTTCCCCGGAATTTTCAGCACTCTTGACAGCCTGACTAAAAAAAGTGTTAAGCGGTCTTACTTGGAACGGAATTGCCTTCCTGAATGGCTGCCGATAAAAAATGCCGCTAGGCCCATCGAATTTCCCAGAATCAGTGTTCCTATGCTTAAATACGGCAACTGGATTTTAACAGGAGATCCCGACGAAGTTCTTGAGATGAACGATGGCTCGTATCATATTGTGGATTATAAAACCGCCAAATTCACCACAAACTTTCACTTCTCTATTGCGAACCCAAAGAGGAATTGGATTCAGACGAAGATTTTCGTCTTGGTTTTACTATTCAATCGCTGGAAATTGATCTTCAGCCGGAGATTATTCCGAATTTTCTTTTAAAAGCGCGGGGTATTTTAAACAACGATTCTCCTCCATTGCCAAAAAAGAATTGTCGGGGAATTTGTTCATGGTTGGAAATGGCCAAAAATGAAAAATACAATTAAATGTCCGTATTGTCATAAAGAGTTTGAACCGACTGACGCTTTAAAACATCAGATTGAAGAACAGGTTAGTGCGTCTTTGGAAGCTAAGCATAAAGCCGATTTAGAAGAAGTTAAAAGAAAGGCTGAAGAAGAAATATCTGTCAGGTTTGGAAAAGATTTAGATTCTGAGAAACAAAGGAATAAAAAATTAATCGATCAAATTGATGAACTCTTAGGAGAAGTAAGAAAACTTAGAGAAAAAGATGAAGATCGCGAAATTGAGATGAAGAAAAAATTAATGGAAGAGGAAGGGAAGATTAAAAATGAAGCAAGACAAAAAGCGGAAGATGAACATAAACTCAAAGATTTGGAAAAAGACAAAAAATTGCAGGATGTTCTTAAGGCAAACGAAGAATTAAGAAAGAAAATAGAGCAAGGTTCTCAACAAACACAAGGAGAAACTTTAGAATTGGAGCTTGAAGCAAAACTAAAATCAGAATTTCATACAGATAAAATCCTTGAAGTTAAAAAAGGACAAAGAGGAGCTGATGTTTCACAAGAAGTTGTCGATAAACTCGGAAGAAGTTGCGGAATGATTTTATGGGAAAGTAAAAACGCCGAATGGACTAACGGCTGGATTAGTAAACTTAAAGAAGATCAAAGACAGGCAAAAGCTGATTTAGCGGTTTTGGTTTCCGTAAAACTGCCGGAAGGAGTTGATAGCTTTGCCTATAAAGAGGGAGTATGGATAGTAAGCTGGAAACATTTCATTCCCCTTTCCTGGTCTTTAAGATTTAATTTAGTCAGTTTGTACCACGAGCGTCAATCAAGCGAAGGTAAAGATGAAAAAATGAAGGTTTTGTATCAATACTTGACTGGTACTGAATTCAAAAATCGAGTTGAAGGAATTGTTGATGCCTTTACCAATTTGCAGGATGAACTGGAAAAAGAAAAAAGATATTTCAATGTTAAGTGGGCAAGACAAGAAAAAGAGATAAGAAAGGTTGTTGACCACACTCACGGAATGTATGGGGATTTGCAGGCTGTCATTGGCAAAAGTTTGCCGGAAATAAAAAGCTTGGAACTAGAAAGCGGTAAGAAATAAAAAGTTGTAATATAAATTATGAATGTATAAAAGAAAAGATTTTAGAATTACTCAGAAACAACTCGAGTACGTATTGGGCAAGGAGTGGGAATTCTTCAAAACAAAAATTCTGACAAATTGTTTTTGTCACAAATGTGGTTTGCCGGGCAATTCAACGGTAATAAATTATGAAATATTTATTAATTATTTAAACGACACTATTTTTAGAGGCTATTGTAAAAAGTGCGACGGACCCCTGGCTAGATATACGGAAACAGGAGAGAATGAAGAAATTAGCAAAAGAATAACCGAAATTGTATAAGCGTAGCTTGCTACTTCGTAGTAAAAAATTGTTCGTATTTCCGTTTGAGTATTTAATGTTATCAATAGGCACGTTTGGCGGATTGCGAGCGACTGGAAGGAGCGAGCAAACGAAAGAGAGTTAAGCGAAGGCCGCAAAGCGGCCTGAGCTAACACAATAAGGTTTTGCGTCAATTCATTTCCCCTTTAACCCCTTTTCTTGACGCAAATAAAAAGTTGATAAGCAAAGCTTGGCTAAAAATTTAAATTGGCTAAATTCAGAAATTTTTAGTAAAATAAGTTCGTGCCAGTTTGTATATTGGCACCCAAGTGCGAGCTGTCGGGTCGGCGCCTAGCGCCGACCATTGGTTTTGGGCTTCCCCACGGACTTTTTAAACACAGAATATAACAAACAAGACAAATCAATTAGGTAAATATATTGATAGTATTTGATATATTGCTTCGGTATAGTTACGGGTATATAAATAATTAATGCCCAATTTAATTGGTTTAAATAAATTCTTCCTCTACTCAAGAAAGTCTATTGATGTGGAAGACAAGCAAGTATTATCTATTGAAGCACAGCTTGTCGAACTTAGAGAACTGGCTAAGCGTGAGGGCTTAAATATTGTCGAGGAACTAATTGAAAAACAGTCTGCCAAAGTTCCAGGGAGACCAATATTTAATGGCATGATTGAGAAAATTGAGAAGGGAGAGGCCAGTGGAATACTTGCTTGGCACCCGGATCGACTTGCGAGAAATTCAGTTGACGGAGGAAGAATTATTTACCTAATTGATAGAGGTATGTTGTCTGCCCTCAAATTCAATACCTTTTGGTTTGAACCCACTCCTCAAGGAAAATTCATGCTTTCAATCGCTTTCGGTCAATCCAAGTATTATGTAGATAGTTTAAGTGAGAATACTAAAAGAGGTCTTCGCCAAAAAGTCAGGCGCGGCGAATATCCTTCTAAAGCTCCAATTGGGTATATTAACGATAGCCGTGTTAAATCAATTGTTATTAATAAAAAAGAATCATTAATTATTAAAAAAGTGTTTGAGCTTTATTCAAGAGGGATATATACCTTAGTTGATATTTCAAACTTTTTGGCTCAGAAAGGTATTCTCACTAAAGGTAAATTAAATTTTCCCAAAGATAGAGTCAAAAGAATCTTAAAAAATCCTTTCTATTATGGAAACTTTAATTATAACGGAGAACTATTTGAGGGCAGACACGAGCCAATAATCTCAAAGAAACTTTTTGATCAAGTTGCCGAAGTCATGAAGAAAAGAGGTAGGCCTCAAGTCAAGCCCAAGGTTGAAAAACCCTTCCTGGGTCTTCTTCGTTGTGGGGAGTGTGGCATGATGGTAACCGGTGAAAATCAGACTAAATACTATAAAGGTACAAATAGAGAAGTTACCTACTGTTATTACCACTGCACGAAGAAGAATAAATTAAAGAAGTGTTTTCAACCTTATATTAGAGAGGATAAAGTAGAGAGCCAGCTTTCTTCACTACTCACAAAAGTTTCTTTGAGAAAAGATTGGGCTAATCAGATGTTAGAAAAATTAGATAAAGAAGAATCTGACCTATCCCAATCTTCAAACGATTTTGTTAAAACTAAAGAAACAGAACTTACTGAAATAAAAATCAAACTTCAATTTGTTCTTGATTCCTTTTTAGATCAAGTAATAGATAGAGAAAGTTATTTAACTAAAAAGGAAGAATTACTTTCTAAAAAGAAATCAATTGAAGAACTTATTTCCGGTTTTAACAAAAATCGTTTTTCTTGGCTCGAACCTATGAGGGAATGGATAAATGAGGCGAAAGATTGCGATAAAGTAGCAACAGATAGTGACAAACAAGCTAAAAAGGCTCTCGCCTTAAAAATCTTCGGCTCGAACCTATACTTAGAAAACAAAAAAGTCCGTGGAGAAGCCCAAAACCAATGGTCGGCGCTAGGCGCCGACCCGACAGCTCGCACTTGGGTGCGGGGAAGAGGATTTGAACCTCCATGTCGTTAAGACACACGCTCCTTAGGCGTGCCTGTATACCGTTTCAGCATCCCCGCTTGTCTTTCAATTATACCTAAAGATCGCATTATTTTAAACTTCTTACGTTTAAGACAAATAAGACTATCGTTATAGTATATATTTCTAAGCAATATAATTGACTCTTTTTTCGCATACATCAACGAATTGGCAAACATCCCGTTATGCTTGATAAAACCCACTATCCCGTAAAAACTATTAATTTTTTTCTCTTAACCACAATAGATATTCAAGGCTTCCGGAAGTAAATCCTATATATAGTAAAAAACTAGATTTCCATCTTTTGTCCCAAGCCGAATATGAATATCCATCACCGTCAAAATAACCTCTCAGAAAATCCCTAAAATATTTATCGGGAACTACAACTTTTTCAATAATATTTGACTTTTTAGGAGACAAATCAATTGAAACAAGAAATCTATAAAATTTAACGTCGCCAAACTGTATCCTATTATAATATTTGTTTCTATCAGGACCTCGATATTTCAGGCAAATCTTATTATCTAATTTAAGGATTCTTTTGAAATTCCTAACTTGCTCAATGTCTTTAGATGTAAAATCCAAGTGTCTACCAATCTATTTCAACCGAATATGAGGTTGAATTACACCTGTTGTGTAGGCAAGAGAGGATTCGAACCTCCAAGAGCTGTAAAGCCCACAAGCTCCTGAAGCCTGCGCGTCTGCCAGTTCCGCCACTTGCCCCTATAAGGCGTATTATATCAAAAACTTCTGTTAGAATATCTATATGCGTAAATTTGCACTTATTATTCTTTTTTTAATGACTTTCACTTTTCCCAAAACAGTTTTAGCAATTTTTGATCCATTAGCCGTTCCCAATAACTCTTTTGGGATCCATATCGCCAATATTGCCGATCTTGAAGATGCGGCAAAATTAGTTAATTCGAATGGCGGTGATTGGGGATATGTCACATTAGTCATCGCCGAGAATAACCGTACCGTTAACCTTTGGCAGGAAGTTTTTAACAAAATGCGGAGACTTCATCTTATCCCCATTGTAAGAATTGCGACTAAAGAAGAAAACGGTAATTGGAAAAAACCAGTTATTGGAGAAATTGATAGCTGGATTTCTTTTTTAAACTCCTTAAACTGGGTTGTTAAAAACAGACAAATCCTGATTATTTTGTCATGCCATCAGGGTTTGATGCATCGCTTCCAACCACAAAAGGTTCTTTAGATGAATCTACCTATCTTCTTCGAATGATTAAAAAAGAACCTGATATTTTCGAACTTGTCGACGGTTGGGCTTCTCATTCTTACCCCAATCCGAATTTCTCAGGGTCGGAATATGCTAGTGGACGTGGAACAATTAGAACGTTTGAATGGGAATTATCTTTTCTTAAAAACTTAGGCGTCAAAAAAGAACTTCCTGTATTTATTACGGAAACAGGCTGGTCTAAAAATAAGTTAAATGAGGAGATTGTTAGTAGAAAATTTAACTTCGCTTTTGAAAATATATGGAATAATAACAAAATAGTTGCCGTTACTCCTTTTATTCTCAACTACGAATTTCCTCCTTTTGATATATTTTCTTGGAAAAACAACGGCAATTATCACAATCTTTATGAAAATATACAAAAACTTCCCAAAACTAAGGGTATTCCCCCACAGGAAGAAAAAGCGGCAGTTTCAAAAATATTAGCTTTTACCGGTATTCTCTTTGTTGAAAATACAGGTCAAACAATCTGGACTAAAGACAATTTAAAAGTCATTGACGAAAAAGGGAATAAATTAGAAATTATTAAGATATCCTTAAATTCGTATGAACCGGGTGGATCGGGATATATTATTTTTAAGAAAAAATCTTTTCTTTTTCTTGACTCAACCCTTCTTTTGTGGCATCCTGAAAGGTGATGGGAAATAGCAAAGAGAATAGCTTTTCGTTCTGGAAGAATATTATTCTGGCAATAGTATTCTTTAGTGTTACCCCTCTAACGCTCGGCGCAAGTTTATATTCATTACTTTCATTCAATAATAATAAATTAGAAAGCCAAAATCTAAAATTAATTAATCGTGATACCACCACTGTTCTCGGTGCCAGAATATATGCATCTTTACCTATCGATTTTCCTTCGATTTCAGAAAAAGTTCAATCATCCGACGCCAGGCCTGAAATTATCAAAAATTACCTTTTGAGATATAAATCTCCTTTGGTTTCATTTGCCGGTTATATTGTTCAAGCCGCTGATGAATTTAACATCGACTACCGCCTAACCACCGCAATTGCCCAACAAGAATCTAATCTTTGTAAAATAATCCCGCCAAATACCTACAACTGCTGGGGCTGGGGGATTCACTCTGAAGGAACTTTAGGCTTTTCATCTTA
>LBWB01000046.1 GCA_000993405.1 Candidatus Woesebacteria bacterium GW2011_GWB1_39_12 | reverse complement strand
GTAAAGTTAGTTGGATCATAAATCAATGGTGTCATGATCAACGGAATGTACGGTGCGTAAACGGCTCCTGTTTCCAAGAACTGAGTTCCACGATATCCCATTAACACGGTGTTCTCCAACATATAAGGATTTTTATACACGGTAATCTGTGTGTTAATCGCTCCTACTTGTTGAACTCCCATTGCGAATGATTTTGTTCCCCATGCACTACCATCTGTTTTTGCGGCATATCCTGGGATAGACTCAATTACAGTTGCTACTTTTGGTGAACATACAAGGAAGTTTGCACCGCCACGCATTGTTTTTTGGTGAATTGCATTACTTACCGCTTGGATTTTAGTTCCAAGTGTTTGGAACCATGTTCCTTGGTTGTAAGCTTGTCCTGCGATATTAGGATCTGCCATGAATGTACCAGAGGCTTTATCATAGATACGACCTAATTTTGCCGACCAATACCCTGTGGTCAACGCATTTTGCATTAACATATCAAGTATCTCAAGATCAATTTCCTGGGAAATATATTCTGATAACATTGATGTCAATTCATTTTCTGCGTCAATTGAGTGGTAAGCGTTCAAGTCTTGGGCAAATTCCGGTGTCCAGATTGCTTTCAGTTTTCTTGTTTTTGCGACAATCGCTTCGCTTCTCATCTCAATATTGATTTCAGGAATATCAAGTGGGTTAGAAGTTTGGTTTGAACCACCTTCTTCAAAGTCACCACGAGTAACATCTGTTGGTTGCATTTGATACTTTACTTCGATCGAATCATCAACAATTGCTCCTGAACCGGATACCACGAAAATAACTGCAGATTTGTTTGAGTTAAGACGTGTATATGCTGGGTAGTAAGCAACAATTCCAGAACCGGATATTTGATATGCTCTAATACCATCTAAGTCGGGGCGTGTCAACGATGAAGTTGGTACGGTCACCAATTGATAGTTAGTGCTCAAATTAATCGATGCGGAAAAATCACTGTCAAAGTTTGCATCTGATAATGAAAACGATGATGTTGATGTGTCAGTTGCTCCTGCGCCAAGTGATAGTAACGATGTAGAAGCTTCGTTAATTGAATAACCAAACTTACCTGCACCATATAATCCATTACGTGGATCGCCTGCTTCGGATGTTACACCGAACAATGAATTTTCTTCTTTGCGTGAGTCTGTTGCAGTGGTATTAAATCCAGGCTGTGCGGTTCCGTATTTGAAATCAAGCCAAAAAACTAGACCCGAAGGTAAGTTCATTGGTTGAACACTTACGAAATCTTTAGCTGCGATTTCACTGAATACTCTTCGTACAAGTGGTAAAGCAACTCCAGACCATTCTTCTGATCCTGCTGCTGTTCCCATTCTTGATGATTCTAATACAAGCTCTTTTGCTTGGTTTTCCAATAGAATCGCCATACCGTGACGTTCGTATTCTGCGTCGACTCCTTCTAAAAGTCCTGTCTTTGCCCATTTGGCGACAAGTCCCTTGGTGTCTTGCATCTGATTACGATGGTTGACGGTTGTTTCATTTAAAATTTGTTTTACTTCATTTGCCATAATGGCCTCCTTTATTTTTTAACTGGTTGTTTTACTTGTGGTTTAATACCGGCAAGGTGTTTCATTCTAGAAACGAAATCAACTGCATTGCTTTCCGATAAAATTTCTTTTTTCGGGGCGGTGGTACCTACTACTCTAGAGGCAACACTTTCATTGATTTTTCTTTTTGTCGGCATTTTAAATGATTCTGCTAATGTAGCATAAACCAACTTCACTTCACGTATTGTTTGTGCTCGGTCGAAATTGTCAATTACTTTACGTTTTTGTCCTTCGTTAAGGTCGTAAGTTTTAAACAATTTGTTTGAGAATAACAATTTTGCGTTTAGAAGATTTGTTTCATTAAGTGATTTGCGCATTGTTTGAATTGCTTTGTAAGCTTCTTTCAATTCTGCTTTTACTTCGGTTACCTCGTCTTCGGCTGGTACTTCATCCGTTACTGGTACTTCGTCTTCGTGCAGTTCTTCGTCTTCTTCTGCTTCGGCGGAGGCTTCCCCGTCTGGTGTTGAATCGCCTTGGAATGCATCATCTTCGCGAAGTGCATTAATCACTTCTTCAATTGAAACTTCTTCGTCTTCTTCGCCTTCTGTTGTTTCTTCAACAGGAACCTCATCTTCAACAGGAATTTCTTCGTCTTCTGCTTCGAGTTCTTTGATGATTGATTCAAGTTCAACTTCGTCATCGTCTGCAACAGGTACTTCTTCGTCCTCTGTTACTTCAAGTTCGTCATCAACAGGAATTTCTTCGTCTGCAACAGGTACTTCATCTTCGGTTACCTCGTCATCAACGGGAATTTCTTCATCGTCAATTGCAGGTACTTCATCTTCGGTTACCTCGTCTTCGACTGGAATTTCATCTTCAACTGGTACTTCGTCTTCGACTACCGGTTCTTCTTGATTTTCCTCGTCGTCTTCCATTTCTTGTTGTAGCTTTGCTGAAATCATTCTTTGTAGTTTCGGCGCAAAAGCTTCTTCAAGTGCTATTTTGGCGTTGGCGAGTGCAGTTTCTCTTACTGCTTTCGCGTCGGCGATAGCTTCTTTTAATAAATCTTTTTTCATGATTTGTCCTTAATTTAATTTAGGAAATATGCCTATTAGAAGGTATAATTGGAGTTTGTTACTTAATACTATATGGTTAATAGTATATTGGTGGGCCACGATTGTTACATCGTTACATTAATAAGTATATGAGATTTTCTCAAACACTATGATTTTTGGAAAATATTTTTTTAAATTATGCTGTTCTTTTCTTTGATATTAATGTCATTAACAGTTTTTTAACATTATTTTGTGTCAATATAATATTAGGTGAACCGCCGTATGTTTCTTCGGTTTTAAATGGTATTTTCATACGCTTTAATCCAGTAGATAAATCTTTAAATTCAGGTTGTCCTTCGGTTTCACATACACCTTTAATATCAAGAGTTCCGAGTAAATGAGTTTGATCCTTAAGAAACTCAAGCTTGCCATTTCCTATTGTTTTGAAGAAAATGACTGATTCGTTGAGTATTTTATTAAGTTCGTGTTTGAAGAAATCTTTGACTGCCGACATTAAAATAGTCTATCTTTAAAAATTACTAATAATGAAAATAATATTTGTATTGCAATGACAATACCGGTTACAACTGCCCAACGATTTTTTTGACCATATACTTCGTTCTTGGCTTGTTGCATTTGGGTTGGTGACCATACTTCTGTCACTTTATTTTTCCACTCTTTTGTATCAACGATTGTTTGATTTGACATTTTCAATTCTGCCAGATCCGCTTTAATCTCAATTTGACCTTGATTCAATCGCTCAAGTTCATTGAGTACCAATCGGCTATATTCACCCCATTCTGATTTTGCCATCTCGCTTTCCATACTATTTGAACTCACGTGCTATGTTTAATAACAAGTGATGAAATGATTCATAATGACCTAATTTTTCTTTACTTGATGTAACACCATTAAGTGGTTTGAAATCTACTATTTCTTTTTTTAGTTTTTCGAACCCAACATGAAATTCATGGTCTACATCGTTGAGCTTATGTAAAAGCGTCCGAAGATGTTCGATATTCGATGATGGTTGACTTATTGTTTGCATGTGTTGTCCCTGTCCCATATTTTTTGATTAAATTTCGCTAACTTAAGAATTTTTCTGCGGGAGATCGATGGCTTTTCAAATGCCTGTCGGTCTTGTAATTCTTCAACTAATCCCGCGTCTTTAACTTTCTTTTTTAATAGTTTTAATGCATTGTTTATATTACCGTCCATTACTTTTACTCCTATCCATGGACCTGGAAGTGATGATTTTGATTGATTACTCATGTAACTTATTTTTTGGTTTTTACTATTTTGGATTCTTTAATACTATCAATTGATTCTTGAATTTCATGTATATCGTAATAACGGTCTAAGATCGTACCAATATCCCCAAAACAGGATTCGAGGCGCTGTTGAAGTGTCGACATTTCAGTTGCGGTTTTACCGAATAATTTCATTGACTCGTTTAGTGATTTCATATGTCGACCAACCGATACACTATCAAAAGTTCCTTCAGATTCTGATACTGTAATATGACTTGCAGTTTCCACAATCTTGCCTATTGATTCTGCGAGTTCTTTGAGGTTGCTTTCTCGATATATTGATTTTCCGAACTCGTTGAATTTAGAAATGGCTTCGAGAAAAGATCGTTTTTCTTCAGTTGATAAACCTTTACCTTGATCGGTCCATTCCTCCTTGATGAGGTGTTTGAGTTTGAGTGTTTTCATGTTATTTAAGTTTCTTCTGTAATTCTTTTAATTCATTAATATAAGAGTCTGCCTTTGTACTAATTCTTGCAAGTAGACCTGGCAGAGTGTGCTTCAAGTTGTTGTCTGTGTATAAATGGTGTATAAATGTTTCAACTCCTACTATTGCACCAATGACTGTTGCGACTTGCATTTTAGAAAACGCCTCTGATATTGGTTTGTTGAATTTTCCTGTTGCTTTATTAAACTTAAAAAGTTTATCGGATGGCAGTTGACCGAGATTGTTTTCTTTTAATAATGATTTTAGTTTCATAATTTATAATCCTGTTTTACCTATTCCCATTCCTCTATAATGGTTTGTTTTTTTTGAATCTAGATTTACCCTTGGTACTGTACCAGCCCGGGCGTACACTATACCCGATGGTTCTTTTCTTATTGATAATATTCGGGCCATTTTTCTTCCGCCGTACTGAGCGTCGAACGCTATGTTATCACCAATTTTAAACTCAACTCCGTCATTACGTGTATATTCATTCATATCTTCCGAAAGAAGTTTACGAATTTCATTGATGATAAATGACTTTAAAATTTTACTTTCCACTTGTTGATTTTGTATAGTCACAAATAATATTTGAAATGATACTAATAATATTTGAAATGATACTATTTATCTTCTCATACTTATTTACTGGTATATTTGATTTTCCTTCCATTAAAACTCCTTCATGTACTTTGCCTTGTGGCCTCATGAATGCACCTTGTGTACTTGGGTTTGACACGAAATCCCAACATAGAATCTCGAAGTCATCCTGTACAATCATTTTTGGTTGACCGTCTTCTTCATTTACTACTTCTTGAACCGAACCCATTCCACGAGAAGAAATACCACACATAATTCCTGCGTTCAATAATTCTTTAAGAATGTTTCCGTTTGGAGTTGGAAGAATTTCAACGGTTCCTACTAAGTCTTTGCCTTGCCATTCGAGTGCCACGATGTTATGTGATGCGTTGGCAAGTGAAATAACAGGTGAATCTGGATGGTCGAGTTCTCCAAGTGCCCGTCTTTCTTTTATTAGTTGTCCGTATTTTTTTGCTTCTCTTCGAAGAATTTCAGATGGATATACCCGGCGATTTTGATTAAGTGCATCTTCTCTTTGAAGAATACCTTTTACAAGTGGGTATCCACGTTCCGATTTTGATTCGTTTATGAGCCCGGAGATTACTTGGAATAATCCACCTACACCCGCTGCATCTATTAATAGTTGTTTTGACATATTTCCTTTAATATTTAAGATACAAACGATTTAGAGAAGAAACCAATTCCTTAAAGAAAGTATCGCGGTTAGATTGTTCTATTTCAGATTTCCAATAATGCTGTAATTTTCTAAGAACGTCGCCAAAATTATAATCAGACACATCTTCTTTCAATGCTTTTGGTTTATCAAACTTTCCTGTTGATTTATTGTATTTAAACAATTTATCAGAAGGAAGTTCTCCGAGATTGTTTTCTTTGATGATTTGTTTTAGTT
>LBWB01000045.1 GCA_000993405.1 Candidatus Woesebacteria bacterium GW2011_GWB1_39_12 | reverse complement strand
ATCCCGTAGTAGAATTTTGACTAATCGCTGATGTCGGCGATTAATTTTTATTTGAATTAATTAGAAAAATTTACACGACTTTCCCCGCCAAACTTATTCCCGACGCGATAACAAAACGCTGTCAAAATCACACTACGGGACAAGTTTAAAACAAGTATGGCACAATCATGCCGAAAATCACGGCGCTAATCAGAACCGCCAGAAAAATGTTTTTGAATTTGTCTATCCTGTTCCGCCTAATCATGATCAAAAAGCGATTGCTGTCTGGTTTTTTCAAGATAAAGATCGGAGAGCAAAAGGAACAACGCGACAATCAGCGGACCGTAAATTATTCCCAACGGTCCGAAAAACCGCAGGCCGCCGATTAAAGAAAAGAATATCAGCGCCGGATGAATTTTCACTTTTGAACCAATGACCAAAGGTTTCACCAGATTGTCAACGCTGGAAACGACAAACAAGTTATACGACAGAAAAAGCAAAACTGCCGGCGCGGCGGCTCCGGAAACAAACAAATAAAGAGTTGCCGGCAGATAAACAATCGCCGGGCCGATAAAAGGAATCAATGAAGCGAAAGTCATTAAAATCCCCAGAAAAACCGGCGCGCCGAAACCAAACAAGTAAAAACCCAAGCCGCCCAAAACTCCCTGGGCGATGGCCGTCAAAAACTGTCCCCAGAAAATCGCCAGAATAACGTCGTTGAAAGTTTCCGCCAGATGGCTTGATTCTTTTTCGCTCAAAGGCAGAATCTGGAAAAAGAAGCTTCTGATTTGCTTGCCGTCTTTCAAAAAGAAAAACAAACCAACCAGCATCAAGAAAAAATCCAGAAAGATTCTTGGCAGATTGGAAAAGAACTCAAGAAATATTTTTGAAAAAGAGCCGCCGATCTGGTTCAAAAGCGGAATGACATGAGAAATCAAAATCGTTTTCGTATCAATACCGAACTCTTCAAGCACAACAATGATTGAGCCGGCGGTGCTTAAATCAAATCCGGTCTGGTCAATGAAAGTCAAAAAACTTGAGAGCGCCACCGTCATTTCGTTCAAAGCCAAAAACAAAAGCGCGACGGCCGGGCCAATCATCATTCCAAAAATCAGCAGCACGACAACCAAAGCGCTCAAGCTGTCGTGTTTTTTGAACAGCTTTCTGACTCTTTGGTAAAAAGGGTTAATGATGACGGCAACAATCAGACCCAAAATCAGCGCCGTTGCCAGATTGCGGAAAACAAACAGCGTCACGAAAATGATTCCGATAAATAACGCTGAAATAATTGTCCTGCTTGGAACCGGCATTGAAAAACTTGATTTAATTGATTTCTTCTTTAATATTAGCACAAGAATTAAAAACGCAAAATGCAACTGGGCTTTCTTGCCATCCAGAAAAAAAGAGCCCTGATTCTCCGGAAAACCAGGGAGTTTTTTCAGGCCAAGGGGTTTTTGGAGGTGGAGACGCCGATGTTTGTCCGGCTGCCCGGCATGGAGCCTTATCTCAATCCCCTGCCGTTTGAATTTTCTGACGAAAAAGACAAAAAACACAAAGGCTACGTGATTACTTCGCCCGAGTATTCGCTGAAAAAGCTTTTGTCCATGGGCTTTCCGAAGATTTTCGAGATTGCCCGGGTTTTCCGGCAAAACGAAAGCTTTGGCGGCGTTCACAACCCCGAGTTTTCCATGATTGAGTGGTACCGGCCCCGCGCGGATTACAGAAAAATCATGCAAGACACCCAGAACTTGATTTGTTTTCTTTCAAGAGTCTTGCATAAAAAAGAACGGTTCAAGTTCAACGGACAGATAATTGACCTGAAAAAACCCTGGCCTAAAATTTCCGTCAAACAAGCGTTTTTGAAGTTTAGCGGCATCAATCTGGACAAAGCCAGAAATCTTAAAGATTTCAAAAAACAGGTTAAAATCAGCCTGCCGAAAAACGCTTCCTGGGACGATGTTTTTTACACGGTTTTTCTGAACCAGATCGAACCGAACTTTCCGAAAAACCGGCCGCTGATTGTTTATGACTATCCTTTGCCTCAAGCGTCTTTGGCAAAAAGAACCCCTCGACTACGCTCGGGGCAAGAAAGCTTTTACGCCGAAAGATTTGAACTTTATCTTGGCGGCATGGAGATTGCCAATTGTTTTTCCGAACTGACTGACGCGCGCGAACAGGAAAAAAGACTGAAACAGGAAAAGGCTTTGCGCAAACAGCTCGGCAAAGATGTTTACGAAATTGACAAGGATTTTATCCAAGCTTTAAAATCAGGCTTGCCGGAAACTGGCGGCATTGCCCTGGGGCTTGACCGCCTGGAAATGCTTTTACTGGACATTCAAAACATCAATGACCTGCTGATTCTTCCGGCAAAAGAGTTGTTTAGGAAATGATTTAAGAATTTCGAAGAAAACTGTTGTTTTACCGTAAAATCCGCCCAAAGGGCGGATTTTACGTTCTTATTACTTTCTACTTGTTTCTTGTCTCTTGTTGCTTGTCTCTTCCCTACTGTCACAGCACCGGGATTGTCTCAAACCAGTTGAAGTCCTGGACAAGTTTGACAAATCGTTATTAACGTTATTTAATATAGGCGGATACGTCTGTATCTAAAAGCTCTTACAAAACCGAATAAAGCACAATCTATGAAGAAAGGAGAAATCCATGTACAAAACGCTCTCTGCCCCTTTAGTGGTTCAGATAGAAGCAACTTACAGGTGCCCGTGTAAGTGCCGTCATTGCTATAACTTCTGGAGACAATATGCCAAGACAGAAATTATGCCAAGTCTTACCGAAAAACAAATGGGCCAGATTTCAGATCAGTTAATAAAGCATAAAGTCTTCCATGTTGTTATGACAGGTGGTGAGCCACTCGTAAATAAGAAAGTTGTTTTTAGTGGTATTGAAAAACTGAGGAAAAACAACATTACTGTTGGGATCAACTCAAACCTAATACCCCTGAAGCCACGAGACGCAAAACTGATTAAAACTTTGGGGGTATCAGGAGTATTAACCTCATTACTTGGACCAGACGCCAATTCACATGAAGCTATAACCCTAAGGCTCGGCTCTTTTAATGAGACCATAAGAGGCATTCGTTTACTCCAAGAAGCTAGGGTGCCAGTTATGGTAAACATGGTTGTCAGTAAAGATAATAAACATCTACTGAGAGCAACAGCCGAATTAGTCAAAAGACTAGGGATCACTAGATTCTACTCGACAAGAGCAGCTTGCCCTGGAAATTGTTCAGATTTTAGCGGCTTGGCTCTCTCGCTTGACGAATTTAGGGCTTATCTGAAAGAATTCCATCAAATAGGTGTCAATCAAGGTTTGAAAGTTGGGGTTCTTGAAAGCTACCCACTCTGCGGAATGAAGGATATCGACCTGTTTCCAGAACTAGTCGGTCGCAGATGTCTCGCAGGAGTTACAAGTTTAACGATTGGAGCAAATTGCGATATTCGTCCGTGCTCACATCTCGACACGACTTATGGCAATATCCTCTCAGAAGATCTTGTAAGTATTTGGAAAAAAATGCAAGACTGGCGGACGGGTGCTTTCCTTCCTGAGACCTGTAAGTTTTGCAAACTCCTTCCTAAATGCGGCGGTGGATGTAGAATGGAAGCGAAGATGATAAACGGCTCGCTGAACGCCCTTGACCCGTACTCCTCTTTAGAAGACATTCAATATGTCTTGTCTCTTGAAAATAAAAGAGAGAAGACATGGCCGCAACCCCTACCTCCGACTTTTCAACTTAACCCCAAAATAAGGTGGCGAGATGAAAGTTTTGGCTCAATTGCGTATTTAGGACAACGTTCGGGTTGCTTTCTGAATAGAGATGCAACGGAATTTGTTAAGAAGTTAAGATTGGGACGAAACTACCAAACCTGTAAAATTGTCTCTAAATACGGTGAGGGAACTAAGGAGTTCCTTCAAGGATTGTGTGAAAAGAAAGTGTTAATATCTATATGATAAACCCTAAGAAAGGAGGCTTATATGTCACGCAAGAAATTAGGGTTTGAAAGTCTCCTCGACAGTACGATTCAACCAATCGTATCAGTTGCGATGAGTAGCGGGTGCGACAATCTACCCGGACCCGAACCATGCGACTGCTACGACTGCGACGAGGTCAACTGCGAGGAGTGCGACTCCGACCCGGATCCCTCTTGATCCTTCAAGCTGTCGCACAAAAAACCGCTAGAAATGAATCTCGCGGTTTTTCAATTGCAGTTAATCAACTTTTATCGGCTCTGCGTAAATCGTTTCCAGACGAATTTTTCCATTATCCTTGGCAAGACTCAATTGGTTCCAAATTTTTCTCTTTTCTTGAAACATTGAATCCGCGGGATAAACTGATTCAAAAACCTCACACAGAAAATCGCTAAACGTCATTTTATTTTCAATTTTTGTTCTCTGGAAACACTCATTAAGGAATTCGGAAATTTTCAATACCCTCGCTTCCCTTTTTACACGTAAACTCCTTATCTCCGGATTGCCCAAATAACCCTCAATCTCCAATAAGCTTTTCAGCGGTTCCTGATTCAAAAGAACAACGGCCAATGATTCTTTAATGTAGTCAGTTGTCTCTTTGGAAACCTTCATGATTTTATTGTTAAATTCCAGTCTTTTCACCTGATCAAGAAATACAAAATGAGAAATTTCGTGTACAGCAACCGACAAAACATTTTTTTCTTTTGTTTCTTTGTTTCTTAAACCGCTCAATATTGAAAAGAAAAATGTGTTTCCATGAAAAGGCGAAAACGAAAGAATTGTCGGCGTGGCAGTGTAAACCACCGACTCTTCCCACTCATAGTCCATTAACCCGCCAAGAATTTTCAATGCCTCTCCGGATTTATCTTCAAAAAGATTTTTGCTTTCCCTGATAATACGATCTGCTTGAACCCTGTTTTCTTTATAAAAATTGTCAAGAAACTCAGCTACACACTTTTCTTCATTTGACGATTTGTCCAAACTTTCTTTGAGTGAGGGAAAGTTGTTTAAAATAGAGTGGCGAAGGTTTTTATAGTACTCGTGATGNTTCTCTGGGTTTGGTCTTGGCTGTGCCGACCTGCTTGTCAACCGAGCCGGAAAAAGTCGCTTGGCCGTCAATGTTCTGGTTGCAGGGCCAAGTTTGGGAAGGAATCTCGTCAAAGTTCTGATTAGCCAAGTAGTCGTCAATCTTGGCGTATTTGCAAGAAGCCGTGCAAGTTTGAGCTCCGGAGACTGTCCATCTCAGGTTCAGCTGGTAGTCAGGATGGTTGACTGCCATCTGTTCTTTGAGAACCTGGTAGTACTCAACACCGTTTTGAGCTTGCTGGAGCTTGAAGTTGGTAATCTGGAAGCTCGTGATTGTGGCAGCGCCGGGAGTTGGAGAAGGAGCGCGGGAAGGCAGAACAATGCCAGAACCAGGGGGAATAACAATACCTGTACCTGTGCCAGAATCAGAACCGCCGGGCTTGTTGGTTTTTTTAATGAAACAGCCCCAGCCAAGACAAAGCTTTGAGCCGTCTGACCAGCCGGGAAGTTTAAGAAGGCTCTCAAGATAATGCCCGCTCGCAAGAACAGTGCTTTGAATCTTTCCAGTGCAGTTTGGCCAACACTGGTTAAAGCTGGCCTTAAGAAGCAAGTTGGCCTGATCTCTTGAAATGAGACCATTGGAAGTTTTGTAAATTTTCTCCCCCAATGAATTAGCATCATTTCCCAGCACACTTGTCCTGATATAGTTCGCATAAACATTTGGCCGGGTAACTGCCAGGGCATTGAAACGTTCTTCTCGGGCATGGTTTTTCTCAACTCTGTCGGAAAAAACCTTGGTCCAGTTTTTCCATTTAGCCTGGGTAATCTCTACTTGGCTAAATAACCCAAATACCAGGACTGCCAGAAAGATAATGAGGTGTTTTTTGTTCATGTTTGTTGTTTGTTAAATCACTGTAATAAAGCACTGTTCTCCCAAAAGGTCGCACTCATTGTCAATGCATCTGGCCTGAAGTTCCAAAGATTTGGCTCCGGACTTGATGTCTTCGCGCTCCAAAAGTCTTGAAATG
>LBWB01000044.1 GCA_000993405.1 Candidatus Woesebacteria bacterium GW2011_GWB1_39_12 | reverse complement strand
CCCCCCTGGCATAGGTAAAAGCTACCGATATCAAAAAGAACAGAGAAAGAATTAAAAATCTTTTCTGTTTATTAAAAAGGAATGAAACGGTGCTGATGATAAAGCCGAAAGCGATTATTATTCCCGTAAATGTGGGGTCCAAGAATGTTCCTGCCAACCTAAAGAGATGATCGTCCCAACCCCAAGCATATAAAGCTCTCAAGTCGGGATAGAACAAATACTGAAACCATCCAAAAACTCCCACTGCAAAACAAACTCCTAAAAGTAAACCCAACCACTTTTTCTTGTCTTTAGCTATATTCCAAGCGGCCAAGAACAAATACGAATAAGCCAGAAGGCGCAAAAAATAAAGGAGGCCGGTTGTAACTAGTGCAGTCTTGAAAATAACTGCCGAAACAAGAAACGCAAAGCCGGCTAAATAAAAAAAGTTCTTTATATGTTTAAAGAGAGGGGGCTTAGGAAAACCTTTTAAAATCCCTAAGCTAAAAATAACTCCCACAACCAGATCTGTGGGGTAGATAGGGATTATGGAAACTCCAATCGTTGCTTCCCATCTTAACAGCTGGCCGAATGGGAACAATATCAGATAGACAAATATTAGCCATTCGGTTACTTTTCTTGCTGTTTTATCCATTGTTTACTCCAGGCTAAAAATGAGTGTAAACTCATCATCAGTGCAGCAACAAATCCCTCAATCCCGTCCAGAAATCCCCCTTTTATAATCCAATTGTTGATAAATTTCAATTTGGGATAAAGCATAATCTTGAAAATATCAGATTTCTTTTTTTCTTTAAGATTAGATTCGGAATGTAAAGAAGAGTACCAGTCAACCTCAGCAATAAATTCATGTAAGGTCGGGTGGGAATAATGCAAGAGGGGTGAGTTTATTCTTCCTTTTTTTCCCTTAACGTCCCAGTATTCATGGACTGCTCTTTTCCACTTTCCTGTCCCTTTCTTGGCCAAACGGAGAAAAGAGTTTGTCCAGAATTCACCGTGTTTTAGCCTTTTTCCCAACATTGTGTCTTCTCTCTTTATATAAAACCCAACATATTGGGTTGTTTGAACATTAATATTTAATATTTCGGAGGCAAGGCCTTCTGTTACCCTTTCGTCCGCATCGACGAACAGTACCCATTCGCTAGGACATTTATCAAATGCAAAATTCCTTTGTCCGGCAAAGTCGTTGTTAAGTCTTCTTGAATAAACTTTTACTCCGGAAGATTCCGCTATTCGGACGGTATCATCTTCGGAATAATCATCTATAACTACTATTTCCTCGCAAAATTTTAAAGAATCAACACAATCCTTAAAATTTTAAAGAATCAACACAATCCTTAATGTTCTTTGCTTCATTCTTCGTAAGAATAACCGCTGAAATTCTCATGGTTTATTATAACTTTTCTTTCTCTGGGGAACAGCATTCTGCTTTCATTTCAAACGGATAACAGAATCAATATTTTATTCTTATATTATTTTTTTTGTTTCGCCAAAAAATAGAGGTTTATAAATAAAAGTAGTATCGTACCGTAAAAGGTGTTTGAAAGAAGCAACACTTTTGGAAATTGTAAATATAATAACGGATTCTTAAAATTCCATCCTACCAATAAATATGACGTTAAGATAAGTAGCAGTAAGCCATATTTCCTGCTTTTGATAGATTCGGAACCTAATACTATAAATGGGAATATAAGCCAAATAAAATGATGTTGCCAAGAAAGCGTGTCTATTAAAAGGAGTGAAATTATAAAAGCAGAAAAACCCAGTAGTATCTTCTCTTTTTTTAAATAATTAAAGAATAGTACTGGGCTTACCAATATTAATGACAAAATTCCATTAATACTCTTTCTTGACGTCAAATCATCAACAAGTCTTGAAACAAAACCAACAATGCCTTGGTTATAATAGATCTCCCTTCCTTCAAAATTGAGAAGGGGCGGAATAACTTCAGTAATATAATATTCATAAAGATTTATTTGAGTATGTGAGATTGCGGTAACAAGTAAAACGGATATTGCAATAACAAAAAGTGAAATTGCCAACAGTCGCCATTTGAATTTAAGAAAATAATAGAAAATAAAAAATCCGAAAATTGTTTTCAACGCTATAGAGAGTCCTAGAAAAACGCCTGAAACGCTTTCTTTCTTGTTTACGAAAAAATACAAGCTCAGTAATATAAGCAACAAGGATATGGCATTATTCTGACCCATTCCGAGCGTATACTTAGTCGGAAAAGACAGAAAAACCATCGCAGTAATTAACAAAAACGTGTTGCTACTTACTTTTTTTGATACGAGGGCTAAAGACAGATATGTTGAGATTATTAATGATGCTACTGTCAGAAATATAAATATTTCCTGAGCTATATGGTAGGAGACTATTGTAAAAGGGAGATAAAAAAGAAGAGTATTCGGAGGATAACCAACTCCTGTGTAAAGCAACTTGTTAATATAAAGGTTTTTAGAAGCAAGCAGGTCCCTCGAAGCACTCCAGAGAACACCAAAGTCGGGGGCGTCAGATCTAACAATTTTATATATAGAAACGCCAGTTAGAATTGCGGTAGCAATAAAAATAATTACAACCCCAAAGGTAATCCAATTAGAATTTAATACTTTCTTCAAAACTTTTTTCACGCTAATAAAATATATATTGACATTTATTACTATCTAACATTGTAATATAAATTACAAAGTTACTTATGTTGCCAAAATTTTGTAGTTATAAATTATTCCTCCTTTTCTACCTTTTTATAGTATTAATATTTACTTCCTCAAGCAAAACTTCCGCTTCGAATGATTGGTCCATGTTTCTGAAAGATCCGGTCCACTCTGGATATAATATTGATGAAAAGAAATTGTTACCCCCTCTAGAAATTAAGTGGTCTTTTTCAGGATATAGTTTTTCTTCGGCAGCAATTTATGAAGATAAGGTATTTATTAGATCAGGAGGTTATCTCTATTCACTAGATTCTCTTGATGGATCTGTTAACTGGACACATAATTACTATCAACCGACGCCTCATTCAAGCCCAGCAATTTTTGAAAATAACGTATATATAGGAAATCGTATCGGTCCTAACAACTCCTGTACTAATTGTTCTCTTCAGGCCTTAGATCTATCTACGGGCTTATTAAAGTGGGAAATAAAACTTCCGAGGGGTGCTCTTGACCCAACAGTAGTTGATGGTGTTGTCTATTTCGGCAGCGACGATGGCTATTTGAGAGCAGCAAATGCTTTTACTGGCGAGCTTGTCTGGACTTCCACTAAATTGGGAAATGGTGTACTTTCGATACCTGTGGTAACACAAGGAAGAGTTTTTGCAGGAACCGACAATGGTAGGTTATATGCCCTAGATGCCTCCAGTGGAGTTATTTTATGGAGTTATTCCCTCGGGGGCTTAATATTTTCCTCTCCTTCTTTTTCAAATGGTACTCTCTATATCGGTTCAGGGACTAACAAGGTCTACGCTCTCGATTTTCTAACAGGAAATCCCAAATGGGTTTTTACTGAGGCGCATGATTCTGTTTGGGGTTCTCCTGCCATTGCTGATGGAAAATTATTTATACAGGATCTCGGTGGAAGCATATTCTCCATTAACGCTGAAACAGGATCTTTAATATGGACATACAAAACATCTGCTATCCCGAGCTCCAGCTATTCCTCTCCCGCAATAGCTAACGGCGTTGTATATATTGGCTCTCAAGACAGATATCTTTATGCATTCGATATGGAAGATGGTACACCTTTATGGAAATTTGACACAGGGGGGGCTATAACTGCTTCCCCCGCTATACTCAATGGATTATTATATATAGGCTCTAAAAGCGGAAACTTTTATGCTTTAGGGGGTGAAAAACCTCCATTACCTTCATTATCGGTACCGGACATTAAACAATACTCTGTACCTTGGAATGATGATTTATATGATCATGCATCTGCTTGGGCCGAAATCCCGACAATTGAAAGGTGGGGCTGTGCACTAACAAGCGCAACGATGGTTTTAAAATATTTTGGACATATTTATGTTACCCCTGGTGTTTTAAACGATTGGTTATCTAGTCAATCAGACGGTTATCTTCGAAATGGTTTACTTAATTGGCTCGCAATATCTAGATATACAAGACTGATGGACAGTCCCGTCTCTCCAACCTTACTCTATAATAAATTAGAGGCTCAAGATAATAATTTGATTGAGGAATTAAATCACGATCGACCAGTGATTTTAAAAGAGCCAGGACATTTTATTGTTGTTAAATCCCAACTTCCTTCCTCTTTTGGTATTAATGATCCTGCCTACGCCAATCGAACATCCCTGGAACATTACAACAATACATACCTATCGGCAGCAAGTTACCAACCAACGCATACTGATCTTTCGTATCTGTTGCTTGCAATAAGTTCCAATTTCTCCATCAAGGTTATTGATCCTGAAGGAAAAGAAATAATGGGTAAATTTTTTAGTGAAGAGCCGCTGGTTGAAGATGGAGGAGGTCAGGGCATAAGCGGCGAGCCCTTAAATATTTTTCAACTCCAAGGTCCCCAAAATGGAAAGCACAAAATATTAGTTCTCGGTGAAGGTAAATATCAGCTAGATTCATATTTATATAATTCTGAAGGAAATGTCACACAAAATTCTTTAACCGGCGAAATTAAATCAGATCATCCCGATCAATATTCGATTTTTTGGGATTCTTATCCAACTATTATTCAAGAGGTTACTTTATTTTCAATCATAAATGATATTGACACAGCTTTTGCTAATGGCCTTTTTGCAAACAACGGATTGTACACCGCGATAAAAAAGCTGTTAGAAAATTCAGTAAAGACTCTCCATTAACCTAAAGTTTAAATATAATAAAACTTAAACAAGCCCAATAACACGATTCATTTTTTGAATTTAACTATTAACCATTGAGGCAGGTTTGAAGAAAACTAGAAGTTTCCAAACAATAATATAAAGAACGATTGGGACAGAGAAAAAGTAGAAGATGACAAAGGGGAAACTATGTGAATCAGTGCCCACAAAGAAGGAGTGTACGGCGACGAAAATAAAGACCAAATAATTAAGAATGTGAATCTTCCTCCAGTACTCTCTCCACCAGGGCCGGGTTCTTAACTTCGCTGCCAAGACTGCCGCCGAGACCATCCAAAAAGCCACGCGGCCAAACGAATAGAACAACTCGGTCTGTGTCTGACAAATCACACAAAAGCCTGTATAGACGTAAAAGGGGTCAAATACTTTTGTCGCCATATAGTTGAAAAGCAAAAAAGCCAGGGGGTGAAGGAAAATTAAAGTATAGGCAATTGCCCCTTCGGTTAAATGAAACTTAAATACCCAAGCTCCGTATTTCTCTATCCACCTTTGCATGTTAGAGCCCAAGGCAATTTGCCAGAAAATCATAACGAAGGCTACCAGGGCAACAGCCCTCTGAAAAATATTTACCCAAAGCAGAGTTGTAATTGGGCCGGGGACTTTGGAAATACTCAATAAAACGGTGATAGGGCCAAGAAGGATAGAGAGGAACCAAATTGCCAGGAATACCCTCTTGTTCATGAATTCATTATAGCAAAGAAGAAAGATCTGGGGTGGAACCGAGGACGCAAAAGCGTTTTTGGGTTCCACCCCAAGGCACTGTAAGGCGCATCAGCTGCGAAAGAACTGGATGACGCCGTAAAGCAGGATCAGAATTGCCACCCAAAAGGCGACGAGCGGAACGAATGGATCGGCCATCTGGCCGACGCTCCCGATGGTGGTGATCGTCTGCTTGGCTTCCTGTCCTACGATGTAGGCGAAGGCCGCGACGACCCCTGCGAGAGAGCAGACCGCCATCCAAGCCAACTTCATTCCGACTGACTTGCTAGCCATGATGGCCTCCTTAAGGTGCGAGATTAGTCCTTTGGGACTTGGCGGAATTATAGCAAAGAAGAAGCCGAAATACCAATTATGGGGTATTATGATATAATTCCCCTATTCCGAATCCTTCGGAAAATCGCTCTTTTGCATTCATAAAAGGAGGCCAAAATGGCCGCAGGAGGAAGATCGGCAAGGCTGGCGTCATGGCTCGTCTTCTTCGGGTCCTGGGGATTCCTGTTTTTCTCGACCTACTCGCCGGAACCGACCAATACCTACCGGTTTCCCGTCGCTGATGTCAACGGCAATGTCAACGGCGATCCCTACGAAACGGGTCGGCTCTTTACCCGCTGGCAAACCCAGGGAGCTATGGAGAATTCACTCGAAAACTTCATTGCCATCCCTTGGGGAGCCTCGCTGGTGTACTACGAGGATGCCGAAGATTACAGAGTGACTCTGCTCTACATCGGAGAACTCGGACCGGATTATCCGCTGATGTACACCCAGGAAATCGTCACCATCCCGCTCAAGAATTACGTCGGATACTCACTCCACGAGTGGAGTCTCCAGGGAGATTACCTGGTCCTTTACTCCTCAAAGCTGTGGTACACCGACTGGCTGAGGCTGATCATTTCAGTTGGGCTTTCGGCCTTGGTCAAGATGATCGTGTCTTTCCTGTTCAAGTGGATGTAGCAAAGCGCCCCGAATCCGCAAGGATTCACCTCTGCACAGAAATGTGTATGTTAAAAGGGGCGCTTGTTCTTTTTCTAGAGGGTGGAGTCGGATGGATTCGAACCATCGGCCTTCGCAATGTGAATGCGACGCTCTACCGCTGAGCCACGACTCC
>LBWB01000043.1 GCA_000993405.1 Candidatus Woesebacteria bacterium GW2011_GWB1_39_12 | reverse complement strand
CCTCTAATCTGACTTTTGGCAGTATCTATCTCAGGAAATATGCTGTTTTCAGTCAAACCGAGAGTATAATTACCATGCGCATCAAAGCTATCTACTGAAAGTCCGCGAAAATCTCTGAGCCGCGGTAAAGTCACCGAAAATAGTTTATCTAAAAAAGCATACATTTTCTCTTTCCTTAGCGTAACCTTTAGCCCAACTAACATACCCCGCCTTATTCCAAAACTGGCAACTGACACCTTGGCCAACCTCATTTGTGGCTTCTGCCCGGTAATTGATGCTAAATCCTTTGCAGAATTCTCTACTAATTCTTTATTTTTTAGAGTGTCTCCAATTCCCATGTTAACGATGACCTTTGATATTTTAGGCAAGGCCATTTTATTATCGATGCCGAGTTCTTTTGAAAGAAGCGGCACGATCTCTTTTTCGTATTTTTCTTTAAACCTACTATTCATAAGTTGTTTAAGTCAAATAAGGCTTACTTTTTATCTATCTCCCTTTTACATTTCCTACAAATTCTCACCTTTCCTTCACTTAAGAGCCTGAATCCTATTCTTGTGGGCTTTGAGCATTTAGGACAAATTATCGCAAGGCTCGAAAAAGGCAATGGTCGTGGTATTTCGTATATTCCCCCCTTTTGTCCAGGTACCCCTTTTACATGTTTTTTATAAATATTTACCCCTGGTACCAAAGCACGCGCCTCTTTCAATATGAGTTTTTCGATCTGCCCCTCTCGCCCTTTATCCTTACCCGACGTGATTTTTACTTTATCTCCAACCTTAAACTTCAACATTTAAACAACCTCCCTTGCTAAAGACGCAATTTTTGTATAACCTCTCTCTTTCACCTCTCGGGCAACTGGACCTAAAACCCTTGTCCCTAGAGGTAGTCCTTGCTTATCAATAATTACTCCCGCGTTATCATCAAACCTGATATAACTTCCATCAATTCTTCTTACTTCTTTTTTAGTCCTGACAACGAGAACCTTTACCTTTTCGTGATCCTTAACTGCCCCATTTGGATCTGCGCCGAGAACGGCACAGCGTACGACCTGACCTATACTTGCGGTTTTACCAATTTTTTGCGTAATTCCAATAACCATCAATCTCTTGGCCCCTGAATTATCGGCAGGTTTTAATATTGTTCTTAGTTGTATCATTATTTTTTGTTTACGGCTTTCCGCCTACTTATTATCTTCTTTCTACGGTCGTTTTTAATGGCTGCAGATTGCACACCTTTTGTCCTAGACTCGTTACCTATAATTTCCACAATTTTCCATTTTTTGGTCCTACTGTAAGGTTTACTGGCAATAAATTTCACGGTCTGTCCCAAATCCGCTCCCATCTCATCGTGCACATGGTATTTCTTTATTCTTTTGAATCTTTTTTTGTAAACAGGGTGAACCACTATCCGTTCAACCGCAACGGTCGCAGTTTTTTCCATCTTTTTTGATACAACTTTTCCTATAAATATTTTCATCTTGTAATCACCGAACCTTAGCTTTCTAACTTCTCGGTGGAATTTTCATCGTCGTCTGTTTTTGCAAACTTCCTATTACTCTCTTTTAAAATCTCCTTTTCCCTTATTATTGTAGATATCTGGGCTAAATCACGACGAATAAATTTCACCTTCTTTAAATTTTTTTCTTTTGACCCTAAAAGTTTGGCTTTCACTTTAATTAACTCTAGTCCCATTTCCGCTGCTTTTTTATTAAGTTCTTCAGTCCCTTTTGCTCTTAAATCTTGTAGGTCTTTCTTTTTCATATCTTTTTAACCTTCCTCCTTACTCACAAGTCTTGTTTTAAAAGGCATCTTTGCAGCTGCCTTTGCGAACGCATCCTTGGCGACAGATGGACTTACTCCTGTTACCTCATAAATGATTCTTCCAGGTGTTATTACAGCGACATATCTATCTATGTCACCCTTTCCTCCCCCCATGCGCTGACCCGCTGGTCGTGATGTTACGGGTTTATCGGGAAAAACTCTAGTCCACATTCTCCCTCCTTTTTTAAGGGTATGTGTAATTGCACGTCTACCTGCCTCTATCTGACGGGATGACAGCCATTTTGCTTCAAGTGCTTTTAGGCCGTACTCGCCGAATGATAACTTTGAACCACGAATGGCTTTTCCTCTCCTTCGACCTCTAAATTCTTTTCTAAATTTTCTTCTTTTAGGTTCTAGCATTAAATTTGTAATTTCAAAAAATTATTCCTCATCCGGTTTTTTGTGTATATAAACTTTGACTCCAACATAACCACGTTTTAAAAGAGCAGGGATCTGTGCATAATCAATATTTTCCCTCATTGTCTGAGCCGGAATTGATCCGTCATGATATTTCTCTGTCCTTGATATTTCTGCACCACCAATTCTCCCCGACAGAATTACCTTTACACCAAGTGCTCCAGACTGCCTCACTCGCTCCATGGCCTTAGAAATAACTCGCCTATGGGGAAGCCTTCTTTCCAGTTCTGACACAATCCGAGAAGCCACGAGGTATGCCGAAAGCTCCGGATTTTTAACTTCGTTCACTCTAAGATCAATCTTGAGATCTTTTACTTTAGTACTACTACCTTGACTTATCACATCAAGAATAAATTTCTTTAATTCTTCAAGTCCCGTCCCTCCTCTTCCAATTACAACTCCTGGGCGTGATACCGTCATTGTTATAACCATACTCTTGGGTAATCTTTCGATCTCAACATTAGTCACTCCAGCAAGTCTCAACTTGTTCATTACAGCCTTTCTTATTTTTATATCCTCAAACAGATATGTTTTATACTCGTTACCGTCGGCGAACCACCGAGACTTCCAAGGCAAAAATGTGCCCGTTCTAAAACCTACTGGATTAACTTTTTGTCCCATAAGCCCCCCCTTCAACCTGCCTACCGGCAAAACAGGTCGTTAATTTCCAATTTCCAATTTCCAATTTCCAATTAATTTCAAAATTCAAATTTCCTAATTTATTAAACATTTTTATTTCTCCTTGACTTTGCTTTTGGATTCTTTAATCTCCGTTTTTTCTTCCTTCAAATTTGCTGTTTTAGAATTTGTTTGAGATTTGGAATTTGGAATTTGGTCATTTCGAGTTGTCAGAACAACTCGTATATGGCTCATTCTTCTTTTATACGGCTTAGCACGACCTCTGGCTCCCGCCCTGAAACGTTTAAGCCGTGGACCTTCACCTATTTGTATTTCCTTAAAGACAAGACTTCCCTCATCCAATCCTTTTTGTCTAGCATTTGCAATCGCCGTTTCTATAACCTTTCTTAAGGGTTGGGCAGTGCGTTTATCTGCAAAAGGCAACCTTTCAACTGCGTCCTTTGGGCTTAAATTTCTGACCAAAGGTACGATTTCCCTAAGTTTTCTGGGAGACATTAAAATAAATTTTTGTATTGCTCTTACTTCCATAGTTTATGTCTTTTCTAACGTCCTTTTTACAATCTGTCCATGTCCTCGAAATGTTCTGGTCAGAGAAAATTCACCCAGACTATGGCCAACCATATCCTCTGTTATAAACACGTCGACAAATACCTTGCCGTTGTGAACCTTAAAGTATTTTCCGACAAATTCGGGTGGAATTTTGCTGTTTCTTATCCAAGTTTTTATTGGATTCACCTTATCTCCAATACCTGAGGCAACCTTTTTAATAAGGCGTTTATCTACAAATGGACCTTTTTTAGAACTTCTCGACATATAATTTTTACCTCTTGCCTTTTACCATTTACCTATCCTACATGCGGACCTTTTTTCCTATGACTTACAATTAATCTGTCCGAGTATCTCTTTTTCTTTCTTGTCTTTCCAACCGCAGGTTTACCCCAGGGTGTTTTGGGGTATTTTAATCCTATCCCACTTCTTCCTTCTCCTCCACCATGAGGGTGAGCATTTGGATGCATAGCAACACCTCTTACAGACGGTCTTATACCCATTCTTCTTTTTCTGCCTGCCTTTCCAAGCCTTCTCGTCTTTAATTCAATGTTTCCTATCTGTCCAATAGTCGCCCAACACTGCGGCTTAAATCTTCTAATTTCACCAGAAGGAAGTTTAACAAGAACCCAATTTCCCTCTTTACCTTGTATAACTCCCGCTCCTCCCGCAGATTTCACTATCTGTCCGCCTTTACCCGGCTTAATTTCTATATTATGAACTTGAGTGCCTGCAGGAATTTTATCCAAAGGCAAAGCATTTCCAGGTTCAAGCGGAGCCGTGGAAGAAGCTACTATTTTACTCCCCTGCCTTAAGCCAAGTGGGGCTAAAATAAACTTCTTGTCTCCATCCGTATAAATGACTTTCGCGATACTTGCGTTTCTATTCGGATCATACTCTATTGATTCTACCTCCCCTAAAATTTCTTTTTTGTCGCGTTTAAAATCTATTTCGCGTAAAAATCTTTTTTCACGACCTCCTTGGTGACGCACCGATACGTGACCTTTTACGTCTCTTCCCGATTTTTTTGGTAATAATGTAAGTAATTGTCTCATTTTTTCTTTGTCTCAAATAAATCAATCTTCTCTTTTTCTCTAAGCGTAACTATCGCTTTCTTTTGCGGTTTTATTATTCTTTTTCTACCTCTAGCTGTCCTCTTAACTTCGCTATGCTCTTTAATCGTTTTGACACTCGTTACATGAACACTAAATACTTTCTCTATTAGATCTTTTATTTGATATTTATTTAAACCAATATCAACCCGAAAAGTAAATTTGCCGGCTTCTGCCAACTTTGTAGACTTTTCTGTAATAACTGGTTCTAATTTCATGTTTATTTCTTCACTTTCCTTTTCTTCTGTGAATCTTTTCTCTTACCGGTGTTTTTGCTTTCGAATGCTTCTTTATCGATAACCAGTAATCCACTTTGATACACCTGGTAAGCATTAAGATTTCCGAACAGAAATACTCTTGCGCCGTTAATATTATTTATTACTTTATTAATATTTTTATTCTTTCCCGAAATAGCAAAGGTAAATTTCGGAGTCCTAACCAAACTTTCTTTCTTACTAATTTCATTAATTAAATTGGATACCTCCTTGGTCTTTTTAAGAGAATCTAATCCATCCACCACCAAAAGTTGTCCTTCGCTGGCTTTCAAGGATAAAGCTACTCCTAAAGCTTTATCTTTTATTTTTTTTGGTAAAGACAGCACTCTTTTAACTCCTTTGGGGCCGTGGGCTACCCCTCCTCCTACAAAAATTGGTGCAGAAATTGAGCCATGACGGGCGCCTCCCGTTCCCTTCTGTCTGTAAATTTTTCTGGTTGAAGCGGTAACTTCCCCCCTTGTTTTAGCCTTAGCCAATCCTGGATGTTGACGATCCTCGTAAACCCTCACCGCTTGAGCCAGTAGAGGAAGATTAATTTTTTCAACAAAGTTGTTAGGTAAGTTTGTACTACCTTTCCTAATTCCTTTAGCTGAATAAATAGTTAGTTTAACCATAATTATTCTTCTTTCTCCGTGTGCTTGCAAGCTTCTCATCTGATTTACCCTCTTCCTCTACCTCCTGTACCTCAACTTGAGGCGCTTCTTCTACCAATTCCTCAAGGTTTCCTTCAGCCAGTTTTATTAAAGAAAGTAGGCCTCCCGAGATTCCGGGAACCGGACCAGATACCGCAAGCAAGTTTTCTTCCGGTTTTAAATCAACAACAATTAAGTTTTTAACGGTAACAGTATCACTCCCCATTCTCCCTGCCATATGTTTACCTCTATAAACTCGCCCGGGAGTCGTTCCTTGACCTATTGATCCCGGAGCACGTTCTCTGTGTTCTCGGACCTCCTGCAAATCTCCAGCGCTTTACGACTCCTGCAAAACCTTTACCTTTCGACGTCCCTCTGACGGCGACGACGTCTCCCTTTTTAAAAATATCGCCAAGACTTACCACCTCTCCTACGTTTAAACCAGGATCGCTGTCAAATCTAACTTCTCGCAAAAAACGAGGCGCCTTGTTTTCCTTGATGGCGCCTTTTAGATGTCCCTGCAATTGTTTGCTAACATTCTTAATTCTTCTTTCTCCGAATCCGAGTTGTATTGCCCAATAACCGTCTTTTTCCTGCCTCTTTATTTGTGTCACAATACATGGTCCAACTTTAATCCACGTAACAGGTACTCTTGTATCCTCAACAAAAGTCTGACCCATACGCTTTTTCGATCCTAAAAGAGTATTTAACATAAGATTGTTGTTGCGTTTTTTGTGCAACAAAAAGAGCGCCCAAGGCGCCCTCAATTAGGCACTTCTTGGCAATTTAAACGTGGCTATGTCTGACGAACCACCTCCACTAGGATAGGATTATATCAAAATAGATAACCAAGATGCAACCACACTTAATATACAAGTTGTTGTGAAGCAAAATTAACGAGCCAAAATACTGAATCTTTTATATTTTAGTCTCTCAAAATTAAAGCTAAAAATTCTCTGTTTTTACCTTTCGCACCAACTATTGGTGATTCTACTACCTTTTCCACCTTTCCACCAACCTCCTGTATTTGTTCCTGTACTACCTTTAATACTTCTTCTACTTGCTCATCCATCAATCTCGCGCGTCCTGCCTCATAATGCGGTTTGATTAAAGAAATTATTTTCCCAACTTCTTTCAAATTCTTAAAAGCATTCGGAAGAATATCTTTCTGCTTTGTCCAACCCACATCTATTGTTATCAAACCTATTTTTTCTGGCAGGATGACATGCATTGCGTTAGTTCGCTCCATAACAACAACTCTAGGGTCATTTCGGAGATTCCAATCAATTGTTCCATAACCTACTTCTACTGCATAAACTTTTTTTGCTCCGTTCTGAAGTAAACAATCAACAAATCCGCCGGTCGACGAACCAAAATCCGCACAAATTAAATCTTTGACTGAAATACCAAAAGATTTTAGTGCAAACTGAAGCTTTTCCCCAGCTCTGGATACAAAATTAGCCATAGCTTAATTTTACATCTCATATTTATAACTTGACAAACATATTGATTTTAAGATAAAAATAAATATGTTTGTAACAGTGTAACGTTACACTGTTACAAAGCACGAAATGAGAAAAACAACCTACTACACCAATCCTAAAAGAATAGAAAAATTTTCAAGAGAAGAGCAGTTAGATTTGCTTTTTGACCTAGTGAGTGCATTCAGTTCAGTTAAGACCCCTTTTGAAAATGCCCTCTTAATGCAAGATTTGCTTACAGCCAGCGAAATAAAAAATCTGGCAAAAAGATTAAGAATCGCGAAGCTTTTAATTGCTGATGAAAATCAGCGAGATATTTCTAAAAAACTCCATTGCAGTCTCGCAACTGTAACAAAAGTAAGTATCTGGCTTAATGAGGGTGGAGAGGGACTAAAAGAGGCGGTCTCCAAGCTTCCCAAAAGATATACTTACCCAAAAAAATTACCTCCGGTTCCAATTGAATTTCATCTTCCACAAGCAATTATTGCTTTATCGCAATACTCTTTAGCTAAAAAGCAAGGTAAAAAAATAAAAGAGCTCGATCATTTCTTAAAAGGAATTGAAAATAAAAAGATATTGGATAAAAGCTTACAAGAAGCTTTTGACGAAGAATTTAGAATACTTGCTTCTAAAAGAAAAAGGAAGAAAATTATCAAGGAGAAGAGTTAATCGTATGTTACAGTGTAACAGTACACTGTAACATAAAACGCTTTCTGCTAATCGAAATCAAGTCAATTCAACTTGACCTTAAAGTAAATACTTTTAAGTCTTAGTCTTGGTTAGATTTAAAGCAAATGAGGCGTAATATTTTACATGATCTCTGAGATTGTATTTGGGATTTTCCAAATCTTTTAAAGAGAACCAATTATGTTTAGTAACATACTCGTCTTCCGAAGTTAATTTTTGTTTATTTTTGATCGTAAAGAAAAACCTGAAGGCTATGTGAGTATGTGTGGATGAAGTTTTGTGCGCATCTGTAAAAGTGGGAGTCACAATAGACCTTCCATCCATATCCGAAAATATATTCTCATCAGGAATGCTATCTCTTATATCGATTAAGTTTAAATCGCCCTTTTTCAGACCTGTTTCCTCGTTTATTTCCCGATACAAAGCATCCTCCAAATCCTCATCTTTTTCTATGTGGCCTCCCGGGGGGAACCAGGCTTTATATTGCTCGTTATAAATAAGGAGAACGGTATTTTTAAAAACGATGAATGCGCTAACTGTATAGTCTAACTTCTCACTTGTGTGAGCCATAAAAATTACATCTTGATTTCGATCGAAACTCCTGCAGGTAAATCTAGATTCGAAAGGGAGTCGATTGTGCGACCAGTGGGTTCAAGAATATCAATCAAGCGTTTATGAACCAGCATTTCAAAATGTTCCTGAGCATTCTTAATTCCTCGGGAAGTAGAAGGAACAATCGGGATAAGAGTTCTTTTTGTGGGAAGGGGAATGGGACCTTTAATTTTTGCTCCCGTTGCCATGGCCGTATCAATAATTTTTACGACCGCCTCGTCCATCACTCGGTGATCGTAGCTTTTTAGTTTGACTCTGAGTCTCCCTGTGGCTGCCATAGCTTTAAGGTGCAAAAAAATCCCCGAGTTTGATTCGGGGAGTAAATAAACTTTATTAAGCGATTATCTTGGTAATAACACCGGCACCAACCGTCTGTCCGCCTTCTCGAATCGCGAATCTCAAACCCTCCTCCATTGCAACGGGTTGAATAAGCTTTGCCTTCATCTTAGCACTATCACCTGGCATTACCATCTCGATGCCTTCTGGTAAAGTTACTTCACCCGTTACATCTGCTGTTCGAACGTAAAACTGTGGCTTATAGCCGGTGAAAAAAGGAGTATGACGTCCACCCTCCTCTTTACTTAATATATAAACCTCGGCTTCAAATTCCGTATGTGGAGTAACCGAACCAGGCTTTGCCAAAACTTGCCCTCTTTCAACCTCGTCTTTTTCTATTCCTCGAAGAAGGACTCCAATATTGTCTCCTGCCTGGGTCTCGTCAAGTGTTTTTCTAAACATCTCAAGTCCTGTTACAACAGTCTTTTTAGTATCCTTAAGTCCGACAATTTCAACTTCTTCGTTAACCTTAAGACTACCTCTATCAACTCTACCTGTTGCTACGGTTCCCCGTCCCTTAATAGAGAAGACGTCTTCAACTGCCATTATGAATGGCTTGTCAACGTCCCTTTTGGGATCAGGAATATATTCATCAACTGCCTTCATTAATTCCAAAATCTGTTTCTCAGCCTCTGCATCACCTTCAAAAGCTTTAAGAGCTGAACCTTTGATTATTGGAACTTCATCACCCGGGTACTCATACTTTTTAAGAAGGTCTCTGACGTCAGATTCAACGAGCTCGATAATCTCAGGGTCATCAACCTGATCAATCTTATTTAGAAAGACCACAAGTGCAGGCACGTTAACCTGGCGTGCCAAAATGACGTGCTCTCGGGTTTGAGGCATAGGACCGTCTGGCGCCGAAATTACCAGAATTGCTCCATCCATCTGAGCCGCTCCTGTTATCATATTTTTAATGTAGTCTGCGTGTCCCGGAGCATCAATGTGGGCATAGTGGCGTTTATCCGTTTCGTACTCAACGTGAGTAATATTAATGGTAACCCCTCTTTCTTTCTCTTCTGGAGCATTATCAATATCCTCAAACTTAAGGGATTTTGTTTTATTCCCTGGTTGTTTTGAAAGAACAGCTGTTATGGCCGCAGTAAGAGTTGTTTTACCATGGTCAACATGGCCAATGGTACCAACATTAACATGGGGCTTTGTCCTTTCAAATTTCTGTTTTGTATCTGCTGCCATAGGTTAGTGATCAATGAATAGTGATCGGTGATTAGTAGTATAACAAATCTCTATTCAAAGAAACAAGGGCATGATGCCCTTAGTGATTGGTATTATATCCGAGCCTATTTGAACCTGTCAACGGCCAATTTAATTTATCCCTTTCTACCTTCTGACCTTCGTTTCTCCTCTATGTCTGGAAAGATTTTACCAACAAAATCTTTGTATCGCTCAAGTCTACCCTCTCGGCATTTCGACCTTACCTGATTTCGCTATAATTTGTGCCTGAATGTTTACTGGTACCTCTTCATAGTGGGATGGTTCCATATAAAAACTTGCTCTTCCTTGAGAAATCGACCGAAGTTTTGTCGCGTACCCGGGAACCTCTGCAAGAGGAACCTGCCCTAAAATCACCGTCATATTTCCTCTTTTTTCTGTTCCCTGAATTTGAGACCGCTTACTGGACAGGTCTCCGATAATGTCTCCCATAAACTCATCTGGGGTAGATACCTCAATTTTCATTATTGGTTCAAGAAGAACCATATCGGCATGTCTTGCTGCTTCCTCAACCGCCAAAGAGCCGGCAATTTTAAAAGCAATTTCGGAAGAATCTACCTCATGGTAGCTTCCGTCGTAAACAATAACTTTCATATCTGTCATCGGGAATCCAGCCAAAATACCGTTCTCCATTTTTTCTCGAACTCCCTTTTCTATTGCCGGAACAAACTCAGAAGGAATTGCACCACCTTTAATCTCGCTCTTCCATTCATACCCTTCACCACGTCCTTTCGGTTCAACTCTCAAGAAACAATGTCCGTATTGTCCTCGACCTCCGGTCTGACGAATGTATTTTCCCTCTCCCTGAGCTATCTTTTTGATGGTTTCTTTGTAAGCGACTTGAGGAGCACCTGTTTTTGCGTCAACTCCAAATTCCCGTTTCATCCTGTCCACTAGTATTTCGAGCTGAAGCTCACCCATTCCCGAAATGATTGTTTGTCCTGTTTCTGGATTTGATTTGATTTTAAAAGTCGGATCTTCGTCTGAAAGTTTTTGAAGAGCAAGGCCCATTTTTTCCTGATCCGATTTTGTCGCAGGTTCAATCGCTAGTGAAATCACGGGTTCGGGAAAAGAAATGGATTCCAAAATAATAGGACTGTTAAGGTTTGATAAAGAATTTCCGGTTGTCGTCTCCCTGATCCCCACAACTGCAACAATTTCTCCGGCATATGCTTCTTCTATAAGCTCCCTTTGATCGGCATGAAGAAGTACTAGTTTACCGATTCTTTCGTCCCTCTGTTTTGAAACATTCATAATCACTTCACCTGATTTTATTTTTCCAGAG
>LBWB01000042.1 GCA_000993405.1 Candidatus Woesebacteria bacterium GW2011_GWB1_39_12 | reverse complement strand
GGCGTGACAAAGCATAAAGACAGTTGATGGAACAATTCGTCCCTCGATAACGCTCGGGACCTTCGGCGTAAATTGGCGAATGGTTGGTGGGGGAGTTTTGGGGTGATATAATAATTTTAAAGGAGAGGTGATTATGGCTATGGATAAGGATACAAACGTTCAAAAACTCAAGGACGCTCTGCGGAAATTCAGGGATGACCGGGATTGGGCGCAGTTTCACGACCCCAAAAATCTTGCCGAGGCGATTTCGATCGAGGCGGCGGAATTGCAGGAGCATTTCCTCTGGAAAGAGAGGGAAGAGGCGATTCGGCAATTGAGGGAAGACGCGCATTTCCGGGAGGAAGTGGGGGAAGAGCTGGCGGACGTCTTCATTTTTTGCATGAATTTTGCCAATGCCGCGGATATGGACGTTTCGTCTTTGATTTTGGACAAGGTGGAAAAATCGAACAAAAAATATCCGGTGGAAAAATCAAGAGGCAAGGCCACGAAATATAACAAACTTTGATGGATTTAAATTGGAGGGGATGATATGAAAAAGATAAATAAGGATTATTACTCAAAGCTAGGTGTCTCGTCAAAAGAGTCGAATCTCGTAAATGAAGAGTTGGCGTTACCAGTTGGCTTAAAATTGAGTCCGTCTGCCAGGCCTCGCCGGGTCGAAATGTTGCAGGAAGCGATAAGCTGGCCTAGAGGGAAGAATCAAGATAATCGTAAAATCACCAAATTATATAAAAGCGGCGATTTTGAAGTTGCGGTTGGTAAGCCTGGCAAGGAAGCTGCGCCTGATTTTAAGCGCAAGCACTACATTACCGGTGAAACTACGAATAATCCTAACGACATGAATCCATCGGTTTTTAAAGCAGGTAAAAGAATTGAAGACAATCTAACTTTTAGTGATATGTTTGAAAGGATCGAGCATCTTATGCGCGCCGATGTTTTTGGATTAGAAATTCTTGGTATGTTGATTTTCCGTATGGCTTTTGTGCTTGATCACCAAAAAAGTAAAGAGGGAGGCTGGCGATATGTTCCTCCGCGAAATTCACTGGCGGCGCTCAAGAAAAGAATTCCCAAAATTAATAACGTTCCGACGGAAGTATTTCTATGCTTTCTGGATGTTCTGGCTTTGAATGAGGATGTCAAAATGCATACGCTGGGTCATGAAAATGCACAACAAGATTATGGAAGGGTAAATACACTTCTAACTTTCGTTCACCTGATAGCTGTTCTATTGGAGCGGCGTTCTTTGGCAAAATTTGCAGGTGCGTTCGCTAGGCCGCCTTCCGGTATGGCTCCGTTTCAGAAAACAGAAAGAGGAGGTGTTTTTGAAGTTTTTCCTCTTTTGTCGCCCGATTTCCTGAAAACCTAGGTCCGTTTTTTGCCCCGAACCAGCTTGTGTTCCGGTGCGATGTCGCCGTTGGCTAAACGGGCATTTATTATATCGCAATATTTTTCGTCTATTTCCGCGGAAATAAATTGACGGTTTAATTTCTTGCAGACATCTATTTCTGCCCCACTGCCGCCAAAAAGAACAAAAATTATGTCTCTCGGTTTGGTTGAGGCTTTTATTAACATTTCAGTCAATTTTTGAGGAATCTGACAGGCGTGATAGGTTTTTTCTCTACTAACGTTCTTAACGAGATTGAACTCAAACCAAGAATACGGCATTCGGCCCGCTGACCCATTTGCTAAATTGCTCTTTATTCTCTTATCTGTTGGATTTTTATAGGGGAGCGCAACGGTGTCCTTAAAAAACTTGTTTTTAGCACTTTTTCTGACGTGCAGGATGCTGCGGTGAGCCGTTGTAAACCTTTTTGGCGTGTGCCCCACATTAGTGTTGTAGACCCAGGCATACTCGTTGATGTTTGGGAAATGCAAGTCAAGGTATTTAACACGCAGGTGAGCGTTCTGTTGAGGGTAATTGAGCATAAAAAGGTTTCCGTCTTTTTTAAGCACGCGCATTGATTCTCTCGTGAGTTGTATGTACCAGTTTATGTAATCCTCAAATTTCCTCGTGTAGTTGTGCGTACCGTACTTGATGCCGACGTTATAATCTGGGTCGCCGAATACTGTGTCAATGCTATTGTCCGGCAAATCTTTCAGAACGTGCATTACGTCGCCGTTGTATACCTTATTAATGTAGTCTGATATTCTACCTCGCTGTTTCTCGACTTTCTTTGAAGGCAGGATGAAATTAGCAGATTGTTCTGTGTCGTTACTTCGTATTACGTCTAATACAATTCCTTGTATCTCAACTTCTCTTTCATCTCTTTTTATAATGAGCGGCTCAAAGTTTTTGTTTGCCGGCTGGAGACGGATTTGGCCTCGTTCTTTGTAGAATCTTTTTAAGGTTGCCTCGGAGTTGTCAATTAACGCGACTACTTTCTGGCCGTTCTCGGCAGTTGATTGATGTTTGACTAGAATAATGTCGCCGTCTTTTATGCCTTCATCAATCATGCTTTCGCCAATTACACGCAGGGCGTAGGTTTCTGACGAGGGGGGTATTTTACTTTTCGGAACCGCTATAGTTTCAGTTGGGACATCAAACAAAGTTAGGGGTCGGCCAGCGGCAATGGTGCCGAGTAGAGGAATCTGCACCATGGGGGTTGAACCGAGTATTTCAATTCCTCGTCGTTGGTTTTTATTAACCCGGATTTCGCCAGCTTCTTTTAGTTTTTTTAAGTGATCGTGGACCGTGCTTAAAACAACCCCGAAGCGACTCCCTATCTCCTTGATGGTAGGGGAATAACCTTTTTTCTTGGAATAACTTTCTACAAAATCCCTTATTTCTTTTTGTCGTTTGGTAAGCATTTTCGCTTTTGTGTGCTTGTGGATAACTTTCGGTTTGTTTTCGGTTATTTGTATTATACTAAATCAGACCCGAAAGAAAACCGAAAATCTGTGGATAAGTAGAAAGGCCGGAAACAACAATTGATAAATAATAATCATGGCAAGGAAAAGGCAGGCAGACCCTGCAAAAATAAATAAAATCCTAAAAGACCGGGGTTATAAGAATGGTGAGCCGCCACGCGGCTACGAAGCACATCATATTAAATCTCTCGCAGAAGGCGGTAAGGATACCTATAGAAATATCAGGGTTATAAAGACGGCCAAACACCGTCAAATTCATAAAAATCGCAGAAAAAGAGGAGAAGAATAAATTCTAAACCGATAATCTCATGAGATATTTTCTTGAAGATTTCGAGAAAACGCATAACAAGGAGTGGCTTTTCGGAGCTTTTCCTGCTTGGGAATATTATCCATCAACAGGTACTCATATTGGTACAGATTTTAAAGTTGTAGTTGGAACGTCTATTTTTGCTCCCTCCGATGGAGAAATGTTCAGAATAGAGTACAACCAATATAAAGGGAATACGGGTATATTTATTTTTAAACACAACGGAATTGAATGGGGTTTAGAATTATGCCATCTCAAAGAGCAGCCAAAGAAAGGAGAGTATAGGGAAGGAGAAATTATTGCCTATTCAGGGAATACCGGCAGTGCGACTACCGGTGCGCATCTTCATGCGGTACTTCACCGCAATGCCACGGTTACAAAACACTATCTAGAACTCCGAAGTAGAGCGGATTTTCTTCGACTTCATAGCGAGGGAGCCGTAGTCGATTGTTTTGGGTGGTTTTGTGATAACATAAAAAAGCCAGAACAAAAGTCAGAAGATAAAGAAACAGACGCTTCTCAAAAAGTAATTGCGATTCAGAATAATGTTGATAAGAAAAGCCTTGCTGAGATAATTGCGAAAATTTTACGTTATTTCTTCCCTAACAACTAACCCGCCGCGGGGTGGGGGAGGATTAGAAAATATGGAAACGATATTTAAAACTCTAGTTATCGCTATCTTGGTGGTAATACTATGGAGACCATTTTGGCATTTAGTCCGATCCGCACTAGAAAACGCACATTCGCGCCTCGTTTCATTTCTTGGTAAGGTTTTCGCTGTTACAATAATCGCGCTATTTATTCTTTTGGTTCAATGGTTGTTAATATAGATTTATGGAAAACTACCAATGTAAAAAATGTGGTGTGGGGATGAGAAAAATTGGTCCCTTTGCAACCGTTAAGCCTGAAGGTCAACCTGCGCAAAAATGGGATGGAGTTTTACAATATGAGTGTAAAAACGAAAAATGTGAGCAATATCACAAACTTACTAAAATAGTCGAATGTGATAACTAACCCGCCGCGGGGTAGAAGAGATTATAATGATAGAGTATGGCAATTGGGTTACTGTGGCCTGGAAAAGAGTAGGATTTAAGAGCTTTTAAGCTTCTGAAAATTAGAAATTGGGTTTTGTGGATAAACAAATTGATATAATAAAGTTAAGCATTTACAACAAGCCTTTTATTTAGTACTGGACAAGATACTATTTTTGTTTCATAATTAAAAAGATGGGATACAACAAAGACAAATTTAAAAACGCTGTCTTGTTTTTTGCTACATACGCTGGCTCTGATGTGGGCAAGAAAAAACTTGCCAAGCTTTTATATTTTTTGGATTTTACTCTTTATGAGTTAAAGAAAGAATCGTTGACAAAGTTGCCATACACAAAGAAGAACTATGGTCCTATGCCAGAACCCCATTTATTCTATGAAGCTTTGAATGATCTAGTTAAGGGTAAGGTAATTTCCATAAAGAGACCAAACCATTTTGGTTTAGAAAAAATAATACCCAAAACAAAAAAAATTAATTTAGATCTCTTTGATGAGGAAGAAAAAGAGATCTTAAAGCAGGTTGCTGAAAAATATAAACTTGAGAATGCTGGAGAATTAGAAAAAATTGCTCAATCCGAGCCCCCTTACAAAATGGTAAATTACGGGGAAGAAATCCCATACCACTTAGCTTTCTACAGAAACAGTTTTGGGGAAATGGATTTGGATAATGCCAACGATTAAAATTCATGCAGAAGTATTTAATGATTTAGATCTCTGCTTAAAGAAAAAGTGGTATAAAACTCTTGGCGAAGAAATGCCAAGAGTTTGTCGTTTATTAATGCATGACTTAAGATTACCAGGCGAATCATTAGTCCGTTATATAAAATTACAGATTTTGCAAAACAAAACATTCCATGCGCGCATTAATTTACCAGAAGAAAATATTGGCAAGCAAGCTGGTAGTAGAATAATTTTTGTCAAAGAAGATCCTAATCTCATTAAGGTAATATATGTTGGTGGACATAAAGATAAAAGATATGATGATAGTAATTTAGCAGTCCCCCTTATTGAGGATAGGTATCAGGATGCTAGATATGTTGACTATTTCGAGGGAATTAATTTTTTAGATCAGTCAAGCCAGACTTGAAGTAAAAATAAAATATTGCGGTTTTTTGCAGAGATTGTACCCGCCAAAAAATTAGGAGAATAAACCTATGAATGATAAAAATCTTATTAAGATAACTCCAAAAATAAGAAGAACAGTAAAACAATTAATAAGAGTGGCGATTGATTACAGGAATGTAACCGGGAGGAATCCAGGGGTGACTGGTGAAATTGGTGAGATTCTGGTTTCTGATAAATTGAATTTATTTCTAGTAACTGACCAAATAAATGCTGGATTTGATGCGGTGAATTCAATTGGGAAAAAGTATCAGATTAAAACCAGGTTAATAATTGGAGGTAAGATTAAGGGTAGGCTTAGTACCGTTTCAAAGCATAAATTTGATTTTGCAGTGTTAGCTATTTTAAATGAGGGATATCAAATTATAGAAATGTATAAGATTGGTTATAAAAAACTTTCACAACTTGCCGAGAAGTACAAAAGAAGAAATCCACCCGTAAAAGAATTCATTAAAAACGCCAAAAAATTAGGGGA
>LBWB01000041.1 GCA_000993405.1 Candidatus Woesebacteria bacterium GW2011_GWB1_39_12 | reverse complement strand
GGTGAAAGGTTATTGTCGTGAGCCTCCAAGGATTCAGATATATATCACCAAGTGTTTTTGATCTCAAAAATAACATCTACCTTCTGGTAGAAGATTTTTCAATGAATGCGAAAATTTCCCACTCAAATGTTCCATTGATTGGCGGAACATTTGGGCTGACTCTGGAAGATATAGATGATTTGGAACGAACTTTCAATTTTTCTGCGCCAATTATGTTGCCAAACTACAAAGATAAACAGCCGAATACATCAGATCACATAGAAAATCCAAAAATTGGTTTTGTAAATACAAAGAATTCATATCATTTGTGTGATTTGTATTATTGGCTAAAAACAAAGAATGTTTATTATCAAAATATATCAAAATTAGATTTGAATATTGGAAAAACATCTAAAATTTCTGTTGATATGATGACTACTTCTCCAATAGATTTTCCAACAACTATAACACCATCCATGCCCGAGGTGGTCACCACTTATTCTCCTGATTTTCAAATCAAAAATGAAGGACGTCCGAGTTTCAAAGAGATTGGTGATATATCTATGTCTGGTAGAAGTTTGAACAACTATGATGTCAAGCTGGTTGATACAGATAGAAATCTGATCGCAAATAGTTATTTGTCAGATTTATCATTCTCAACAAAATTTGATTGGAAAACAATAAAATCTATACCTACTTATACCGAACCGGAACCAGCGGGTGGAGTGCTGGAATGGGAATATTCTTACCAAAACTCAAATACTGGTTCTACATTGAATACAGACAGCTATTCCAAAGTTCCAATCGCAATGAAAGTTCTGAACACAATTTCATTCAACCTGAAATACACATTTTATATCGACATCGCCACTCTTCAAAAATATTCAAGTCCAGAAGGAGCATTCGTGGTAGGATTGCACAATAAAAAAACACCGATAAACATCGCAATCACTTCGGCGACTCCACCAAGTCTGACTTTTTCAGATATGATTTCAGGAATTATGGACAAGTGGGTAGATTTTCAAAATACAGAGTGGAGGTTGATTGACAATTCGATTCAAATGACAAAATCTGATATTGTGAAAGTAAGTCAGAACTATAATTCAGTATATCAATACAATCCAGTTTTTGGAATGAGAAATATATCAAACTAATCTATTCTTCAAAGTTTATTGAGTTGTCATTGAAAATTTCTTTTGTGATCTTGATTGGAATTTTCTTGATCACAGCATATATCAAGGCATCAGCAGCAGGCATAGAGATGCTGATTATTTCTCCACCAAGAGATATCAACATCACCCCCCAAAGTATTTCATATTTCTTTCCGATGACTGAAACACTTTTAGTTTCGCCGCCAATAAAATCTATGAAATCCAATAACTGATCATAGGGAGTCCTGAAAAAATTCTTTTCCAATCTTGTTTTATGATGTGAAAAAAACAAAAAATGAGAAATTTGTGATGGACTCATCTCAACTGAAATTTTTTCATCAGATTTGTTGGAAAGATATATAGTTGATGTTTGATTGTCGCTGTCCATTCCAGAAATTTCTATGTTGATTGATTCTAAATCTTCAACAGACTTCAAATTTTCTGGATTGACGATCTTCAATTGTTTTTTGCTGAAAACTTTTTGTTTCAAGGTGTGCCTCGATTCAAGATGGAAGGAGAACAATCTCCTTCCATCTTGAAAGAATTATTCAGCGTCTTCAACGACAGCTTCTGATGTTTCTGCTTCCTTCGCAGCTTCATCAGCAGCCTGTTTCTCCATAGCAGCTTTGTAGACAATCTCGCCGGCATTCATCAGGATATCATTTAGTTCTGACACAGACTGATCCAAGACTTCTGGGTTCTCTGTGTCTAGGTTGTCTCTCACAGCTTTGATTCCGTCTTCCAAATCTTCAGCAAGTTCATCTTCAAACTTGTCTCGGTGTTCTTTCAGCAGCTTCTCCGCACGATAGGCAGTTTGCTCTGCACCATTTCTGCGTTCAACTGATTCCGTCAAAGAAGAATTTCCAGTGATCGTGATGCTCTGGGATTTGCCTGTTGCTTTGTCCTTGGCTGAAACATTCAAAATTCCATTGGCGTCAAGATCAAAAACAACCTCAATTTGAGGAACTCCTCTTGGAGCAGGAATGATTCCATCCAGGACAAAGTTCCCAATCATCTTGTTGCCTTCAACCATCTTTCTTTCACCTTGATAGACTTTGATGTCTACCTGTGGTTGGTTATCAGCAGCGGTTGAATAGACTTTGGTTTGAGAAACAGGAATGGTTGTGTTTCTGCTGATCACCGAATCGGAGACACCACCAAGAGTTTCAATCGAAAGTGTCAATGGGGTGACATCCAACAACACGATGTCATTTCGTTCGCCGGACAGAATGGATCCCTGAATTGCGGCGCCTATGGCAACTACTTCATCTGGATTCACACCCTTGCAAGGTTCTTTCCCAATCCAACTTCTCAATCTTTCAACCACCAGTGGGACTCTGGTGGAACCGCCGACCAGAACAACCTGATTGATGTCTTTGATTGTCATATTGGCGTCTTTCAATGCCTGATCAACTGACTTCTTGGTCTTTTCAACCAATGCTTCAATCAGAGACTCGAATTTGGCTCTGGTGATTGTCAGTTCAAAATGGACTGGCACATTGTCAATGGCTGTCAAGAACGGAAGATTGACATTGGCTTCAACCGAAGATGAAAGTTCAATCTTGACTCTTTCAGATTCCTGCATCACTCGACTTCTGGCATTTGGGTCTTTTTCGACTATCTTTCTGACTTTTTCGTCCATTTCAGAAAGGATGTATTCATACACCTTTTGATCAAAGTCATCACCACCAAGATGAGTGTCACCAGATGTTGATTTCACCTCAAAGACTCCATCACCAATGTCCAGGATTGAGACGTCGAAAGTGCCACCACCAAGGTCATAAACCAATATATTTTCATTGGTATTCTTGTCAAGTCCATAAGCAAGTGCTGCCGCAGTCGGTTCATTGATGATTCGCAGAACTTCCAATCCTGCAATTTCACCAGCATTCTTGACTGCTGTCCGTTGAGAATCGTCAAAATAAGCAGGAACTGTGATCACCGCTTCTTTTACTTCATGTCCTAAATAACTTTCAGCATCTACTTTGAGTTTTTGCAACACCTTAGCAGTAATTTCTTCAGGCGAGTGATCTTTGCCTTCTAAATTAATTTTTGTGCGAGTCCCCATCGATCGCTTGACAGAAGAAATTGTATTCTTCGCATTCACTATTCGCTGATTTTTAGCCTTCTGACCAACAATATACTCATCTTTTCGCAAGGCCACTACCGATGGTGTAGTCCTAGCACCCTCGGCGTTGGCAATAACTACCGGCTGCCCATTTTCAATAACAGCCACAACCGAATTTGACGTTCCACTATCAAAACCCAGAACCGTTCTCATTATTTTTCTCCTTTTCAGCAAGATTGATATCATTGCCCAACACTAAGCCGACATTATAGATATCTTTCATTTATTTTAATTATGTAGAAATTTATATTCTTCATAATATTTAGATATTTGATCTAAACCTTTTTGACTAAAAAATTTTGTTTTTGAAGATATAATATGATCTATATTTATTATTCTATTTTTATTAGAAATATAATGATTAAATTTATGACTTTCTTTTTTATTTCCTTTTAGAATTCCATTGTTAAAATCAGAAAATCTATGTCTATATATTGATCTATTTTTGTATCTTTCAAAATCTATTATAAATTTATATTCAAAACATTTAAGATTATTTTCCATCATAGTTATAAATTTATATAGATCATTTTGATTTATTTTTATATAATATCCAAACTCTTTATTTTTCATTCTTGGCTCGCGAATAAGTGAAGATTCAAAACCAATTTCAGATAATTTTTCTACCAATAAATCTACATATTTCTTTCTGAAACCTTCTGTATGAATGTTAGCAAAACTTTGTCCATTTTTTGTGTTATTGAATCCACCATCACCGACCCACCAATGATAGATAACTAATGGAGTCAATTCAATATCTTCTGGAATAATTTTTTCTTTTTTCCCATCAAGATTATACCATTGATTATAAATTTTTGTCAAATATGTATTACTTTTTGTAGTTAAATGAAAATATTTATTTTTTCCTACTGACCTGGACAAAATATGAGGATCATATATCTTGAATTTTTCTAATAAATATTCAGAATATTCTCTATGTTTAGAGGCGTGTCTAAAACAGGCATTTTTGCAATTATTATAAATAGTTAGATATCCATCTCCTAATAATTCTCCTGTCAAAATTTGTTGTAATTCTTCATCCGCCTCAGATTCTTGATTAGGAGTTCCCTTAGAAAAAGGATTTTGAGTTTCAACTCCGCATTTTCTAAGAATTCTATAAACTTGTGTCCAAGAAATATTCAGATCTTCTGCAACTTTTCTTCCAGATTTATATCTGTCATATAATTCAACAACTTCCTTCCAATCAACTTTTTGATTCATATTATTTCCAATCCATTCAATTCTTCAAAATTCAAACAAAATCACTCGACTTTTCAGTTATAGATTACTTTCCATCGGCAGAAATTTCAACCTCGAAAATTCTGTTTCACCAGTTGGGGTAGGTAGGACCAGAATGTTTAGCCTTCGCAGGATCATAGTCTGCCGTCAGCGCATAACCTGTTTTGTCTGCATTGGTCACAACACTCACACCAAGTTTTGTAGTCCCGCCGGCATATCCAGTCCCATCGAACATCAGTTCAGCATTATTTGCCGCTGTGGCATCGCCACTGATTTGCACCACGTCAACGCCAAGTTTCGCAGTTCCGCCTGCATAGCCAGTGCCATCAAACATCAATTCAGCATTGTCTGCTGCGGTTGTGTCATCGCTGATCTGAGTCACATTCACTCTGATGTCTCCTGCTTCTTCTGGATAGAAGATCAAAATAGTAGTTTTAGCACCAACAGATGTAGTCTGAACCCTGACAACGACCGTATCTGCATTCATTTCGTCGGAAGTCAGGTCTATGTAGTACACCCCACTTGTTCCTATTTCATGTGCCTCATCCGTGCAATCAACAAAGTCTACAGCATCAAGTGAATACTCACTATCCAGCCCGGTAGCTCCTGTCACTGCATCCCCATCTGCATCATAGATAGGAAACGTGACTCTGTATGCTGTGTTTTTTCTTGGTATAGGTTTTGCGTCTGTTGCTGCCATTTACCAGCTCCTTCCGAATATTGGGGTGGACTTCATTCCTGGGATACCACTTCTCAAAATATTAAGTATATTAGACGAAGGATCAGGAGCAGGTGCTTCTCCTCCGGTAAGAAATGCCATCATTGTTTGTCCATCCTGCCAATGATCAAAACTTGCTGTTCCAGCCCCAGGAAGTGTTTGTACTGTTTGTCCATTCTGCCAAAAATCAAACCCATGTGTGTCGCCCCCGCCCTCGGTGTAGGCGGCGTTGAGCTTGGGGGAGAGAGTCGTGGAGCTGTTGTAGGACCGTGCATTGACAACCTGTGCAACTCCGCCCCATCCGCCACCGTGTTTCCAGAAAAAAGCCATCGGATTGCCACTCACCCATTCGGGTAGGGCAATGGGTTGCTGCGCCTGTACGGCCACGTCCTCTGATACCTGCCAAGTTCCAACGGGCCATGCTGAGATGACCCAATCTCCAGAAGTGGCCGTCAAGGATCGCGCGAGATAATTTGCACGAGTGCCGAACTGAGCTGCTGACGCTGAAAGCTCTGAATATACGTGCGTTGTTATTGGCAATGTCCCAGAAGACGATACAGGCATTAAGGATATGCTTGATGATCCTATTGTTGCACCAACAGGAATTGGCACAGAGGAAAACCGTATTCCGCTTTCAATGTCATATTGCGAATCATTTGAGTCTCCGCAGCCGTTCGTGGCCGCAGTGAGGTTGAAAATCTCGAAGCCGTAGGTGACATATACATCATCCGCGCTCGCCCCCACCTGCTGCTCGGCCATGGTCGTATCTAACGTCAGCGCCCCCGTCGCAGCCAGCGCGACGTCCGCCGGCAGCCCGCACAGTAGAACGTGACTCTGCCCCCGCCGCTGCCACCGGGCCATCATGGGGTAGTCGTTGCCCGCCGCGTCCCACGCCCGCGGCTCGTGGAACCACAGGCCACGAAGTCCGTTCGCAAGTTGAAATTTGCCCGGATCTGGAACATCTGCATCTACACTGCCCAATGACCAGTCATCAGGAGGGAGAGTTGATGTCCCTTTTGCCCACGCCGGCATACTCCCTTGCCACCCAACACCAAGAACTTTGACCAAATGCAGTCCTTGCTCACCTATCGTTGGCTTCGGCAATGCAGCTACATCATTGATTCTGATCACAGGTCTCATCATATCTGGCCAAAGTCTCACTCCCAAATCAATTCCTGCCCCCAAAGCATCTTTTGCCCACCAGCCATCTTCATCGGCAACTGGAACAAATCCAGGAATGACTCTGGCAATTGGCTGCACCTTTCCTGCTTGATTGATCCAAGCCAAACCTATGACTTTCAAGTTTGCCTTCACACCTCGTCTCGCCATAGAAATAGTTCCATCATTAGTGCAATCAGAGACATATCCACAATTGCCCATTGAGAATCTCACACCAGAACGAGCGGAAAGTGTAGGCTTCAAATCAATTGAAGGACGATCATCAAGTTCTGATGCAGGAGTATATTGTCCCTCATTTGCAAAATATCTGTGAGGACCAATGGTGCATCCAATCCTGAATTGCTTTTGGCTTTTTCGCCATTTAGTAGCTGACAAATAAAATTCGTGTTCAGTTTCTCCTGGTTTGGTCGTCAAAACCCCAGATCCTCCATTTTCTATTCTGTCTCTTTCGACAAGAGTAGCCACTAAACGACCTCCCAGTCATCCCAATAACACAATCCAGCAGATCCAGCGTGAACAAACTCAATTGACACAATTCCCACGCTTGTTGGAGTGAAAACCAAAGAAAGTTGTTCCCAGGTGTCTGCTGCTGCAACCATTGTCACTTCAGCATCTGCAACTCCCGTTGCTGACCCATCTCTGACTCTCAATGTTGGCAGTGTATCAGCATAGTCTCCGTTATATCTTGCCCAAATTGAAATAGTAGTCTCGACATTGTTGACAGGAAGTTGGAATCTCTGCTTGGTTCCTGTCGTCAATTTCAATGAATTGCTTGCTGTTTTGGTGATTGTAGTTTCCTGCGTTCCTGCTCCACCATATATCCTTCTGACAACCTGTGCCCAATAGTTCCCACTGGCATTCATTCCTCTGACTCGGATGCAAATCTCTCCCGCATGGTCAGCAGTGTGTGTCAATGTGAACGTCTGCCAGTTGGTGTCGTCAACCATAATTTCTTCTGAAAGTGCTGCTCCTGCGACCTTGTAGATAGGATCGTCAGCAGGATCTATGACTTGGCATCTTGGGACTTCTGTTCTTCCAGTTCCATCCTGAATCATATAAACATCAACAACCAAATTTTCATCTTTTTCCAGCCAGAAGGGCCAGTCGAGGTAGAGCGGGCTCGTGTTGTCGCCAAAGATGCACTTCTGGCTGTGGACCAGATCGCCGGTGATGGTCGCAGCGTCGGTCACGATGATCCCGGCGTTCATCCAGGCTCGCACGGAGTCAGCAACACCGCCAGCATTGCGGATCATGACCGTTGGGGGGGAGTAGCGGTAGTCGGCACCCGTGTAGCCGCTGACCTGCGTCGTGCCGCTCAGTGTCGTGCCGATACCAGCAAGGGCGTAGCAATTGTAGATGTCGATCGTGTTGTTGAACGTGCCGCCGGAGAGGCAACTACCATAGCAGGATTCGCAACCGCGGGTGTTTCCCGTGAACACGCCGCTGAACACGCCGCCATTGCAAGCTAAGCAGCCAGAGTTATTCCCC
>LBWB01000040.1 GCA_000993405.1 Candidatus Woesebacteria bacterium GW2011_GWB1_39_12 | reverse complement strand
AAGCAGAGAGTTTAGACGAGCTTACAGTTCTTTGCGAAGACATACAAGCTATTGAAATTGACGAAATCGATTCTGTATTAGTTGCTCTTATTAAAAAAGCGTAGTGGGCCTAGCAGGATTTGAACCTGCGATCCCCATCCGCGTCAAGTATGTGTCATACCAAGATGTACAGAAGACTATCTCATAAAATTCTAAAATTTGCTTTTTAAATTCCTATCAATCACTCTTAGTTCTCAGCTTCTTTTTTCTGTTTCCCAGCAGTTAAGATAAGATTTTCAACTAAAAATCAGTAGCTTTAAATACTAAGTATTTATTATGAATATTAAACTAAGATTAGTTAATACCATCAAAGATAATCTCTACTAAGTGAAACTAATCTTTACTAATCAAATGGGAATTAAAAAAGAGGAAAAGATAAAAAAGTTTTTATTGGAAATTCCAGAAGAAGTCTGGAATAAATGGAAAGATACGGTTCCCCGTTCTATATCATTAAACAAAGCTCTGATTGAATTATTAAAAAAAGAGGGAGAGAAAAATGAGAAATAAATTCTTAACTATTCTGATTTTTGCGATTGCATTTCTCGCATTAATAGATTCAGTTCAGGCTGGAACGATAACAGCAAATGTCACTGAAACAAATATGAACTCAACAGTGCTTCTTACAGGAACAGGTTTTTCTCCAAGCACAACTTATTTTCTTATTCCGCAACTAGAAAACAAAAGTTCGTGGTGGGATGGCTTTAATGAAAACTGGTTTTTCAGCACAGAAAAAGCTAACACTACGATTAATGTTACTACCGATGGGGCTGGAGAATTTACTTATAATTTATACATCCCAAATGACTGGCGAGTTTCTGGAGGGAAAGTTTCATTCAGAGTAGGTCAGAATTTATCTTCTGCTTTGTTATGGTCAACACAAGGAACTAACTGGTTAGCAACTCAGCCAACCAAGAATGGAATTACGGGAGACTCTGCTGCAGATGGTTTTATTTTTACAGCAAGCACTTCTGCTGCGGTAAATCAAGGAGGAGTTGAGAAATTTTTCAAAAGTAATGGAACTCTTGCCTGTAGATACAACTGGACCGCGGCGGTAACTGCAAATGATATAGCAAATAATGGCGCACAAGCCTATGTAGTAACTTCTGCAACAACCAACAACCTTCAAAGAATAAATAAAGCGGATTGCACATTAAATGGAACACAGACAACTGCGGGAGTTGCTTCGTATTCTGTTAATGTTGCTCCAGATAACTCTTACCTCATAATTACGTATGCTGCAAGCACTGACCCAAGAAAATATATGATAGGCGTTAGTCCACCTGTTGAGAACACTACATTCGCTCCAACAGCAATTGCTTCAATAGCTTACGATTCTTGTATATCTCCCGATAGCTCTGTGGTTTATATTGGTTATGCGAACGGAAATATCACCGCTTTAAATGCGACCACTGGTGCGCTAATCTGGAATACCGATCCAGAAGAAACTGAACTTATGCGGACAGGATATGCATTCCCTGTTTATGGATTATCCTGCGATGCTGACAGAGTTTATGTTGCGAAAGGAAACGTTGTTTTTCCTACTGGAATAACTGAACAAGGTTTTGTGGAGGCATTATGGGCATCCAATGGCTCAAGAGCATGGATGAACAGCAAGACAGACACCATTTACGATGGTATGGATGTAAATAATGTAAAATGTGATTCAAATTATTGTTATGCTGTAAAATTAATAACTCCTGCTCCGTTTGCAGGGGTTGTTGGTTCTGCAATTGTGCAGATTAATAAAACAACTGGAAATGTAACTTGGCAAAACTGGCGTTCTTGGCTTCCAACAACATATAATGGAATTTATGGTGCTGGTGGAGTTCATTCTTCTGCCCAGACCTTATGGGTTGATCCTGATGCAAATGGCTATTTATATCCAGTTTATACAAATGGGTGGGTTCAGCAAATTGCTAAGAATGATGTTAGTGCTCAAACAATTGAAACAAACTTATGGATTAGGGGACTAACTAATTTCTGGAATTATGTAGCGGATGTTCCTAAAAATATTTGGCTAAGCAATGAAACTCCTTATTATAATTTCAGGCACTGGAATCAGCAGGGACTACCGTTGAATACTAGTGCAATAAACCTTCTTGGAACATTCTTCAGATATTCTATGCTTACTACATTTAACTCTTTTACAGCTTATGAATACACTGCTTCAAATGTTTTAGGAAACTCTATATTTATTAATCCGGTTATACAAGTTGTACCAACTCAAAGAAATGAAGTCCAGTTCTTTAATGGTGCATCACATACCTCTTGTCCGATAACCAGATACGGCTCAGGGATTCACGGATGGTATTATCAAGATCGGTCCTGTATTTATAATGAGGTTACGGCAAATGCAACAGGACAAAATATAGGAACAACAATTAATGGAACTTTTCTCGCATTAGGAACAACCCCCTATGCTTTAATTAAAACAAAATTCTGGGAAGATTATCCAATAACAAAATATTACGGAAATGATAAGTGGGCTTGGGCTTCTTTTCATAATACTACGAATAACCAGGTTTTAGGATTTGCAACTAAATTTGGAAGCGACCAGGAAGATGTTTATTCTGATATCTACGGAAGAGCGGTTCTTTTTGCAAACAATGGAACAAGTAGATACTATCGGCCTCAATTCAGAGCCGATTTAAACAGAAAAACAGACAATTATATTTTCTTTATGCCAAAAACTCCCGACGGAAATAACACAGCATATAATGGGACTATGTGGCACAGAGTTGATATTGAAACGCAAAAAGTAGCAACTCCAGTTAACATAACTCTTTCAACCGATGAATCAGGAACTTTCTCAATATCTGGAAATGATTATGGACATAGGATTAACTTTACAGCACAAGAGCCAAATCTATATAATAGAACTAATGAGCCAGTTGAAATTATTTTTAATGCAACAGGAGGGATAAGAAGTGACTGCCAGGATGTTCTTATCGCTAATGGTGGAGATACCCCTATAAACTTGTGGCAAGTAGATAATTCTAGTTCTTGCTCTCAAAACAATAATGTTTCTGTCTGGGTAATGATGAATTGGACTCAGACTGAAGTAAAAGATTTAAGACTTTATTATAATAGCTCCTTGGCAACACCTTCTGCTTCAGGAACAACCGACTTAGTTGTAGCAACGATTTCTGGAGCATGTGCAACAAATGATCATGAAGTAAATATCACTTCTAGTAAATGGTATAATTGGCAAAGGCCAGCGGCGGCAACAGCATCAAATGAACGAACAAGTTTTGGGTTTAATGATACGGCAAATCTCTGGGCTACAACAACTCACTATGCCGTTATCCAAAATTATAAAAATTCTAATACAACTGGAACGGGCGCAGGAGCGGCGGCAGACACAGCATCTACTTCAGCATCGATTGATTCAAGATGTTTACAGACAGGAGGAACAGGAAAAATATTTGCCAAAGTTTTGGCCACAAATGATACTTCTTTTTTAACAATTTCAGCAAGACCAACTCCGGGGCAAATAAATGTTGAATATTACTTTTTTGCAAACACTGGAAGAGTGAGAATAAGAACTCAATTAAATCAAAGTTTGCCGATAATAAATTATACTGTTTCAAAAAACTGGCCACCATATTATTATTTTTCAATTGCTAATTTTATCCCTCCTTCTGGAGCAAATTCATGGGTTTACTATTCTGGATTGTATGAACAGATGAAAAAACCAGTTGCTATTTTTAATTCTGACCAAACAGAGGCAAATTTATCTTCGAGTCCATTGCCCATATTATTTACCATAAAATATGGGGGCTTTGATAATTTTGCACAAGCAAATGGAAGCATTTACAGGCCTTCAACAGTAGACGGAACAAATAATTTTTGGGATAAGGGGTGCACTGCGCATAAAGAGTGGCAGTATTATGCTTATTCTGGAGGAAATTCTTACGGAACTGCAACTGCCCCGCTTTATACGAGCGAATTTATTTCTTGCGACAAAAATTTATCTTCACAATTGCCACAAATGGGAGAGCCAGGATATGTAAATGTTATTCCTGAAATGGCTTGGGATGGAACAACCGTAAATCGATTCTTTAACCCAGCTTTAATTGGAAAATATTATATGCAACCAAATACCTATCGCCCATATAACAGAGAAAACAGATATCTTGCACCCTATGCTATAACAAATCCATACACAACTGCAAAAATATCATCATATATTATTCCAATCTGCCCTGAACAAGAATATGGCTATAAAGGATATGATGACTTTTTAGTGGATTTGCCAAATTTGCTTGCAAATACCAGTCTCCATATAAAAACAAATACAAATAATATTCCTTGTGCAGCTCAGATAATTACAAGAACTTCTAGTCAAGGCGCAGATGGAACCCAAATTATTTTCGCAAGAAATTTGAGCGTCATTGTTGGCGAGACAATTAGTGCTGGCGCAACTTATCCTTTTAATACATTTGCTTCTGGAACTTATGGATATCAGCCAAACGGAGAGTTAGATTTAACATTTGCACAAAAAGGTTCAGCTACAATAATTACTACCGGTTATTATGGGAAATATTATTTTACTTACACCCCAAATAATTATATTATTGATGCTTTTGCAACATCTGGAAATCCACAGTTTCTGCTTGCTCCTCAAACAGCTGCATCATATAATCAGAGATATAGTTTTGCTCCAGAATCTTTTTACAATAAACAGGTTTGGGATGAAACAGCATTATGGGATAGAACTTCTCAAAACTTCAGTTATTATAGAAATCCTTGCTGGCTCGGAACTCTTGCAAGTTTATATGGTTCAACTGAAAACGGACATGCATTTTTGACGACTAACTCAACACCGGGATGGAAAAATGCATTAGTAGGTTTAGGATATCAGTGCGCTCATAATGATTATAATATAGAGACTCAAGATGTTTTCAGGCCTGGATACAGCAGTATTTTTCCAACTGCTGCTGGTGCGGCGGTATGGAATGAATTAGTTATTGATGGCAGAATGAATTTTGCTGGTACGGGAAATCCAACAGAAGAGGGAGCTGACACTTATTACTTTGCAAGACATGCAAGTTTATTTGACTATAAACACAACGATGACTTTACCTCCATTCTTGAAAATACCAATGATTTAACTCAAAATGAAAAACATCCAAACAAACAGCCTTGGTATTGCCAAATTTCAAGGCATACAAACAGAAGTTTTTGTGTTACGACTGCTAGTTTATCGAGCTTAGTTTATAATTACAATCCAGGAGGAGGATTAACAATAACACAGCCGTGGTCTCCTTACTGGACGAGTACCGAAGAACTTTCAACATTTAGAAATTATTTTGTTCCAAGATTTTTTGATGCATCGGCTTGGCTTTTCCCATACGATCACTCTTTAGATGTTCAAATGTATCCAACATTGGGAGAATCCGAAGTCTTTAAAACCAGTTTGCTTTATACTTCAGCTAATGCAGATGACTATAACTTATTTTTCAGGCAACAATTCCCAACAGCCGCTTATAGCCAACAACAAACGCAATTCTTGCTGAAAGACTGGAAAAATTCCGCTTTTATGGTTTTTGATGAGGATACAAGACATTATGCTGTTGGTTTGCCTATGAGCCTAAATGGAATAGCAATTTCAAATGGAGAGATTTTAAATGACTCAACCATAACTCTTGGGATTTATAATTCTACTAATGTCCTTGTTCAACAAATAGAAACAACAACAAATTCTTCTGGAATGTTTAACTGGACTTTAACTCTTCCAACAAATATGTCTGCAGGATTGCACTATGTAGAATTTAATTATAACGATACGATTGTTGACTCTGCTGAATTCAGAACAATTGGTTTAGTTGCTTCTATAGCGAGCGATGAAGCTGCTTACGAGCAAGGGGATGAAGTAATAACAACAGTAACAATTACAGATTCCTATACGGGAGAAAACGCAGACCCAGATCAATTAGAATTAAGATATATTGATCCTGAAAGTTCTACAGTAGAATGTGCTAAGTGGCCTGATGAGGCTGTAGTTCCTGGCTGTGAAAATAATTTAACAACAACAGGAACAGGGGTATTTACTTATACCTTTTCGATAGGCAGCAATCCTTTAGGAGTTTACACTCAAAGAGCAACGGTTACAGAAGATGGAATTTCTGCTAATTTTGAGAGGGGGTTTGTAGTTGCTTTAATTGACCCTTGCAAAGCAAATTCAGCTTATGATTATGCTCTAACTTATCCAATGAGCTATAATTTCACAACAGATATCCTAACTGTAATTGGAAACTCTACACTTGGAACTATAGGCAATCCAATAACTCTTGAC
>LBWB01000039.1 GCA_000993405.1 Candidatus Woesebacteria bacterium GW2011_GWB1_39_12 | reverse complement strand
TTTTTACTTTGATGTAGCCAAACAGATGGGACCATATTTTGGTGATGCGTTTAAAGTTTCGTCTATGCCTAACGAAACAGCCATCGCTTGGCGCTGGGGTGTGGACCGGAATGACATTCGCCTTTTTGACAATTTTGGCGATTTTGCCTCATGGGTTGGGGCAAATAAGCTTGGGAGAGAACAAGTTCATTCCTATTTTTACTCGGGAGATGGCTTAATTGACACTTCGAAGCAAACTTGGGAGTACCTGACAGGAAAAAGTGATTTTGAAAAAGTTGAGGTAAAGGCTGAAGAGAATGGCGGCTTGGTCATTATTCCTTCCAAACCACTTACTTCTGTGGTTCCTATTGAGATAGAACTGGGAGTGACCGCCGAGCCGCAAGCTCCCAAAAAGCTTAGTTTTCCTTATCTGGGGGATGTTAACTTGCGGTCAAATAAAGTTGCGTCTGACCCAAAATTGCGTCTGTTTGCTTTCGAGTACCGAAAGCAAAAAGAGGCCTTAATGGCAAAGGCCAAAGTAACAACTAATAGTGCTTGGTTTGGAGATGTAGCTCGGCATTTAATCGATGGGGATATCAGTAGCGTTTGGCGTTCGCACCGGGTTTTGTGGTCCCAGGAGAAGTCGACTAGTTTAACGCTTGACTTGGGATCCAGTGTGGAAATTGACAGATTTGTTTGGCTCAATGCTTATGCTGATAAATCACCGACAAAATATATTCTTGAGCTCTCTTTAGACGGGAAAGTTTGGCAACAGATTGGGTCTAGAGATGAGGAGCGCCGAATTGAGCCGGGGAGTATGGAGGTAATGAGTTTCAACCCCCAAAAAGCGAGATATGTTCGCATGACCATCTTGAGTTCCTTAAATAATGATTCACCGGGAGTCGCTGAAGTTTGGGCAGTGCCAGCCAGTTTTGCCGATTTGGACATTAAAGAAGCGGAGAATTTTCTTGTCCAACCTTTTGGATATGTTCCGGATCAGCAAAGCTATATTTTTACCCTAGGGAAAGTGGGCCATGTTGGCCGAGCGGATATTTATTGGCAGGATAACCAAAGGTTAGAGTGGGTGAGCTCATTTGATTCTCGGCTCGAGCTTGTGTATGATTCTTCGCCTCATCTTTATCGGGTTTATGTTCCTGCCAGAGGCAACAAAATCGAAAAGATTAGAATATCCAACATAACCATACCTGGGAAAATAGAAGTATCGAGTGTAAAATATAGACATCTTCCGCTGGGAGAGATTTTAGCAAGATGAAATGAGCAACACTAAAGTTTCGATTATCATTCCGCTTTATGTGGATGCCCCTCGGTTTTACGCTGATCTAAGAAAGTTTGCAAAGTTGAACTACCCTGATTACGAGATTCTTGTTGTTAGCGACAAGAATGTTAAAATTGTGGACCCTAAAGTAAAAGTTTTGATAACCGGGAAAGAGCGCACGGGTCCTGCCGAAAAGCGAGATATAGCAATTCAAAAGGCCAAAGGCGAAATCTGCGCTTTCATCGACGACGATGCCTATCCTCATTCTGATTGGCTTAAAAAGGCAGTTGTCCATTTCCAACACCCACAAATTGCCGCGGTTGGTGGACCCGGTCTTACTCCTAAGGAAGATAATTATTGGGAACAGTTAACGGGTTTAGTTTATGGCTCCTTTTTTTGTGGTGGCCATGCTCAATACCGCTTTGTTAAAAAACCTGCTCGGTTTGTAGTCGATTATCCGGCATATAATCTATTGGTTAGAAAAAGTGTATTGAATGATGTTGGGGGATATGGCACCCATTTCTATGGTGGAGAGGATACATTTTTGTGTTTGAAAATAATCAAAAAGGGCCACAAGATTTTGTATGACCCGGAAGTGGTGGTTTATCATCACCGTAGGCCTCTTTTTATACCGTATCTAAAACAGATTGCTAATATTGGCAAACATCGGGGGTATTTTGCTAAACGTTTTCCTGAAACCTCGTTCCGTTGGATGTATTTTTTACCGTCTGTCTTAGCTTTGGGCTTTTTTGTATTACCTTTTATCAATTGGACACTTTTTGTTGTTCTATTAGTATTATCTGTAGGGGTAGGGATGTGTTCGGTGATTTCGAAAACTAATTTGTGGAACTCATTTTTAATCTCCTTGGGAATAATAGGAACGCATGTTGTTTATGGGATTAACTTTATTAGAGGTTTAATTTTTAATAATCTTGAGAGGTAGGTTTTTGCATATTGGCTCTAATAATCTTGCTGCTATCAGGACCGCAATTAAAAAGAAGATCAATTACCGACATACCAGGAATAAAGCTACCCTGGAACTGGGGGTAGGAGGGGTGGATAAATTGGTGCCAAAGAAGAGTTAATTCGGCCTCTTTAAATTTTTCTGGGTTAATATATCCTTTAGTACCTTTAACGGTGACATAAGTTGTAGCACCGAGTTCTTTGGCTATTTCGATTAGCCTTTGATTTTTATCATCAAAATCTACACTAGTTTTGAGTTGGGAGGCTAGGACAATTTGAGTTTTTATTCCGAGTTGTTTGTTAATAAAGCGGACGATGGCAACGTCTAAGTCAACAAGATTTGTCCACTCTTGGTGAAATAAATCTTCAAAGAAGCCGGCGTATTTTTGAAAGTATGGAGCTCGAGAATAGTTAAAAAGAATGGTCTTCCAGTGGTCTTGTGCCCAGGGACGGCTGTTGTCGATTGTGGTGTCAAGATACCACTGATCACGCTTCCCTTTTTGAACCACTGGGACAGTCAGCCATTGCCAACCGTCTGGATGTGAGGCGCTTCTGGTTCGATTTCGATTTCCATAATGTCTTCTCTCGTACTGGACATTATCATAAACAACGTGGGTGTCGGCTTGTAAGAGCTGATCGAAGTAAACAATGCCCGGGAGATAAGCTGGCTGTCTGATATGGATGACTCTTTCGGACATTAATCTTTATCCATTAGTTCATTTAGGTGTTTTCCAGATGAATTGCCCCACCCGAAAGACTTCCAATCCGGGCAGTTATAACAAAGGACGCCTCCTGATATGACGTGATTTATATGAGATTCTCTAATGTTATTAAGTTTTTGACCATTCCATATCTGTTGGATTGTTTCGTTTGTAATATTTCCAACTATAGCTTCTTTTCTTCCCCAACCAAGGGGGCAGAAAAAAACGTTTCCTAGATGGTCCACAACTAGTCTGTCATAAAGAACTCGGCAGGGAATCCGGTCAACACTGTTGCCGGTGCCGCTCATATTATCAAGGGGAATGAAATTTGCTACTGAATGGAGGGGTCTGACATAAATTCGGTCAACCTTGTCTTTCCACATATTAAAAAAGGCGGGAATTTCATGGTGAGTTTCAGGCTGGTCAATCATGTTTACTAAGACTTTTGTTTCGGGTTCCTCTCCTTGAATTTCGGTGCGCAATTCAAGGAAACGATTAACATGCCCCATTACCTTGTCAAAGTTGGAATCAAGCCTTACTTGGTCATAAGATTCTTTGGTTGCGGCATCCAAACTGAAATCAATAAAGCTGATATTTGCTTCAATTAGCTGTCGTGTAGTCTTTTCAGACATTATTAATCCTGAAGTAATGACCCGAACCGCCACTTTTCTATCTGTTGCGTATTTAACCATCTCTGGCAATTTAGTGACTACCAAGGGTTCTCCGTCTCCTGTTATGGTTAAAATTGTTCTTTCAGATATTTGGTTTGCAAGGGTCTGAAAAAGTTCAAATGACATATCCCCCGGGCGATAGTTGAGTTGGGTTCGCAGAATTGGTTGGGGACACCTTTTACAAGAAAGAGGGCACCTGTTGGTAACATCAAGTAAAATCTGCTCGGGAGCTCTGGCGGGTATTAATTCTTCTTGTGTTGGCCAGCGCGGATTATCTATACTCATAGTTTTATTTGGTAAAAAATTCTTTTATCGAATCAATAACGTAATCTTGTTGCTCGTTGGTCATTTCATAAAAAAGTGGGAGCACAACTAATTGAGAAAACGTTTCTTCTGTTACCGGGAGAGGATTGTATCCATACTTTTCAATAAAATACGGCTGGGTGTGGTTTGGATCATATCTTATGAGAGTTTCTATTCCTTTTTCGGCAAGAAACTCTCTTAATTTATCCCTTTGACCACCCATAATTAATGTCACATAGAAGAAAGGGGTGGTTTCATTTAAGTTTATATCAAGGAGCTTTATGTTTGGAATGTGGGCGAGTTCTTGTTGATAGAGGGAAGCAATCTCGCGTCTTTTAGTTTTATATTCTTCAAATCTTCCAAGCTGGACGAGCCCGATTGCGGCATTTAAATTTGGCATGTGGTATCTAAACCCTCTTCCTCTAACCTGCAGGTCCTTAAATCCAAGATTGGCAAGCGATCTGACTACATTTGCCACTTCAGGAATGTCGGTTGCGATTAGTCCACCTTCAATTGCAGTAATATTTTTGATATGGTCAAAACTAAAACAGGTGATATGTCCCAGCGCCCCAACGGGTCTGCCTTTGTATGATGAACCCATCGCATGTGCGGCGTCTTCGACGACCCAAAGTTTATTTTGGGATGCGATTGACAAAATACTATCCATGTCACATGCTTCACCGCGATAGTGAACAGGCATAATGATTTTTGTTTTGGAGGTTATTGATTTTGCAACGCAGTTGGGATCCAAATTAAGAGTGTTTGGACAAACATCGCAAAAAACTGGAGTTAAGTCTGAATTTATAATTGCTTGGATGGACGCCGCAAAGGTTTGGGAAGGGACGATGATTTCATCGCCTGTTTGAGCTATCCCGAGTTCCCTACAGGCTTCAAGGGCAAGATGGACGGCTGCGGTTCCTGATTGGACTGCAACAGCGTGTTCTGCACCAACGAGGTTTTTAACTTGCTCTTCAAATTCTCTCGTGGAGGCCCCGGTTCCGGTCCACCTGCTGCATAGAACCGCTTGGATTGCGTCTATTTCTTCTTCGCCAAAATGGGAACGTTGAGTAGGAATTCTGGGTCTCTCCAACATGTCAGCGCATTGTATCAAATGGTATTCAGTTTGACTAGGAGAGTCCAACAACCTAAAATTCATAGGAAATGTCCAAGGGTATAAAGGTACCTAAAATTTCAATTATAGTTCTGACTCTCAACGAGGCAGGCTATCTAAAGAAATGCTTAGCTTCGGTTAGATCTCAATCTTATCCGCAAGAAAAAGTTGAGATAGTTGTGGTCGACAATGGTTCAAAAGACAAAAGTGTTAATGTGGCAAAGTCGTATGATGCAAGAGTTTTTATCAACAAGAAAGGAGATGTTTACCGCAATTGGGCGATTGCACTCCACAAAATAACTGGAGATTTTGTTTATATGATTGATCAGGACATTGAACTTAGAGGTAAAGATTTCTTTCAAAAAATGCTGAAGCCTTTAATTTGCGACAGGAGGATAATTGCGTCGTTTACCAGAAAATATGTCAGAAAGGATCAGGCGTGGGTTACTAGATTTTTGTCATACCATCCTGCTCAATGTGATCCTTTGTATGAATTTCTTACGCCCCCACTCAAAAAGTCATTTATTAGGGAGATGGATGACTATACGCTTTGTAAATTTAAACTAGGACTGGTCCCTCCATTTGGAAGAATGTTTTATAGAGTGGAATATTTAAAAAAGACTCCAAATTGGAAATTAAATAAAGTATTTGATCATGACCTTATTATTAAAAGTATAAAAAGCGGCTATAACTTATTTGCTTATGTTCCTATTGCTGGTCTTTATCATTACCATGCAAGAAGTCTTAAACATTTGCTTTTTAAAAGGGCACGGAATTTGAGGATGCACTATCTTCCGGAAAATGAGACCACAGAATACAGGTGGCTTGATATTAACGACAGAAAAAAAATAATACGCTTACTGGCGTGGATAATTTACGCAAATCTTTTTTTCCCTGCCTTTTTTAGAGGGTTAATTAAATTTTTTAAATACAAGGATTGGGTGCTTTTAATGGAGCCGGTTGTTACAATAGCAACAACAGATGTGATCTTGTGGGGCTTTATTAAAAACAAGATGGGGAGGAGTATATTAAAACAGTCATTGAAAACTCTTGTTGGGAAACCAGAAAGAGCAATTAATGGGGCTTTTGGACAATGATAATTGAACAAAATTATTATAAACGTAGATCTAAAGGGACAGTTTCAGAACGTGTTCTTGGCGCGACTGTGCAAGAGGCGTTGAGGTTAGTCAAAGAAAACTCACCCAAAAAGATTTCCCAACTTGTTGTATTGGATGTTGGCTGCGGATCTGGTGAATATTCATTCGTACTAGAAAGATATGTCAAAGAAGTGGTTGGCATAGAGCCTTATTTACCCGTATACGAGAAAGCCATCAAAGAGAAAAAGAAAAGAAAATCTTCGGTTATATTTGTCAATAAAAAAATAGAGGATTTTAGCACAAGACAGAAATTTGACCTTGTACTAAGTATTACCACAAACTGCTCCAAATAAACTTTGGCCCTTTGAAGCACATTATCATTTGCCTTTCCTGTCTTGGCTCCCCGCAAAATGGGCAAACAAATATATGCAGTTAACCGGAAGAGGAGAGACGTATGAGGACAGTTCTTACTCTTTAACCTATAGAGGAATGAAAAAGTTTTTCAACCAGTTCCCGTGCAGGTATAAATTTATAGTTCCGGAAAGCGCGAAGGTTGGATATTTAGGTTGTGGGGAAGGGGATAGCCTTTATAAACTTGGTTTGAAAATTGGGATTAGGTTAATCAAAACGTCACCATTTTTTTGGAACATTTCCAAAGGTTTTGTGCTAATTGCGATAAAGAAATAAAATGGCCGACTTCAGAAGGCAGGGGACATACTCGAAACAGTATTTAGCAGACGTTACATTTGCACTGAAAAAACTGGAGTCAGAAAATCTTCTTAGTTTGATTGGGAATTTTTTAGATGGGAAAAAGAAAATATTAGATATAGGTTGTGGAATAGGAGTTTTAGCGTCAGAAGTCAAGGATAGATATAACTCTGAAGTGTATGGGATAGATATAAATCGAGTTGCTGTTAAAAGTGCGGTTCAGGCAGGAATTAAGGCAAAAGTGGGGGATATTGAAAAAAAATTGCCTTATGGAAATGAATCTTTTGATGCGGTTCTTATTATTCAGGTGATTGAGCATGTTTTGGGTACCGACGATTTGGTTCTCGAAGCGAAAAGAGTGTTAAAAGAAAATGGCCTGTTAATAATTTCGACGCCAAATCTTTCGAATTGGTTTAATAGAATAATCTTTCTTTTTGGATTTCAGCCCTTTTTTACAGAAGTTAGTTTAAAAGATAAGACATTTGGTTTGAGTTTTACCAGGGGAATGTCGGTTAACCGAGAGACTCTGGGGCATCTGCGTGTTTTTACACTTAGAGCACTGCGTGATTTATTAAATTATTACGGGTTTAAGACCAATTTTATTAGGGGAGGCAACCTCTATTATTTACCTAAATTTATGAAACCGATAGACAAGTTTTTTAGTTTTTTTCCTGGAGTTGCCTCTGACTTGATAGTTGTTGCCAAGAGGGAATAGTTTATGTTTAATTATGAAGAAATTACTCTTTCCATGTTGCCTAAAAAAGTGGAGAGGGTTTTGGATTTTGGTTGTGGCGACGGATTATTTTGTAAAGAGCTAAAGAAAAAAGCAGAAGTGGTTTACGGATGTGATTTGGACAGCGCGTTATTGGAAAAAGCTAAAAAATCTGTTAAAGGTGTAAATTTTGAAATTGCCCGATCCGATGGAAAGACTCCGTATAAGAAGGATTTTTTTGACTGCGTTTTAATGATGGGGGTACTCGAGCACGTAGCGGATGAAAAGATAACTTTATCTGAAATTTGGCGGGTAATGAAACCTGGAGGAAGCCTGTATATTTATGGAATTAATAAGGGCATGTTTGGTTTTTTTGACGCGGGGAACATGAAATTTAGATTTCCAAGACTGCACAAATTCTTATATTCTGTGCTGTTGGGAAGTAAGAAATACGAGAAAGAGTTCATCAGCAAAAACGCACGGGGAATGGAGGGTGATTTTACCTTGGGCAAAAAATGGCACACACACTATTCAGTCGACGATCTAAGAGACCTTCTTGGTAGCAAATTCAAGATTATTCGTATAGTTCATTTTGGCTTCTTTGTGCCCTTTCTCCTCCCCTTGCAGTTTGTGTTTGACATAATCCCCCCCAGAAGGAGTGGCATGATTAAAAAATTAGTTAGGCTTGACCAAAAAATATCAAATTCCAAATTTTCTTATTTATTCGTCGTACAATGTCAAAAATGATGTATTTTTTTATTGGGACAACGGCTGAACTGATTAAAATGTCTCCGGTTATTAAGGAATTAAGGAAGAGGAAGGTGGATTTTAAATTAATTGCTTCCGGACAAAATGAAATACTGTTTAATGAATTTACTGATTATTTAGGACCCCTTAAGCCGGATATTTCCTTTAAATATAAAAGTAGAAAATCTTCAATGACTGGCTTTATCGTTTGGGCAGCAAGAACTTTTTTTGTTGGTTTATTTTCTCTTCGGAAGGAGTTTACGGGGTTGGATAAAAAAAATAAATACTTAATTGTTCACGGCGACACGGTTTCCTCTGTTTTAGGAACTTTAATTGCTTCGTTTTATAGATTAAAAATAATTCACGTCGAGTCCGGTTTGCGCTCTTATAATTTTTTTGAACCTTTCCCTGAAGAAATCTCGCGATATATTATTTCTCGTCTGGCCCATGTAAATTTTTGTCCTAATTCATGGTGTGTTAACAATTTAAAAGGGGCAAGAGGAATAAAAATTAACACCTATCACAATACATTGATTGATATTTTTGGAGCAGCAATGAAAAAGATTGATAAAATTTCCCTACCCATTCCCCTTCCCAAAAAATATTTTGTTTTGGTGATTCACCGGCAAGAGCACGTTATTTTTGATAAGGGACGAACGGAGGAAATATTTCGGTATATTTTGAAAAATAAGAAAAATCTTGCCTGTGTTTTAATAATGCATGAATTAACCTCGGATTTTCTTGGATTTGCCGGTATGAAGACAAATTTTTTTGTAAAGTGGGGTAGCATTCCTATGCCTCGACTATCTTATTTCAAGTTTATGAAGTTGGTTAATGGCGCGCAATATTTCATTACTGATGGTGGCAGTAACCAAGAGGAAGCGTTTTATTTAGGAAAACCTTGTTTGTTATTAAGAGAATGTACGGAAAGAACTGAGGGCTTGGGGGAAAATGTGGTCTTGAGCAAATTGGATAAAAATGTAATCAGGGAGTTTCAGAAAAATTATAAAAAGTACCAGTACAGTCGAATAAAGTCCAAGGTTTCACCGGCCAGCATTATTGTTGATTACCTGCAAGATTTGAAATAATGGAGCAGAAAACTGTAAGTATTATTATTGCCACTCTTAATTCCGAAAACACACTACCTTTGGTTTTTGAGTCGATTAAAAAGCAAACTTTTCCCCAAAAATTGATAGAAGTGATCGTGGTTGATGGGGGTTCTACTGATCGAACCCTGTTTATTGCCCGGAAAAATAGGGCGAGAGTTATAAATAATCCGCGCACGGAGCAGAATTACGGGAAACATTTAGGCTATCTACGGGCTCGAGGGAGGTACATAATGTTTCTTGATTCGGATGAGATTCTTAAAAACAAAAATAGTCTAAAGATTAGAACTCAAATTTTTAATCTGGACGATCCCGTTAAAATGATTGTTGGTTCTGGTTATACGAATCCGTCTGGTTATCCATTTGTTAACAAATATATTAATGAGTTCGGTGATCCTTTTTCTTTCTTTATTTATCGGCTTTCTAAAGACTCAAAGATTTTTGTTGGAGAAATGCGGAAGAGATACAAGATTATTGAAGAGGCTAAAAACTATGCAATATTTGATCTTTCTGGAGTGGGTAGTTTGCCAATTCTTGAGTTGACTGCTGGAGGAAGCATGATTGATGCAGTCTTTTTAAAAAGGAACTTTCCCGAAACAAAAACAAGAGTCGATTTATTAAATCACGCTTTCTATTTAATTTTTTCAAAATCTTCGAGATTGGCAATTGCCAAAGGGGACGCTATTGCCCACTATTCGGCCAGTAACCTTTCCAAATATCTTAATAAAATTTCTTGGAGAGTTAAGAGCAATATCCACTATGTCTCCAGTGTAGGGATGTCGGGTTTTGTAGGCAGAGATAGATTCCAATCTGGAAAAAAAACAAATTATAAAAAATACCTGTTTATTCCATATTCTTTTTCTTTAATAGGCCCGATAATCGATTCAACTTACCTGGCGATAACCAGGGGAGATATGCGATATTTTCTTCATTTTCCTCTTTGCATTTATACTGCTGGCCAGATTATTTACCATAGTTTGTTAAAAGTTATTGGAATAAAACCTAAACTCTTAAGTTATGGTGGAAATGAATTAATTCGAGTGAAGAATTAGTCAGCTCGGTTATTTGGTTAGTAATATTGTAGAATAGGTTGGTGAGTAAGAAAGCAGAATTGTCATTTATTTTTCTAATTCTTCTGTTTACTTTGGTGATTTATCTACCAATTTTAAACGGTTTTTTTCAAAACGATGAGTGGGCGGCGTTTGCACGTTTTTTCGTTGATGATCAATCCTTGCCGGCAATCATTAAACGATCTCTTATCGATAGGGGTCATTTTGTACCGTTATATGAAATTACCTACCGGTTGCTGATAAAGGTTTTTGGCTTGGGATATGCATATTACGCTGTCATCAGCATTATTTTACATTTGGTGGTGGTGTTTTTGGTTTTTGTGTTTTCGAAAAAAATTTTTAAGGGCGACACTTTTTTGGCTTACGCTACTACTATTTTGTTTGCAGTTAATGCCGCAGGACATCAAGCAACCACGTGGCCTTTAATTGATATTAATACCCACGGTGCGGTTGTTTTTAGTCTTTTGTCATTGCTATTTATTTTAGGAGGACATACAATCTTGTCCCTCTTTTCGTTAGTAATCTCCCTTCTTTTTAAGGAAATTACCCTGGGTTTTCTTGTTTTTCTGCCAATTCTGGTTTTTATGTTCTCAAGGAAAGCCGTTCGAAGCAAAATTAGTTCCTCGCTTCTGTTTTTTATTGTTACATTGTTTTTCGTTTGATTAATTACTTATTGCCGCGAGATACCATCTACACAGTTGTTACCGATTCGACTAGTAAATTTGACATTCTTAAAAATTTACTTGGATTTCCGGTTAAGGCGGTTTACGAAACAATTTTTCCGCCAAGATTGCTTTTGCTTATCTCTCACAAGGCGAGCGCTTTGCTTCCCGAGAGCTTGACTGGACTTTCTGGGACGACTGCCTTTGATATCTTCAGCGAGCGAATCAGCTTACCAGTTATAGGCATTCTAATAGTATCTACTCTGATATTTATTTTCCTTAAGAATAAAAAGAAAAATCTTGCGTCGGAGGTTTTTCTAATCGGGCTTTTCTTTGTGATTTTAAATAGTTTCGTTTACGCTCTTTCTCCCGAAAGACCCGATCCGGTCCCCATTATTGATTCGCGGAACTTATATTTCCCTGCAATTGGAAGCTCTTTGATGTTGGTTTCTTTGTTTTCCTTAGTCTTTAATAAAAATAAAAAGATGATTATTTTTTTTGTTTCGGCTTTTGTGACACTAAATATTTTTTGGTTGCGTTGGGAGATAAATTCTTTGGTTTCGGTGGCACAGGTCCGCAAAACCATTCTGGTTCAAATTAAAGAGGAAAACCAGAAATTACCTGATAGAGTTATTTTCTATGTTGAAAGCGATAAGTCCTACTACGGGATGCCAGAAACTGAACACATTATGCCTTTTCAAACTAACTTTGGCTTAAACCTCTTTACTTGGTATGCACCAACAGAAAGCTTTCCAAGTGGTTTTGTTGATGAGAACTACAGATTTTTCTTATCTGCCTTAACCGAGGAAGGATATCGTGAGATTGGGTTGAGAGGTTTTGGATATTTTAGGAGCTTCGAGTTTCTGAAACAGGCAGTTCAAGATAATCACTTATCGAGCGATTTTGTGATTGCGTATCGATATAATTCAGGAACAGGGAGATTCGTCAAAAGCTGTGAGAAATTTGTCTATTACAAGGTGGTGGTGGCTGGTGTTATCACCGATCGTATTTTATTTCAGACTTTTTGGTGGTTTTTTCCAACAAGACGAATGGTTTAGTTTTTCCTGGTATGTCCAGCACCAGGATTCGTTAAGATATATTTGGACGGCTTCAATCACACACTATAATCCGCTGACGGTTTTAGCCAATCATCTTTTTTTCTCTTTCTGGAACATGGACTACCAGGCATTTTTGCTGGTTAGTTTGCTACTTCATTTTATTGTCCTTATCTTGATCTATATTTTGGCTAAGGAAATTTTTAAAAAAGATTGGCAGGCAGCAATCACCGCCTTCTTGTTTGGGATTTTTGCGGCTCATTATCAAGGAACAGCATGGGTGGTGGTTGATACTAGTACCCACCTGGCCACGATTTTTGGGATCTTGTCGGCAACCCTCTTTTTACGCCGCCGCCTTCATTTTTCTTTGGTTCTTCTAATTATTTCTCTTCTTTCAGACAAGGAAGTATTCTCAGATAATTGTTGCTGTCGGTGCAGTTTATATTTTGGTTAGGATATTAATGCTTTTTGGTCCTTACACTAGTGACCAAATTATGAACCAATCTCTGGATGTTCCAAGATCAGTTTATAACCTGATTACCGTTCCCATGAAGGCCGTTTCACAGAGTATTTTGCCTCCGGAATTTTTACTAGTGGTTGCCAATGTGTTAGGTAAGTTTTTCCCAGAAAAAGTTACAGGGGGGTTTGGTTCACCTGCTTTTGATATGTTTGTGGTTAAGAGGGTTTTGGAGGCAGTATCACTGCTTTCGGCTCTAATTATTGCTTTTTGGGTGACTATTACCAAGAAGCGCTCGAAAGCAGTTGTTTTTAGTTTGGGGTGGGTATTGCTGAATAGTCTTATT
>LBWB01000038.1 GCA_000993405.1 Candidatus Woesebacteria bacterium GW2011_GWB1_39_12 | reverse complement strand
ATGTCAGTCCATGATAACCTTCAACGTGGCAAATATCATTAACACCATATTTCGGCCCGTTTTCACTCATTTTTGTCAGTCTTTTGTTGAAATAAAAAAAGTAACATATCTACCATTCATTTTCATTACTTTTGTCGAAAACTGAGGGTCTCCTACGTCAATTGCATCAAGACATACATCACTTTCATAAATATTGTTTCTTGCGCACAGTAAGAAAACAAATAAATTAAACAATGGTTTAATAAAAAGTACCAACACAACAAAAACAATAATAGCGGTGCTAGCGAATGTATAAAACATATCACCATTTATAAACCAATTTATAATATTATTCACTTCAATTCCTCCGCCCACGAACAAATTTCATTTCTCAAGTTCTCGCACATCATTTCATATGCTTGCGCGTATGTTTCGACATATTGCTTCTTCGTCGTTTGTCCTTCGCGGAAGCAAACAGCAGCGCAACATCGCTTTCCTTCAATCCACCATTCTTTTGTGCCATCGGCATATTCAATTGCTGGCCCGTCGAGGCGGTGCCGTTGGCCTTTTTGATACCATTCTTTTGTGCCATCGGCACTTTCAATTGCTGGCCCGTCGAGACGGTGCAATTGGCCTTGTTTGTTGCGCCAGACCTTGTGTCCGCTTTCAATTGTCATTGTTGAAGTCATAATTATTTCTTCTTTTTTGCCGTTCCAGTTTCAACAACTCCTTTCATATCATTAACCATTTTATCAAAACTGTCAATACTATTTTTTGCTATTCTTCTGAATTTTTCAATATCTGGATTTGTTTCTTTATATCCAGACTCATCAAGTTTTTTATATATCTTCAACATTTCATCTTTTGCAACCATATGCGCGGCTGCATACATTTTATTATATACCACGTCTGTCGGTCCATATAAAATCCACCTAGAGCAAAGAACTTCCCATTCTGTCAATAGTTTTACATCGTCTTTTATTTCTATTAAATGATAAAAATAACAAGCAACAAAAGACTCGCAATCAAAAATATTACACTTTGTTGTCATTGTTTAATGGTAACATGTTTAAAAAAATCGTTCAAGACGTCTTATTGCCTTTGCTCATATTTTCTTTCGCTTCAAGTGGTTGCAAATTGCTCAACGACCAGCATTTGATAAAGTTTGGATGCTCCATTGAGTCGTAAAGCAATAAAGATTGCGGGATAACGTGATCGATGTGCCAATATGAGCCGTAGTTGCCCCATGTCATGTTGCTGTCAAATTGTTTTTCAAGATGTTCTTTGAGTTGCAAAGGAGTGTAAGGAAGTTTAGACCAGGTTGGAGAATTTTTTGAAGTTTTATTCTTTTTTAATGCATTTCTGATCTGACCTGAAACATTATTCCTCATTCTTACGGCGGGGTCTTTTCTTTGCTCTCTTTTGTAATCAACTTGGTATTGAATTTTCTTTTCTTTGTTTTTTTCATAATAACTTTTCCAATATATTTTATATTGTTCTGATAATGTTTCTTTATTTTCCAGCCAATACTTTTTATGATGCTCACTTCTTCTTTTAGATATTTTATGCTTAACTTTTTGATAATGTTCTTTGTGATATTCTTTTCTACATTCTTTGCAACGCGCTTCATACTTTCCGCTGTAAAAAGCAAAATTTTCTTCTGAAAGAAGTTTTTCTTTTTTACATTTTGTGCACGTGCGAAAATTCATTTCTTCAAATCATAATGAAAAATATTGTGAGCACACCCGTAAGTCTTCCAGACCCCATTCTCTTCAGCAACTTGCTTTTCTGGTTTTCCTGGTTGCGCCCTAAACTTAAACCTGAAATGTCTTTTTCCACCGTTCGTGTACCAATAATCTACCGAGCTAGTTGTTCCCTTATGTTCAAAACCATTTTCTGAATAAACCTTACCTTGGCCAAAACGTTTGTCTGAATATGCAATCATTTTTTCAAAACCATTGGCAGCACACCATTCTTTTACGTGCTTAAAGAGCTTTGAAAATCCGCCAGTTACACTTGTGTTTTGCGCAGAAGCCAGACGAAGTAATTCTACAGTGAAAAGATATTTCTTTTGTATCGGGACCTTCAATGAAATAATCATTACAAGTTCATTTTCATAAAACAAACCAAAAGCGCCCTTTGATTGAGCAGTTCCAGAAATGTGTGAATTGTTCAAAAATTCTCTTTCCAAACTTTTTTCAACAGGCCTAATTTCACAATCTCTTGCGTGAATTTTTCGTTCAGAAACGTTCAAACGATGCTTTAACATTGACTTGACAATGTCTTTCTTGTTCTTCCATTCGTCAGCAAAAATATTAAACAAATGAATACCATTATCCAAGCAAAGCTTTGTCTTTTTGGCATTAAAATCTTTTGGTTTCACATCAAACAAGCCATTAAATTCAATTGCGAACATTTTCTCTGGAAGAGAAATATCCAGAATTAGCGATGGAATTGTCGTCTCATCATTTACGGTAATTTTACCAGCATAAAAGGAAGAAACAAAATCATGAATTTCCTTTACGGCTTCTCTTTCTTCAATTTTCTTTTGCGCAAGTTCTTCGGGAGTGTACCTTACAACTTCAATAAGGTTTCTTGAACAGTTGTCATTATTTTTCCTTTTTTGTATGTTGAAGCGGTTTGATGTTGTTGTCAACGAGTTTGTTAGATTTTTTGATATTTTCTTTCGCATCGAGCGGTTGCAAGTTACTCAACGACCAACATTTCTTAAAATTTGGATGCTCCATTGAGTCATAGAGTAATTTTGATTGTGGAATTATATGGTCGATGTGCCAAGTTCGAATGTTTAAGTCGTATTTTCCATAATTGTCCCAATTCATCCACGAATCCCATAAGCTTTCAAGATGTTCTTTGAGTTGCAAAGGAGTGTAAGGAAGTTTAGACCAGGTTGGAGAATCTTTCGAAAGATTTAATTTCTTGAGAGCTTTGTTGATGGAACAAGAAATTTTGCTTTTCAAATTGAGAGTAACGTCGCCACTCCGTCTCTCTCTGGTATATAAAGCATTTTTTGCTTTTTCTTCTGGTGTGCGTCTCTTTTTACTTACACACTCTTTGCAAGAATGACAATAACCATCGACATTGTGTATGTTTTTCGAAAACAAATTCGAATTTTTTGTTTCCCTACAGTTGGAGCAAATTTTATTAAAATCTTCTTTTGTATAAAGAATATTAATTTCTTTTCGTCTTTTTCTTATTTCTTTTTGTTCTTCCGCTGCACATTCTTTGCAATAATGATTAAATCCATCATAATTGTTAGTATTTTTTATAAAACAATCAACTTCCTTGACTTCCTTGCACTTAGAACAACGTTTTTCAGAAATTTTACAAATTTTTTCTTCTGAATTTTTCAGGCGCCGAACGTGCCTTATTTTTGCTTGATATAAAGACAAACATTTTTTACATTCCTTTCGAAAAGTAATTTTGTCTCCATTTTTTCTTTTACCGAATTCTTCCAATTCTTTTTCATTTCCACACTTTATGCACGTCTTCATAATTTAATTCATTTTATCATAATATGCATTGACTTTCAAATGAAAAAGTGAGAAAAAATACAAAAGGGGCGAGACACCTTGTTTTACCAAGAAGCCCCGCCCCTTATTTGTTTTAATTAACTATTAACCAACCATGTCTTCAATCACAATAAGACCAAACATGTCTGGCCTTATCATTTTGCGACCAAACCTTGTCATGATGGCTTTTCGGGGGGTAAATGTTTCAGGATCAAAAATGGTAGGTGTCACCTGAAGTGGCACATACGGTGCATACACATACCCGCTTTCCAAGAAACTATTGCCCTTTCTACCAACCAATATTATATTTCTCAAAAAGTAGGGATCCACATAGATTTCCCATTTCTTATTGATTGTTCCCAACTTCACTGTACCAGCCTCGCCCTTGTCTTCGTCATGGGTTACACTTGCACGGAAACCTGCTGTCATTTCCAGAATACTGGCAACTTCAGGGCTCACAACCATATAGGTTGCGCCGCCGCGAAGTGTCTTCCTGTGAATTTGAGCAGAAACGTCATTAATGGTTTCGAGCAATGTCTCGTACCACTCCGACACATTTCCTGTGAAATCTGCACCCATAATGCTTTCATTCGCACTATTGACAATGCCTGCACCCGCGTAACGATCGAGGAACTTACCTGGTCGTCGTGACCAATAAGCAACTTGACCAGTTGCACCTTTCACTAGGTCTTCAAGAATTTCCTGATCAATTTCTAGCGCAACATGCTCTGACAATAGACTTGTCAATTCAACTTCTGCGTCTAGGTTCTGATAAGCTTGAATGTCCTGTTGAAGCTCAGGTGTCCATTTTGCTTTGAGTTTCTTTGTTTCTGCCTCAATGCTAATGGAGTTGACTTTGATGTCAATTTCTGGAATGTGTGGTTCGTTCTCAAGACCCCAAATGGTTGTCCCGAGTACTGACCCAAGCGCACCACCAGCAACTCGATTATCTGTAATCGGATATGCCAGCATCCCATGCCGCCTTCAATACGTTCGCCGTTTCAGACGCCGTAGCTGCCAACACGAACATAAGTTTAGTGCTGTCAGTTGGATCTACGACCGTCAAACGTCGTTGCATGCGACCAGGGCCAGGCGTCGGCACCATCGCTACAAGGTTCTTGACATCCAGTTGCGAAAAGGATGTCAGAGGCGACGTAGCAACCGCTACAATAGTCCCAGACGCGATATCTGGATCAAAACGAACCAGCCTGTCACGTAGAGCCGTGTATGCCGCTGTGCCCGTCCACGTATTCAAGCCATCGCCAGAACCTACCGTACCTGACGCTACAACGGTATACGTGGCACTCGCCGACCCTGTTGGGGACGAATAACCATTGTTCATGTTGTAGAAGCTTTTTTCGATATTTGCACCTGTGAGAATTACACCACCTGTAATCTCATTTGCCACTCGTCCACCACCATAGACTGAGTCGCCAGCGGTTGCACCGAGGCGAGTACGGTCATGTTGGAAATCGAGGAAGAAAATTAGACCTGTTGGAAGACTCATTGGTTGAACCGAAACCAGTTCATTGGCAATTAGCCCACCGAACACCCTGCGAACAAGTGGGAATGCCACTGCCGCAAAGCCTTCTACGTCACCGCCAGACATTGTGCTAGCTTCACGCAAAAGTTCTTTTGCTTGATTTTCGAGCAAAAGTGCAATATTATTCACTGTTCGCTCATCTTTTAGACCTTCTAGAAGCCCTAGCTCGCGCCATTTGGCAACGAGAGCGTGACCTTCCTTTTGCTTATCAACGCTCTGGACTCCTTCTGTTAATTTTTGTATGATACTCATATACTGTTATCTCCCTAATGTTTTTTATTTTTTGATTCCCGCTAACCTCAACATCCTTTCCCTTATCGGATCGATGTTGTTTTCTGTTGTTTCCTTCGGCTTAATAAAGTTTGATGTATTTTTGTTTATTGCCTCGTTTAGATTTTGGGGAGCATTCGAGCTCTTGTCTTTTGTCGTAAAAGAGTCATATAATGTTTCAAAAATAACTTTTGCTTCATTAACAATTTTTGTTCGTTGTCGCTCATTCAGGGAGACGCTTTCCAAAGCTCTATTTTTAAATGTGAGTTTCACATTTTGAACGTTTAATTCCTCAAGTTTATTTGAGGCTTTAAGTGCAATTGATTTTATCTTTTTGTTTTCGTCAATTTGATTTCTCAATTGCACTTTCAAAGATTGGTTTTCTGCTTGAAATTTTGCCATTGCCTTTTTTGTGGCTTCATGTTCTTCTTTTCTTTTGTCATCCTCAAGACTTGCAAGTTCGATTTGATTTGCCATTTCTCGCTCTGGCGTTGTGGCACGCCCAGGATGACCAACGGGAACATTTTCAATATCTACTTCAAGTGTTTCTAAAATGTTTTGAATCATTTCTTCTGAAATGCTCAATTCTTCTTTATCTAAAAGAGATTCTTGTTGAAGACCAGCGTCGACTGTTGGCATATGTGATATTGGATTAAGTGTGTTTTTTAGAATTTCAACAATTTCATTTATTTTCAGTTTGTCATTTTCTTCTAACAAAGATTCTCCAATGGTCATTAAATTTCCAATTGCCATTTCAACAAGCTCTCGAGAAACTGATTGAGCCGATAGAGCAGCTTCGCCAAGTTTGCGAATTGGACTTTCGGGATCATTTGAAAAAGAATGTAAATCTGGTCCAATGCTGGCTGGAATTACAATTCCAGGTGAACCTTCTTCCATATACATTCCTTCTGGGGAAGGAGTGTTCATTTGTCCTGGCAAATCGTCCGATGCATTATCCATTGCACTCATCTGCGCCAACTGATCAAAATCTATTTCTATTTCTTCATCTTCTTCGGGACATTGGCAAAGTTTTTCGCCGTCTGTCGCAGCCATTGGTATTTGAGAAAGAACATCTTCAGACGAAGAAGTATTTTGCATATCCATACCACCAATTGACATAGAGTCTTCCATATCATCAAGTGGCTGTTCCAAAAGTTTTCCAACAGCTTCTTTGATTTCATTGGAATATCTTTTTAGAACTTCCGCTTCAGCCGACTTCATCGCAGCTTCTTTAAGTTGATTTGCGTCTACAATAGCTTGTTCTAACATCGTTGATGGCATGTTGTTCTCCCTAAAAATAGTATTATCCAAAATTAAATAGTTTCTTTCGCACAAGAATGCGAAAAATCAATAATTCCATCGAAATGGAAACAATTATTGCATTCCAGATGCAATTTTTATTGCTATAATTTCATCATGTGTATAAGCAGACAAACCAAGACCTTGAAGACTGGGCGGCACACCGTTAGTTGTTACAAATTTTAAAATTGCCTGCGAACCGTCATTAGATAAAGCCATTGTGTCTCTAGAAGTTTGCACACATTCTGCAATTTGTTGATCTGTTACGTCAGAAGTATTCATTATTACATATGTATATCGATTGGGCATACTGTTTATGATGGAACATCTGTTCCAATATCTCCCGCTTCCATATTGTTCGAAGTAAAATCATTACCAACAGTAGAATTGTCAATAATGTCTGGAATTGTGTCGTCGTCGAATCTATACCAACCGATTAAATTTGCTGCTGAAACGTGAGAAGATAAATCGGTAGGCGCGCCAGAATTATATATGGAACTAATATCTGATGCGTCAAGATTTTTGTTCCATATAGAGATTTCATCTAACTTTCCATTGAAATAATTAGCCGAATCGCTATTAACTCCAATTTTCGTAGAAACTCCCGCAAGGACTGTCGACGCCGCTAGTGTGTCTACGACATTAGTATACCCACTTTCTGTTCCATCGAAATACATTTTTGCTCCTGTAATGCTAGATGAACCAGAATAAGTAACAATCACATTTTTCCAAACTCCAACACTTACGGTGCTTGTAGAATTTCGATATAAAGTATTTCCGCCACCTCCCAAAAAAAGAAATTGAATTGTCCTGTCGGGATTTATACCAACTCTCCATCCTATGTTCGAACCATTATTTCTAGCCATCAACATCTGATCTGTTCCTGACGTAGCACCAAGTTTTATCCAAAAAGAAAAACTAAATGTATCTGTTCTTTCGAAATTAAAAGGTGAAGTGCTATTGCTAGTGAGCCTTTCATTTACTCCATCAAATGTTATAGATTTTGCGTTTGCAAATGCCGCCACGACAACTACAGGAGGTAAAGCTATCCCCGTAAGACGTCCCAAATTATTTGTAATATAATTTTTACCTAAATTGTCTCTTCTGTTGGCTCGATGGTAACCGTCTTGTTTGTATCTCAACGTTGTCATTATTGAGCTATCCTATGCACCCACCCAACAACGTTTACTATACTGCCTGTATTTGCATATGCACGAACTATGGATGAATTATTCAAAACAGCGCCTGGTACCATCAACGACAAACCTTGTGTACCCGTTAAGGCAAGTTTTATATTGTCGTTTGGACTTGTGGTTCCGCCGTATTCTACGGTGAGAATTGCATTTGAGCCAGTTGTTGCACAAGCTGCGTATAACCAAACTTCATCAAAACTAGTCGTACCAGCAACAGCAGTATGAATTGCAGTTCCAGGAGAACCCGTAGCGGCAACAAGTATTGGTCGCCCATCCGTACTTCCAGAAAGTAGTCTTTTTGTAAAAGTTGCCATTATGTATCTCCTTGATTATGAAAATGTCCTAACTGCAATTATAAAATCTTCTTTATTCACTTGCCCAGTAGCATCGCCAATTGTTCCACCATATTCATAAATGGCCGTTACTTTATCGCCAACACTCATAGAAAAAGGCGTATTCAACCATGTAACTGACGAACCAGTGACTGTATAATCTGTCGTTAAATTATATAACGCACCATTAACGTTTAATCTTACATCCAAATCATCTTGTGGAGTTTGCGTAAGTGTAAAAGACGCTTGACCACTTGATGTAACAGAAAAAACATCAATCTGTTCTGACGGCATTGAAAGAGTTTGCGGCTCCCACATAGCCGAAGAGGTGTTGTATGTGACAATTTCATTATGAGTTGCACCGTCTTGATGTAGTTGTTTTAACTTAAGCAAACTCATTTTCTGCCCTCTCTATGCGTGATTTTTAAACAATGCCTTCTTGCGCGTTAATTGCTGCTTCAACTGCTTCCCACATTTGTTCTATAGTGGTAGACGCTTGAACGGTCGTTCGTAAAACACCATACTTTACAAACGATGGCTCTTCAATCGATGAAACTCCATATGAAACATCTACGATAGCAGGAAAATCCAAAGGAAGAGATTCTATCAGACTCATGCTAACCGTGATAGAACCTAATATAATTTGTTTTGTAATTGCCATACAATTTTTCCTATTTTAACTAGTTCCGCTCCATTCCAAGTTCTATTTTCCATTACTTGCTGAATGGTCGACTGCGACACTTCATATTCTTTTGCTAATTGTTTTAATGTATAAGAGCCAGTTTTATACTTTTCTCTCATTTCGTTAACTTTTTCCCACGTAAGTTTTGCGCTAGGGCTGTTTTCGCCTTTTCGCGCTTCTGACAATTTCTGTTTAGCTTCTTCAGAAAGGTGTTTACCATAAAAAGGATGTTTTTCGCCTTTTTTAGATTCAGACATTTTTCTTTTTGTTTCTTCGGAAAGGTGTTTACCTTTTTGCGCCTCAGACATTTTTTGTTTAGTTTCATCAGAATGCTTTTTTCCGTAAAAAGAATTTTTTTCTCCGATGTGAGTCCCCTTTTGAACTTCAGACAATTTTTGTCTAATTTCTTCGGAAAGGTGTTTGCCAAAATTATGATTTTTTTCACCTTTTTTAGATTCAGACATTTTTCGCTTATGATCCTCTGAAAGATGTTTGCCTTTTCGCGCTTCTGACATCTTTAGTTTAGTTTCTTCAGAATGAAATTTACCTTTTTGCGCCTCAGACATTTTTTGTTTAGTTTCGTCAGAAAGCTTTATTCCCAAACAACTTCCTGCAATTTTACAAATATTATATTCTGGGGTTAGCGAGTCAATCCAACACTGTTCTCTTTCAAGCAATTTTCCTTTGTTCGGCTCGAGCTTTTCTATAGCTTCAAATATAAAACTTTGTTCGCCATGTTTATTAAAAGCATTTTGTAAATGATAAGAATGATGATTGTTGTTCTTTAAATCTCTAAAATGATCATATTTTCTTTTATCAAAATCAATGGTACTTCCAATATAAAACTTACCATTAGTCAAATTGCGAATTTTATATATTCCAGAATTTATTTCTTCATCACTCACTTAACACTTCCTCGAATATCGCTGTCTGGTGTAATTGTTTTGAAATCGACACGCCGCTTTTCCTATTTACCTGGCGCCATTCCAATCTAGTCCACCTTGGTTTTCCCAATGAAATATTGCATCTGGATCTTTTCTGGTCCCTATAACCAAAACATTATATTTTCCAATAGCATCCGCTTGTATAACTAGATTTATACACTCATCGTCTATTCTTCCAAACGCACGACCAAAATGTTCATCAGCACTAACCCAAACTTGAACATTTTCATTTAAATACTTAAAATAATCTGGCAATTCGATGACTGCCATAAAATTCTCTTTTATTATAACTGAAAATCTATAAAGATTATCTCCTCTTGTTGGAGACTCGACAAAACTATGACGAAGTTTTGCCTCGTTCTTTCCTGGGGTTGGATTGTTTATTAAAAAAGAACCAGCAGTTTTACTTAGAGAACCCGAAACATGTAAATTAGTTCTGAACATACTTCCACTAGCAGCAAGCTCGAGCGCACTCGTCAATGTATTTGACGAAGCGCCTGAAGAACCCGATGGTGACACGTACAAATATACATCTCCGCGCCCAGTACCAGTTGATTTTCCTGAAGCAATAATCATTTTTCCACCGCTAATGTTTGAACCAGAAGCATCAGCGGCGTGGTATGTTATCGCTCCTGGAGAAGATGCAATTTCTCCCTGTCCAATATAAACATCTGTTATTGGTGATGTTGTACTCCCGACAATAAATTGAGAAGAAGAGACAGACGATACTTGGTTTCCTAAAGCAATTGAATTCGAAGCTGAGACGCTTGAAAATGCTCCAATAGCAATACTATTGGAGCCAGACAATTGAGACGTTCTGCCAATCAAGATAGCTCTGTCTCCTTCTATGGTAGAATTTGTACCAATTGTGATGGAACCACTTCCACCACCTTTAGTTAGGGCATTGGATCCAATTGTAATTCCCGCTAATCCACCAATACATAACGCAGAATTCCCAAAAACTATATTAGTGCCTCCACCTCCAACTGTTGTTGTAGCAGAATGTCCTATGGCAATATCACCCGTTCGAACTGTAGCAGATGAATTTCCAATAGAAATACACGTAATTCCTTGCGCCTGAGCAAAATCTCCCATCGCAATGCAGGATGTCGCAACAGCACGTGCACCTTCACCAACGGCAATATTTCCAAGAGAAGTTGCCTCTGAAGACTCTCCTATAGCAACGGTATTTGTCGCTGAACCAGTCGCCAATTTACCAACAACCGTGCTATCAATGCCAGACGCGAGAGAATTCCTTCCAATACAAACCGAACCAACGCCGATAGTTCCGTGCGAACCAGAACCTAATAATGTCGAAGTTTCATCTGCTTTTAAGATTATACTCCCGTCGGAGCCAGAAAATGTAATCGAACCAGAATTAGAAATCGTTACAATTGGTTGCAATTTTACAACAACTGGGTCGGGATAGGTTCCAGACAAATCTCCTCCCGCTGGTCCAGATGGAGGACCACCGCTGCCAGTTGCTGAAGTAATAGTTACGGTTCCATTAGAACCTGTAGCAAGAGTTATATTTGTTCCTGCAACAAGATAATCAGAGCCATCAAATACTTTCTGAAGGGAACCTGTTAATCCGTCTCTTGCAATTACATTTCCTGTAAAAGCAACATTGCCAGATAATCGAATATTTGAACCACTTATGATAATTCTGTCGGATGTCTCCCAATGAGGTTCCGAAGAAGAACTATTAATAATGGCCATATACCCATGAGAGCCAGACTCAATAGATAATTGTTTTAATTTTGTCTTGCCAGTCATGGTTATCTATTTGACTAAGACTTTAATTCAAGCCAAACTCCGTAGATTAAAATTGGATGAGGTGTTTCTCTAGCAATATCTAAGGAAACTCTAATCAATTCATTTCTAACAAGACATTCTGGATTTAGTTTGAAATAAATTCTTTCTTTCTTTCCAGCTTTTCCCGTTAAAACTTGAGACTCACCTAAATGAAGTTCGGATGGGTCACCGCATCCATAAAATAACTTAAATTTAAATTTTGCTTCTCCATCTTCCGCTTCATATTCAACAACAACGTTAAACTCTCTCTCTCCCCACGAACGAGGAATTGGTATTGGAAGATAGCCGAGAACAGAATGACCTAGGCCATCTTTTTCTTTGACAGGAGTTCCATTAACTTTTATACCTCCAATCAAAATATCATCATAGCTCCACCATTTGATACCGTCGCCCAAATGCACTGGGACACATATAACCGTTGCAGGGTCTTCGACACCGCGAACTTGTTTAGCAGCAATTTGAGTTTTTTGTTTTGGAAGTGCTTGGTGTGATTGTGGCGCCAGAAATTGTGTAATCGAAACCAGAACCTTGACGTTGCATTAAACCGTTGAGATATACAACAACACCCGAACTTGTTATCGGAGTAATGCCCATACCTGGCAATGGTTGATCCGTCGACACAGCAGCCGTTATAGCAACGTTTACTTGTCTTGCTATATCTCTTTGGTGAACGTGGTCTGCTCTCGCAAGAGCATTTGACGTTCCTTCGGTGTTCGAGCTACCGAACCCCGTTGGTGTTGCTGTGTAAATTGCGTGAACGTGATCGCCGCGCGACATCGAAACAGACGTTCCAAGTGAAGCTGCGACGCCAGCGCTAACTGTCGTTGTAGAGCCACTATAGAAAGAAGCTTCGATATTGTCTGACAAAACGATAATGCCAGGACCGCCAATAACATTCAGTGTATTGCCTGTTTTTGTAAGGCCATCGCCAGCCGTAATTGCACCAGCGCCATTGAATTGTGTAAACAATAGTGACGTAGTGTTTAGAGAAATTGGATTATCTGTCGCCAACACCCAACCACTGTCGCTGTAAGTTGTACCTTCTTCAACGAAGATTGCTAAACCAGCAGAAACTTCCGCATCGGCGTCAGCGTCGGTTGTACGAGCAATAATCCATGGCAATGCCGCCGAACCAGTTTGTACGACATAATACAAACCATTTTGAGAACCACTCGCTTCGTTCTTAACTAAAATACGGTCATTAACCGCCCACGTAATTGAACCTGAGTCAAGTGGCGGCAACGTCTGATTTACAGACGAAGTCATTGATGCAAAACCACCAGCCGCCGTAACAAAGTTATGGCTTGACAATGTACCAGTTGTCGCCATTCGAACGCTAGCTTTCCAGTCTAAGCCATTTGCCGTAGCATCAACATAGCTTTTTGGAACAGCGTCAGACGCGTCAGTTGGCGTTGGCAACCCTGTAACCTTAAACACTCCGCCAACGTTCCAATCGGCCGTGAGCGCTTGCCCACCATCCGCCTGAAGAACTGCTTCTTCGAGACGATTAAGCGGAATTGACGCAGTTTGAAACTTTGCCGAAACCGTTGTCGTTGTATCAAAAAAATTAGAAGCCACCTTGAGCCGACCCGCTGCGTCTGCCGACAAAATACCATCATTTAAATTGGCAGTTGCTATACCGTCAGATCCAGTGGCTATTTGTTTTCCTTTTAAGAAACTCATATATTCACCTCTCTTTCAAAATAGTTTAACTAGTTGTGTTAATTGTTATTAACACGAACAAAACTGCCATTTAAGCGGCAGATTTCTATCAAATCCTGCGGTGTAGTTCTCTCTGGATCCAATCCTTCCCATTCTTTTATTTGTCCATCATG
>LBWB01000037.1 GCA_000993405.1 Candidatus Woesebacteria bacterium GW2011_GWB1_39_12 | reverse complement strand
ATGAAGTTCTTAATAGATTGAAGAAACGTCTAAACTCTCTTGATTGGAGCTAACAATGAAAATCAAAGGCGTATCAGAACAAGCTATTTATAATGTAGCACAAAGTCTAGGCTTTCGTCCTGACAATGTAAGGCGCAAGGGAAACTATACCCTATTTGTTTTGCGCATGGCATTACCTACGCCACCTAGAAAAGCTAATCCTAACCATCCTGCATTACATTATAGAAAACATGGCTATAGCAAAAATTGGACGTTTGCTGTATGCTTCCATGGTCATAAGGAATTTATGGATAGGATTTTTGAAATCAATCCTAATGCCATTATCCGCACGTGCAAAGCTGCATATCTTGGAATGAATGATTTCGCTAATAAATTTGAAAGCGTTGGTGACCTAAATGCAGGTTCAATGCTTAATCCTATTAGGTATAGAGATATGTGCGATTGCTAAGGGAACTCATTATGATTGGCTTCATTACGACAAGGCATTTGCTATTTAATCCAAGGATCATTTCACATGAATATGGCATTGGATTTTATTTCTTTTGCTTGCGATCGGTTTTCTTTTCGCGCAAACCTATTACATTTCTTGAGCTTGTAATGAAGTATAAGGGGTAAGACAATGAAATGCCAATGGTGCAAATCCGATAGTGATTGTGATTGCTCGGAGCGCATAAATTGTAGGAGCATAGGAAAAATTACTCATGCTTCATGTGGGATATGCCCTAAGTGTAATTACCCACGCTTTTCTAATGAACACGCGGACGCATGTATTTTAACAAAGGATAATCAAAATGAAAAAACAATACATTAACTCAGACCCTTGTTGTCATAAATGGGGTTGTCCTTGCCGATTAAACGAAAAGAATCAATGCAAGGTTTGTGAAGAAAAGGATAAGGCCCGCAATGAAAAACAAAACATTTAGATTTTATAATGACGCTGGACATGGATGGCTTGCGGTCAAAAGAAAATTCCTAATTGAGCTTGGCATTCTTGAAAAGATAACAAGCTATTCATATCAACGTGGCAACACTGTATATCTTGAAGAAGATTTGGATATGGACACGTTTTTCAAAGCGTATGAAAATAGGTTTTCTGTATTGCCTTTCCGACGAGACATTTATCACAGGAGCAATTCGCCAATTCGTTCATATGAATGCTTTAGTGAGGAATAATTAAAATGAAAGGTCAAGATTATCTCAATAAGCTTTCTTATTGCCGCGACCTTAATAAAATGGCATTGCTAATTAGAGCAGAAGGCTGTCGAACTATTACAGCGATTCAATACGTAACCCCTCATTGGAATTTAATTGAAGCTTTAACTCGGTACGAATTGGATGCACAATTTGTGGAACGCAATTGTGTCACAATTAAAGACGCCAAAAATTATCTCAAGATGAAAGGATATTTTTAATCATGAGCAAACAGGTCATATATAAATCCTTTCGTTTCCCACGCAACAATGGCACGGGAACATTGATTGCAGTTTCTGTTGACAATCTTGGTGTGCGCTATTATGATAGCCTAAGGAAGGCAATTTTTGTTGCAGACAGATTAAAGGCAAAAGGATTATCGCCTGTTATTATGCCCAACGTAAATCATAAAAAAATCATGGGGTGATTTATGAATACGCCAAACTTTCATGAGCTAAAATATAATAATCTCAGAATTGTTTTGGCCTACATTGCAAACGTCCATGGTGATACCTTTTATGTTTGTGGGCTAGAGAATGGAAATTGGATAGTTGACACAAGCCGCATGCAATTTAATGATGCAGCCCACAACGGCGAAGGATATGCAAAAGAAACGATTGAAGCTTTTGGTTGGGGCAAATATATGGTTGAAGAGAACATTGTTTACTCCCATAAAATAAAACAAGCGACAAGAGATATTTGCAAATGTGATATTGTAACCATGTGGAATTATGGCCATGTAATTGGGTGTGTGGAAAGGAAAGGATAATGAGCGAATCAGCCTGCATTGAACACGAAAAGTATAATTGCATAAAATGCAAAAGATTATGTCCAAGTTGTAATGCATCGCACGCAAATGAAACAATATGTCATTCTTGTGGTTATAACTTCAAAACCATATCTGAATGTAAATCTTGCGAGGGAGATCAATACCTACAACCTTGCCATTATTGTGAAAAGGAATAAATATGGTATGAAGAGTGTAAAAATATTGCAAAGGAACATAATTGGAGGGTAATTGCATTGCAATATACCTTTTATGATTCTGACCTAGTACATGACTTCTCAAAAAAAGGATAAACCAAAATGAATCTGCAAGAGCATGAATGCGTGCGGCATCAATCATGGTGGGAATATGATGCACAAAGAATTCCCCTTTGTAGGGTATGTGATGTTTGCAGAGAGGAAAAATTATCTGGTTATCGTCCAGAAATTTTAAGGGGATATACGCAAGCTGACGTTGATGAACCAATTGAAGATGACTATTAAACAGAAAGGAATAAATTAAAATGGCACACATGGTTGAACGAGATAATCTTGTTTATGTAGGCGATCGGCCTTGGCATGGTTTGGGAGTTCAATTGAACGCTAATGACAATGCAAGCCTAGAGGAAGTGCTTAATCAAAAGCCAATTTTTGGGAGCGATATTATTCATAGGCCAGCAATTTGTGAGGATGGCCATGGCAATGTAATGTCCGTTCCAGATTCTTGGGTTGCAATTCGCGAATATGACAATAAGGCATTGGCATGTGTTGGCGAGCAACAAAGACAATCTAATGCTAGTCCACGTAGGCTATTGCAATCATTGCAAAACATCATCGGTGCAGATAGGGCAATGATTCATACAGCCATGTATCTACGTGAAGGAAAGGTATTCATTGCTACGTGTAAATTGGGCAGCCCTATTGAAGTAACAGCTCCTAACGGAACAAGGGATGAATCAATTTATTATCTTGTTGCTGCGACGAGCTTTGATGGAAGTATGCGTACTGCATTGTATGATACGATTACAAGGGTCGTCTGCAATAATACCTTTATGGCATCATTGGGTGGCGTAAGCAAACGATTTGATAAGATTAGACATACCAGTGGTCATGAAAAGAAATTGACCAATGCAGAATCTGAATGGGAAAAGATTGTTCAACGTTACGAATTGTTTAAGCGTACAGTAGAGATTATGGCGCGCACGCCTATTTCTGATGCTGTGGCAAACAATTTATTCAAGATGGCATTCAATATCCATCCTGATATTGTTGACGCTGATATTCCAACGCGAACAAAGAATAGCCTTGAATTGGTAAAGGACCTATATCATGGTGGAAAGAATAATGGCAATTCACCATGGGTAGGAACAGCTTGGGGAATTTTTAATGGACTAAGCGACTATAGCAATCATCATATGGTTGTTCGTGGCGTGCGAGATAGCGCTGGAAAGGTATCTGATACCAGTGAATCAGCACGGGCTAGGCTTGTTGATTCCGTGCTATTTGGTGCGGGCTCTGATTTTAATAATAGGGCATTTGATCTCGTTACCTCTGTTATGCCGCGCGTGGCATAAATAAACGTCATACAATATAATAATGAAGGCTGGTGCAATGCCAGCCTTCACCATTCGATTAACCTTTTAACAGTTGGGAGGCTATTATGTCTGCTGATAATGGCGTATATATCCTTGAAACAAAAGGACCAGAATATCGTGTCACATATGCTTCTGCTATTGACAACATTACATATGGAGGATATACTACGCCAGATCCAGACTATGATGGTGAATGGAATAAAAAAGAAGTGCGTGAATACTTTGGCAATTCCAAGGTTCACACAAGTTTAGATGAAGCATACAAGGAAGCAGAAGAGCTACATAAACATTGGGAATGGACAGAATATGGAATTTGCATTCTTTCGTATGGTCATAAGGAATTTCCAAAGGGAACATAAATGCCAAAGAAAATATATGCATTAAATCCAAAAGAAAGAGAAAAGGAATGCGACCATCCACTTGGATTTTCGTACAGTGGAAAAATTCCCAATACAGGTAGGCAGGTTTGCTTTATGTGTGGCACGACCAAAGAATATAACGATTCCTTGTTGAGGAGTATCACAAATGCACTTTTGCCATGAGGAAATATTTGCTTTGCTCGCCCTAATTCCTGGCATTAAATATGGAATTGCATGGCTGCAATCAAGATTTCATCGCAAACATAAATGTGAATGCATTGAAGCCAATAATGCTTTAGCAACCCAAAGGATAATCAAATGAATTTACTACTCATAGTTCTTGGAACATTTTTAACTGCTTCTTATGGTTCGCTGTATGTTACAAGATGCTTGCAGGTTATTTTTCTCCCATCATCGCACGGGAGAATAACGATTGTTGATAGCCTTATATTTGCGCTTGGAATAACATTAATTGTTTGTGGTCTGTTAGGATAATCAAATGCTAATCACGGTTACATTGCCTTGGTGGAAAGCGCAGGAACTCGGAAAGAAAACATGCACATTTGTCATTAATACAGAGCAATCAGAATTGGATGGTGAAATTGCAAGCGAATGTATCGCAAAAGGCTTGACATTGCTCAACGAGAGTGTTAAACTCCCACCATATATTGCAGCGAAAGCTGTGCCTCTCTTTATTCAGTCCGTTCTTGGCGCTGAATATGGGGTGGCATATAACGTTAAGATGGACTAATAAAAGAAAAGGATAAATTAAAATGGCAAGGACAAAGGGTGGAAAGCGACGAATTTATAAGCAAAAGGGCAGGCTTTCTGCAAGTAAACAATACCAGCTCTACTGTAGGGAACAATATAGAGATAGGCTTGTTCCAACGAGCAATGGAAAGTTTGGACCAGTGGGCAATCTATCTCTAAAGATTCAAGAAGTATATAACGCTTTCTTTAGCCATCTAAGCTAGGATAAATAAAAATGACGAAGCCTAAGTGTCCTAAATGTACGTCATTTAATTTCTTTTATGTTACTAGGTCAATTGAATACTGGTACATAGAAAGTATGCCCACCAAAAAGAATTTTTGTGAATTACGTGAGATGAAAGACGCATATCATGATGATTCATTCACGCCGTTTCTTCAATGCGATGCATGCGGCAATCAATATGATATGAAGCTAAAGAAAATGGATAACAATTTTAAGGATAAATAAAAATGGATAAGCTACAGGCATATGAACGAAAAGGAAAGATTGGCATTCTATTTTATGGCGAGGACGATTCAGAAGAATCGTCATGGACAGAGCATACTGTTATCTATCGCAATCATAAAAGTCAGCGTACTCGTAATGAAATTATGAAGGAGAATGCCAGAATGCTTTGTCTTGGTGTGTACGATAATTGCCCTAAGGATTGCAGTTGTAGCACGTGCAATGGCATAGATGATATGCCAGAGGAACTAAATTAAAATGGAATGGTTTGAGTGGGCAGTCTATATTGTTATTTGTTTTCCCTTCGCGGTGGGTGCTTTGTGTAGTTTGGAATATTTAATTTTGGGTGAGCACCGTGAAGGACCAAGTTTCTGGAGTGGAATACTTTAATGCGTGACCCAAAAAGAATTAAGGACTTTACCTATTGGCTTGGACAGCTATGGGAAAGGTATCCTGATTTGCGCTTCTTCCAATTGGTAAAGTTTATTGAAGCTGAATATAATAATGATGGATTCTACGTGGAGGATGATAAGACAATTCGTACAATTATGGGATTGGTTTCTATCCATAATAGGGAGCAATGAATGCGAGTACATTTAACATTGCGTTCTGATAATAAAAAGACTGGAAAAATCCCTGTCTCTATGACAGAACAAAGCTCTTGCCCTAATTCATGTGCGTGGATTAAGAAAGGATGCTATGCAAAGTATGGTCCATTGAGATTGCATTGGGACAAGCTTTCAGGAAAGAATTCAGGTAGCAAAGTAAAGAAGAAGCATATCCTTTCTTGGAGCGAATTTATTCAAAAGGTAAGACAATTTCCTATTGGTCAATTGTGGAGACATAATCAGGCAGGAGATTTGCCAGGGAAAAACAAGAGAATTAACTTTCGCATGCTCGCGCAATTGGTGCGCGCAAATAAAGGAAAGAAAGGATTTACTTACACTCATAAGGACCCATACATCCCAGGGAATCGTATGGCAATTGAATATGCCAATGCTAATGGTCTCACAGTAAACCTATCGGCAGATAATCTTGAGCAGGCTGATAGATTTGTTGCACTTAATATTGCGCCAGTGTGTGTTGTTGTGCCATCTGAATATGCTGAATTGAAAACAAGCTTTTATACGCCAGCAGGAAATAAGATTGTTTTATGCCCAGCAGCCCGAAAAGATTTGAATGTAAGTTGTGATTCGTGCAGATTGTGTGCGTTTCCCAAACGAAAAGCGATAATTGCATTCTTAGCACACGGCGTTGCAAAAAAAACTGTATCGCAAAGAGCTAGTCTTAATATTGTGGAGGGATAGATGAAACTTTCCTTAACAAAACATCCAAACAATCTTAATTACTTGCCAATTTGGTCGGGAGACTTATTTGAGGCATGGATGCGATACAACAATATTCATATTGGAGAACAAGTTCAAGATTTTAGATTAACATACAATTCAGCATATCATTTCTATGATTTGATCATGTTTCCTACAAAATGTAAGTATCCTACTGACCACTGGCAAAAGGTCATTAACTTTTTCATAGACGATGGCTATAAGGTTTCTGTAGATAAAGAATACTGGCGATGGGATACCATTAACGAAAAGAAAGTAATGACCAAGGGAGTCCGAATTTGGATTTATGCAAAGGAATAAACAATGAAAGCCAATTGTCCGTATTGTAAGAAGAAACATCCAGACAATTTTCCACCATTTTTTGGAAGTTTTATTGCCCTATGTCTCTCGTGCGATAAAGAATTTACTGTTGATGTTATACGAACAGTAAAGATTAAAAAGATGAAACAGAGGAAACACACATGAAAAAGAAAACATTGGGGCAAAAAGAATCTCTAAATAAGACCTCAAAAGTTTATATCTCTGTTGACAATATTTTGAAAATGGCGTACTGTATTCGTGATAATCAGCTTTCAGACAATGAAGCAGAGAATTATATTAAGGCATCCTTGTTTGACCTCGTGATACTGGCCGTAGGGCCAACACTTTCAATTTTTGTTTGGCTAGCCTTACAAAGCTGGAAAATACTCTCGCTCATTTTGGTTTCAATGTTGTTTACGGGATTACTAGTAATTGTATCTATTTACGGTATGCATCTCGTAGACACATCTAATAAAAATAAAAAATAAATGTATCATAAGATTGAATCCTGTGAACGTTGCTTTACCGTTATATCAAGAGGTTGGTGGCAAACAAGAAAACAAAAAAGAAAGTTACAAGAATTAGGCCACATACTTTTTGAACAAAAAAAATTAGGTGATGGAATATATAGGCTAGTGTTTAGTACAAAACAATACAGGGGAGTATCAAATGACTGACCAAGAAATTCAAAAATGGAAAAATACAATAGACAATATGTCTCCTATTGAAATGGCTTCTTTGATGCGCTTCGCGCCGAGTGGACATCCCGTATTTAGAAATGACTTGCCACTATGGGAATATTTTAATGATCGTTTTAAGAAGCTGGGCGGCATGACGACCGAAGTATCTAAACAAATTGGGTGGTAACAGCATGACCCAAGAAGAACACGAATCAATTGAAGCTTTGGCAAATCAAATTTATAATTTAGCAATGTATAATGCCAAGCGTGATGATGCATTGGACAATCCAGAGTACCTAGCTTTTGAAATTATAAGCCTATCGGAATATATGGCAGATTCACCAGAACATGCTCGAATGAGCGCCAGCATTATTGCAAATTCATATGAGCTTACAAAGGGCACAGCGGTAGAAATTAAGAAATATTACAGCTTGGCATATTGATTCATTATCTAAATTTAACCTTGACCCATTTGCGGGGCAACAGAAAGGAAATAAACATGAAGCTGGTATTTGAAATGATTGATGGTGAGCCATATATGTGGGATGCCACAGAGAAACGTTATAATAAGGTAAAGAGC
>LBWB01000036.1 GCA_000993405.1 Candidatus Woesebacteria bacterium GW2011_GWB1_39_12 | reverse complement strand
ATAATCTTTCATTAATCCCATACTTTCCAAAACATGTTCTGGAACTAGCTCTGGTTTCGTATCAGAATTATCAGTATCATCTAAAATAGGATTATTGCTACTCATTGTGTCCTTATAGATATCTTTCCACATATCATTGCCGCCTACTAACTTTTCTATAATTATCTTCTTTTTGTCTGGAGTTAGCTTTTCTTTTGATTTTTGGTCCTCTTCGGCCATAACGGTATCTCTTACAGAGAGTCTAGGCGTTAAATTAGGATTTGGTATTTTTTTAGAAACAACATTTTCTACCATTGTCTGTAGATTAAACATTCTCTCACATATGGCTTAAGCAATTTTTTTAAATCTTCTTTATGGAGTTTCATTAAAATGTCCCACTTGATAAACGATAGTATTTCTCGGCGGCGCTAACATATATTGCAGCAAATCCAAGATCAGACACATAAACAATTGAACCTGTAGGAGGAGCTGTTGGCAATGTTGCGCTTGTATACGTTCCAGCCAAAAGTAATCCACCTGAAACTTGGACAATAGAACCTGCACTGCTACTTAAGATGAGGTGACTATTTACTGCTCTAATATGATAGCCTTTATCTGAATTTGCAAAATCTTGAGATGCTGATAAAGCAACAACTGAGCCAAGGGTAGAACTCAATATAAGGTGGCCAGTTCTTGAAGTTACGCTATAAGCATATCCTTCTTTTGAAAAATCCAATCCACCAGATAACAAAACAGTTGCAATATCCAAAGAACTGGTAACAAAAACATAGTTTGTATTTGAATCTCTACTATTAATTCTATGATAATTAGCTCTATGTAATACACCGCCGCCTCCTGTACTATTCTCTAATAATACGAGTGCACCATTTCCAGTATTTGTTAAGGTGGTTGATCCACCAGCTGTAACTTGTGTAAAATTTTGACCAATTCTAAGTGTTGCACCATTAGTTCCACCAAGAATCAATTCAACACCAGCTGGCCCCAATTTACCAAAATTAAAAGTTGAGCCACTAAAAGTAATAGCTGACCCAGCTGATGAACTTAAAATGAGATGTGAATTATTTGCTGTGATATGTGCATCGTCTGATGGTGCATCAACAGGAAAATATAGATTGCTACTGAGAGCGATGATTGATCCAACAGTAGAACTTAAAATCAGGTGACTATTGACAGAGCATAAATGATATGCTTTGTTATTGTTGTCTAGTTGAATAAAGTCTAAAGATCCAGAAATCCTTGCTGTTATTCCTGTTGCTGAGGCGGATAATATTCCTATACCATCTTGACCACCTGCTATAAAAACTATATCATTTGCACCTGCTCTTCCTATTCCAGTATCTGGATCAGATCTATCAGGAATTAATGTCGGCACCAATTTGTCAGCAGCAACGTTTTTTATAATCGGGCCGCCAGCATTTCCTGCCACAATATCACCAGCGCCGCTAAGATCATTTTGTAATAGATTTATAGAACTACTAAATACAATTTTAGAACCAACACTAGAACTTAATATAAGATGACTATTTACTGCTCTAATATGATATGTCTTATCGGTTTGCGGGAAATCAAGTGAGCCCGAAGCTGCAATTACAGAGCCAACAGAGCTGCTTAATATGAGGTTGCTGTTTAAATCATAAATTTGTCCGCCGACAACGACATTGCCAGAAAGAACAGAATCTCCTTTAACAAGAAAATCTTGTTCAGCTGTTAAATTTCCGCTTATATAAACATAAGATCCAGCTGAAGATGATAATACAAGATCTGCATTGACGGCGCGGATATGATAAGAACTTTCTGGAACGAGCCCGAGATCTAAAGAAGCAGATACATGAATGACGTTGGCAGATGAAGATAATATGAGTTTTCCTGCGCCTGTTTTAATGGAGCCATCTGCACCATCGTGACCTGTTGTAACAGTATTAGGAACACCTACTGTTGGATAAGGTCCTGTATGAAAGGTAAATGACATTATGCAATCTGCCTAATCCACGCATAAAATGAACCAGTAGCAGTCGCAGATATAAATGTACTACCTGAAATGTTGGTATTTGCTTTAGCTGAAATAGTTAACGTGTTCATGTCACGTAGTGTATTATCGGCAGTGAGGTGATTACTTTCAGCACCACCATCTAAATCGGCTCCCCACGCATATCTACTTGTTGCAACACCACCAACTGATGTGTGTTCCCATAAAACAGACACGTTACCACTTGTATAGTCTGTAACCTCGTGTGTACTGCCGATCTCAAATATTCCATCAGCTGTTGGTGTATAGGTTACAATTACTATACCACTCGTTGATGTTGAAACTGTTCCATAAGCCACGATAGGTGATAGGCCAACCCCAGCTGTAGCTATTCCGTTATATTTTGATAGTGAGCCACCAATATCTAAATTGCCTGATACTTTGACAACAGAACCCGTACTTGAAGATAATATAAGATGGCTGTTTACTGCTCGAATATGATAGTCTTTGTCTGAATTGACAAAATCTTGAGATGCTGACAAAGCTACAACAGATGTTGACGATGAAGATAGGACCAGTGCACCAGCACTGTGATAAACTGCTTTAGTGACATTTAATAGACCTGTACCAGTACCAACTTGGTCAATAAAAACACCAGCAGACCTAAGAAACATAGCTCCACTATCAGCATTGATAAACGCTGAGGTACCGTTATGACTAATACTTAATGTGTCTGATGGCCCATTAGTTTCGCCAATTGAAATAGTCCCACTGACTCTAACTTTAGAACCAGCTGAAGAGCTTAAAATAAGATCGGAATTGACAGCTCTGATATGATATGGCTTATCTGCGTTTACGTAATCTTTAGATGCAGATAGAGCAACAACAGAGCCAACAGAGCTGCTTAATATGAGATGTCCTTTATCGTTGACAACATTATATGCCAATCCTTCCTGTGAAAAATTCAATCCACCAGACAATAGAACACCTGCTATACCATTTGTTCCACTGACAAACAGATAATTAACAGTACCAGCACGATTTGATATTCTATGGTAATTTGCTTTTGATTGTATACCGCCACCACCTGCACTGTTTTCAAACAGCGTAAGCGCACCATTGCCAGCAGATGTAATTGTTGTTGATCCACCAGAAGTTAACCATTGGCCATTAGGACCCATTTGCAATGTAGCGCCATCAGCAGGAAGCTTTAATTGTGATCCGCTTATGACAATGACAGAGCCAGCGCTGGAACTTAAGATAAGATGAGAATTAACAGCACGAATATGATAGGCTGTATCTGAATTTGCAAAATCTTGAGAGGCTGATAAAGCAATGATTGAACCAACAGAAGATGACAGAATAAGATGCGATTCTTTGGCTGTGATTTTAACTTGACCAGGCAAATTGCCAGAAAGCACAAGCTCACCAGAACCAGATATGAACATTGTTTTTTGACCAGCGCCTGCTGCACCAAGCCAAAAATCAATCTGTGAAGCTATTGATGATCCTATGCCTGTTCCAGTATTGGTCCTGTGCGGAAGAATGTTTGGAGCGGTTGTTGAATTATTGAATATAAGTGTTGGATAACCAGATGCAAGATTTGCTTCTGCACTGAACATCTGTGTGCCAGCCGTAATGCCCTTAAAATGAAATGCACCAGAGACCGCAATTACAGAACCAACAGAAGAACTTAAAATTAGATGAGAATTAACTGCCCTTATATGATAATTCTTATCTGTGTTTGTAAAATCAATAGACCCTGAAGCAGCGATAATACTTCCTACGGCTGAACTTAAAATAAGATTTGAATTTAGGTCATAGATTTGTCCACCAACTACGACATTGCCAGAAAGAACAGAATCACCCTTTACAAGAAGTGATGATGACACGTAGACGTTATCAAATACATTTTCACCAGAGCCACCACCAGATCCAAGAACTATTTCATTTCCGTCTGCGTCCTTATAATAAAGATCATTTGATGACGATAGGATATAAAGATGTCCTGCACCTGCGGCGGTGTCAGGAGGTGATCCTATGCCACGAATAACAACCGTCTTGTAGCTTGATACAGGAACTTGTGCTACGGGATAAAAATAACTTCCAGATAATGGCATTTATTATAATTCTCTGTTACTGCGACCCTTTCAATATTTCATTTACGACGCGGTTTACGCGATCAATTTTTGGAACAAGTTTTCTAATATCAACCATATCAATCTGCTTGCTTTCGTGAAGCCATGCATTTTGGGTACTAGGTTCACTAACGAGATCAAACGCAACAAGCAAAAGTGATTCATCAACTTGATCATAGCCTTCGTTGGTTTTCGCTGTCTCGCCAATACAACGTGAAGATATGCCAATTTTAACACCAGCTTCCATAAGATTTTGAATAATTTTACCCTTTGGTGTATTCAAAATTTCAACAACACCTACGACATCATTTCCAGACCAGCCAATTTCACGAATAACATGCGAAACATTACTTAAGGAAACAATAGAAGAGTCAGGATGGTCACATTCACCTGTAGCTCTGCCTTCTGCGACGGCCTTCTGGTAATTGTTAACTTCTCTTTCAAGAATGGATTTTGGATAAATTCTATGATTTTGATTCACAGCATCAGCCCTTTGTAAAATGGCCTTAAGAACAATAGGGACCTTTTTATCTATAGATTCTTTAACAACATTTTTGTCGTATTTTAAGTCTATATACTCTCTTATTACTTTAGCCATTTTAGAACCTCTTTGTAGTTCTTATGTCATATTTAAAATTATTTATCAAAATATTCTTTAAGATCTAGGGTCTTGATCCAGTCAATTTCCTTGCTTAGCTCCGCATCTCCCCAGCCTTTGGGTAATTCTTTTGCTTTTACCTTCTTAACATCCTTAATTTTGCCAAATTCTTCCTGAATATATTCCTTAATTTCATCAACAGTTAACCTTCTATTGTCAACTCTCTTCGTTGGAAGTTCAACTTCACTAAGTTTGCCAAAAGCTAAGCTTTTTGCAATTGTCTTAAAATTTTCACTCATTTTCTTATCTAGCTCCTCTGTTCTGCCCCTTTAAAAGATATTTTAACAATGCCACTTCTAAAGGCCCCATACTATCTACTGTCTTTGTTATTTTTTCTTGCATATTTTTTAAATAGTTATCTCGATTCTTTGTTGCCTCAACTACGTCGTGCATATTATCTAAAACCGTTTCCTGTATGTGCATAGTTTCAGCACGAAGAAGCTTGCTTTCATCTGTCCCCATTGAATTGAGAGTACGGCGGGTTTCTTCTGGGAAAAGGATCAATGGTCTTCCGTTTTCTAATTTCACAGCAAAAGGAAGTCTTTTGCCGCTTTCGTTCATGTTGACATCAAAACTCATAACCACATCACCATTTTCATCTTGATCAACACCCTTCTTATCAACAGAAAAAGCTCCTGTTTCTCCTAGGAGTCCAGCAATAGAATTCACGGCAGAACCTAATACTTTTGCTTCAGTTTTAGCAATAGAATTAAGCACCAATTTTAATTTTGGATCAGACATAACCGTTTCTTGAGAAAGCCTAGAAATGAATCTTTCCCACATCATAGATTCTTCAGAAATTGATGGTTGTTGAAAAACATAAGAGATCATACTAGCTTCTTTTAATACCGACGCAAAAACGTCCTTAACCTGTCTCAAAATTTGTTCCTTGCTAACGCGAGGTTTTGGGGCTTTCTTAGCGTGAGGTGCAGTATGAGGCTTTGGAGCTGTATGGGCCTTCTTGGCTTTAAATTTTTTTGCACTGTGAGATTTTCGTTCTTGTTTGGCTTGCTTTCTAAGCATTCTTTGTTTTTCCCAAGCCTTTTCTCGGGAATCATAAGATCCACGTCTCGCACCTGTCTTGTCATCAACAACTACCCAACGATTACCAATTTTTTGGACAACTTCACTAATATCCTGATTGTTTAGAGCAGACAACGTAACAAGATTTTCAAAATTCTTTGATTCATCATATGGCTTGCTAGGATTAGTCATTTTTTTTCTACGAAAAATACGTAAACCAATAGGAGACTGAAAACCTTTTATGTTTCCAGCTACAGAAGATTCTTTTTTAAATCTTTGTTTTAGCGGCTGCGGACCTGAAGACCATGGTCCGATAAGTTGTGCATTTGGTCCATACTTTGGAAGAAGTTGTTTAGCTTTATCCAACGATAATCTATCAGCAACAGTTTTTGGACCAACTTTTATAGTATACAAATCCATTATAACTTGACCTCTTAACTGTCCAGCTCTTCTATTAATCGCATATATTGCAAAACTTCTAATATTTTTTGTTCCGTAATGTTTTCCAAAGAAAAAGAATAGAATTTTTTGCGACATTCAGAAATTTTATTCATAAGATCAGAGTCTTTATTGATGGATTCATCCCTTATAATTAAAAGACTATTTTTAATTCTATCAACTTCTTTTAAAATAAATTCTTTCAATGGATCTTGTCTGTTAGAGATTAAATATACTGCGTACTTTGTAAGCAATCTTTTCTGAGACTCGTTTAATTTTCCTTCGTATTTATTATGGAATCTTTTCATTAAGAAATTATAAACAGCATTGCTATAATTTGGGTTTATTTTCAAAGGATCATCCTTTGGTTTATTCTCTTTTGTTAAATAATCACAAACACTTTCTTCAATTTTTACTCTATCTGCAACACTTAAACTTTTTTTCTTGTTTCTCGCCTCGTTTAATAGTGTTTGCACGGAGGCATATATTGTGTAGTTTGGAATCTTATAATCATAAAAAGATTCTTGATTAAATGTATAGTTTATGTCCTTTATTAGCCTGCTTTTCTGCTCGTCCAAAGCCCTAGAGTTCATAGTAGAAGAAGTATTACATATAGAATCTATGATTTTTTGAGCGGAATCTCTACTCTTTACATTTGTCTTGAGAACCGCACTAAATAAATCTAATTCTTGGCGCAATGGACAACCTTCAGCAAAATACTTCTTAGATATAGCAACAGTTTTTTGGGCATCGACCTTTTTGCCTTCAACAAGGCATCTAGAAATGTGATATACAAGCATCTCATATACAAGACCTGAATTGCGCTTCTTGTTTGTCCTAAAATTCTTACTTAATTTGCCCATTAAAGGATATTCCCCTTTTTATTTAATAAATATAAAAAATTATCCTAAAACTACCTTTTTCGTCTTTTTATCGTGCGAGGCTTTTAATTCGTCCACTTTAGCTAAATCTTCCGCAAATTTCTTTAATTGAACAGCACGGGCTTTAAAAAGCTGTTCTTCAGCATCATAATCCTCTCCAAATGGTACCTTTACTCCTCTTGTTAACTCACTATAATTTCTTTTTGGATCCATGGATGTCTTTTTGTAGTTAAATGCATAATTGTGAAGATTCGGAAATGTTCCTCGTTCTAGACCAGCTTTTTTAACCTTTACAAGTTCATTTGGTGCTCCAATCTGCTTATTTGGATCTTTAGCTGCCGTATCTAAACCAGCAGGTTCAACTGGAGGCGTCCCTTCTTCACCAGGGGCAGGAGGAAGTCCAGCTTCGGGAGCTTGTTCTTCTGGTGGAATCTCGGTCTCTGGTGGAATGTTAGGAGCTTGGATAGATTCAATTTCTAAATCAAGCAACCTATCCTTTCTCTTGCCTTCTTCAATGCCAGCGATTTCTTCGTCGGAAAGCCTAAAGAGCTTAGAATAAACAAAATATTTATCAAACATTCCTTCCTGAGCGATGGATGAAACTTCAAATTTAGTTCTCCAAAGCTCCATGAAATTTCAAAATTAACAACATCTTCACCTTTAAAGCCCATAGAATAAAGATGAATAATGGCAATTTTGTTTAATTCTTGGATAAAGATTCTTTGAATATGTTGAATTGTTCTAGCAAAACGTACATCTTCTTGCGAGAGGGTAGATTTGGCATTAATATCACCTTCGTAGCCAAGATAGCTCTTTGGAACCTTTAGAGCTGCAAAAAGCTTATTTTGGATATAAATAAGATCATCAATATCGCCAGTAAACTGGCCACCAGCTAGTGTATCAATTGTTGTACCATCGCCTTCACCACGGACTGGTATAAAATAATCTTCGTCCGTTGACATTGGGTTGTATCTTAAATCAACTCTTCCAGTGGTTGTATCAACAATTTGATTCCTTTTTAGTTGCGTTTTTGCTTTTTCCATATAAGCAGGTACGTCTTGAGGTGCAATATTACCCACACCAATTTTAAAAACTCTTCGTTCTGGAGATCGCACAATACGATAAACCATAATTGCATCTTCCATCAAAATGAGTTGTCTCCAAACTCTACGAGCAGGTTCTAAAATAGAGCTGCCATAAGGAAGAAAATTATCATTAGCAAGAAGTCTAAAATGAATAACTTGCCATCTTTCTAACACTCTATTTCCTTGCGTAATCCAACGATATCTATATGCCATAGGATCATTTTTATCATAGCCTTCTTCTCGTTCAATTTCATTAACGGGCATGGGGAGAACATTAAGAACACCATAATCAGGATGGTGGTCTACAAGCAAAAATTGATCACCATATTTACAAAGATTGCGAACCCAACTAAATGCATTAAATTCTATATTTAATACATCATAAAAAAGAACATTTAATGCTTCTCTAATTTGAACATTTGAAGAATCAATTTTTAAAATCTCACCATGTTCACCCTTAGAACAAACTTCTTCAGCATAAAGATTCATCGCAGAATTAATTTCTGCCATTGATTCCATTTCATTGTAGTCTGAATA
>LBWB01000035.1 GCA_000993405.1 Candidatus Woesebacteria bacterium GW2011_GWB1_39_12 | reverse complement strand
CCCGCTGAAATACCAAAATATATTTTCCCATCCAAAACAAAATCTCTGATAACTTCTATACAATTACTCTCCTGTATTTTTTCAAGGAGATATAAAGTACTACCGCCGGAAAAACAAATTACATCAAACTCATTTAAATCATTTTTTATCTGTTTCTCATTTTTTCCTGTAATTGTATAGTCGACAACTTTAAAACCCACGTCAACCAAAGCATCTCTGTCATCTTTCAACCATTTCTTATTTCCGCCTTCAACCTCTGATGCTGTAGTAATAAAAACTAGACCCATACCCTTGTAGTCTTTAATGTGTCTAACTAAATCCTTGATTACTCTTCTTAAGCTAGATGTTAAAAATAATCTTTTCATTTTTTAAATTAAAGTGATTTGCTTTCAACGACATAAAATGCTTCTTCGCCGTTTAGATAATAGAACTTTGAAAGCACCAAAGCACTTTCGGGAAACTCTTCGGGTGTACCTACTATCAGCGCATTTTCCTTTTTGAGGCTACCCAAATCAATGCTCCCGAAAGTATACTTGCCCAAACTATACTGACTTATTTGATCAAGGTACTGCCATCCTTCCTCTTCATATTTTAACCATTCAATAGACTCTTTCTGATGATCTTTCGGGTCCCACTTTTTATAAAAAGCAACCCAGATATGAGGCACGGATAAAGTTCTACTCATAAATATTTTGTCATACTTGTCTTCGATTCCCGAAACATAATTGATAAGCTCTCCTCTTCCATACTGCATCGATTCCGAAGCATGAACGGGGGCGTGGAAAAGGTAATCTTCTAAAAAGAATATTAATGAAGCAAACAGTATACCAAAAAAGAGTGTCTTTATGGTTATAATAAAATTTTTATTCTTAAAAGATTTCTCTAAAAACAAGAGGAAAAAATTAAATCCGCAAGCAGAAGCAATTTGAATGGCAGGAACCATTACGGCAGCTCTGGTTGCCGAAAAACCTGTTGCCTTGCTTATTGCAGCCGGGATCGGAGCAAGTATAATCCACAAAAAAATGAAAATCAGGTAAGGTTTTTGTTCCTTAATCAGTTGAATCAAGAAAAAAGTTAAAAATAATATTTCAACTAGATACAAAACACCCCTCCCCGGAATCATCCCATAACCATCATCAGACGCCCCCCGAGAAAATAAAAAGATTGGTGAAATATAAGAAAGATAATTACTAACAAAATTATCGGCAATATATGTAACCTTGTTTGAAAATATTCTCGCAACCTCTGCGGGTATTCCTTGTTTTATTGCTTCAAATCTTCTTTGGGACATATATTCCCATTTGTCCGTCGGGTTTATAAGTGCTACGTCAAGTCCGCGAGATGCCGCCCCCTGAAATAACGATCCTAAACTACTTAAAAAAAATACTGCCAAAATGACTACTGCAATTTTATATCTCTTAATAGACTTCCAAATCGCACTTTTATTGATTAAATTATTATTGCCAGATATTTTCAAATACAAAATCAAAAGTATTACTATTATTGGTGTCAACACTCTTGCGGAATGGTAGGAATAAAAATTAAGTCCAAAGAGGATGGAAGATAAAATCATCCAGCTTGGAGTTTTTAAACCTTTAAGAAAAGCCCAGATTCCGAACGGCATAAAAAAAGTGGTTAAATTTGCTTCAAATGCCCCCCGAGATAGAGAGATGTGCCAAGGGGAAATCGCAAGGAGTAGCGCAGCTATGCTAGCGAGTGATTGGTGATTGGTGATAAGCGAAGCTTGGCCAGCTTTGCTGGTTGGTGATTGGTTTTTTACCCTCTTTTGTAGTTCATTAACTAAAAGATAGATTATATAAACCGCAGCTGTTCCTAGTAAGGCGTTTGGAAGTCTAACAGCGAATTTATTTAAACCGAAGATTGCGACAGTGGGCACGGCTAAATAAGAATATAAGGGAAGCTTGAAATCACCAAAAGAGCGCAATGTTAGAGGAAATGAATTTCCCCAACTGTCTTTTCCGGTTGAAAGCAAAGAGTATGCTTCATATCCAAGTCCAGCCTCATCCTGCGTAAAGCCAATCGGATACTTTGAGATTCCGACAAATCTTAATAGAAACGCGAGGACTATAATTGCAAATAGCAGTGATTTATTTTTCATTTTTAGATTCATTATTATTAACTCCCGTAAAAATATAAAATATCGGAGTGTCGACTGGGGAAACAACAACCTTTAAAAGTTTCAGGTTGGGATTGTTAAATATATTCGGGTTTGTAATGTCGTCACGAGCAGAAGCTACAATCAAACTTCCTTCTTTTGCTAAGTTTTCAACCGGCTTTTGTATTTGCCCAAAATAATATTTTTCCCCTAGCTTAAATCCGTTAAAACCAGGCACAATATCGGGTATATGCTTATCATCTTCAAACTCCTTAGAAAAAAGTTTTGGATCATATTTATACCAAAATAGGAAACGGGGTAAGGCCGGTTCATAAGTATTATTGAAATATACTCTTTCGAAATCCCCCTCAACGCTTTTAACATAGTTAAACATTTCTTTGTAACCCGTTTGCCAAAATCTCCAGCTTTCGCGAGGCCAAATAACGTAGTATTGATTAAAATAATAAATTATATTGATAACCATAGTAAAAATTATTCCTACAAGAATCACTTTTTTCAAAATCTTACCAGACGTGCTAATTAAACTATGAAACCCGACGGCCGAGAATATTATCAAAGGCGGAAGCATTAAGATAAGTCTCGCGGCATGGCTGGCGCCGTCTGAAGTTAAAGAGGAGGGAACCGGACTTATCAGAAGCCAAGTAAACAATATCATAATTTTTTTATCTTTTCTGTAATTCTTCGTCAGTAAAAAAAATACACCAATGATGATAAAGACTATATCAAAGTAATAAAGTTCTCCCATTGCCCCGACAGAATTTCTTAGGTCAGGATCCCCCAATGTTAGTAAAAAATTAGTAGAATATGAGTTTAAGTAATTTGTGATTACTTTCGATAAAGCCAATGATTTATTGTTATAAAAAAGTCTGGAAACGGGCGAGGTCGATATCAGTAATTTCCCAGCAGAATCCTTCTTAACGTTTTCGTCGTTAAAAACTGATATGTAACTAAATCTCCCCGTCGTCGATCCTTTTATGCTCGCGTTTAAGTATGGAATTAAGACCAAAAGAACAACAAATGCTAACGCGGCAATCTTCTTCATACCATAATTTAAAAATGTCTTTCTGTAAATAAAAAACAAAAACAATACTAAAAGAGGTGTAAAAAGCGCCGATGTAGCGTATCCATAAAATGATAAGGAGAAAAGCATCGAAGAAATCACCATGTACCTATATTTTTTCAGTCCTTTAATAAAAAACCATAACCCGAATAATAAGAACGGCAGGATAAAACCCGAATCATTGGCTTGCCTCGAAAACTGCAGGTGCCAGGGAGAAATTGAAAGAAATAATGCCGCAATAATGGCAACTTTCCTGTTTATAAGCTCTTTGGCAAGGAAATAGACTCCGAAAATAGACAGTACTCCGAAAATAACGCTGGCTAGCCTTACTCCAATTTCAGTCATTCCAAAAAGTCCTATCGTTACTGCCATTGAATAAATCTGTAAAGGAAGTCTGTATTCAGAGAATGAATGGAAAATAACGGGGTACGGGTTAGAAAAAACATCCTTTCCCGTCTTTAATATTGAATAAGCCTGAATTCCAGCATCTACTTCATCACCAAATAGCTCTATTGGAACCTTATCCAATTTCCAAATTCTAAAAAACACACTAATAGCAATTATCAGATAAAGCAGAGCGTTTTTTTTCACAAATAATTTTATCTTCACAAAACAATTGTAACTCAAGAGAAGTGCTTTAACCAACCTGATAACATGACTAATTGCCAAATAGCACCGCCGTTATTTTCTGTACCTTTCTGATGTTTTGTCCACAAATTCATAACTTGCCTTTTATCCAGGAAATCGTAAAGATTATTGTAAGAAAGCACATCATTTCCAAAATCCTTCAAATCTTCTCTTAACCATTTTCCGACAGGCATCCCAAAGCCTTTTTTTGGCCGGTTTGCGACGTCCTTCGGTAAATATCTCCGGGCGAGGTTTCTAAGTATTTTTTTTGTTTCAAACAAACTTGCATGCTTCCGCGAATCCTGCGAGAAAGCAAAATCAATTAGATTATTGTCCAGATATGGTACCCTAACCTCAAGTGAATTAAACATCGAAGCACGGTCGGTTTTTACCAATAAGTCATCCGCAAGATAAGTAAAAAAATCGGCTATCATGGCCCTTTTGACGGGATCAAATTCATCTAAGTTAGGCAGGTATTTTTTAAAATTCAGACTCGGTTTTTTAAGAGGCATACCGTTGTCAAAAAAGAAAGTGTGCATCCAAAAAATCTGCCTTTCCAAAGGCTCTTTCTTAACTCCCTGCAGAAAAGTTGTGCCAACGTGGCTTAACGGGTAATTTTCATAAGAGACCGGCAAAAGTGAAAACATTTTAATTCCCATATTCAACACTCTTTGAGGAAAATACTTAAAAAAGTCCGCAATTATATGCGCCTGATATGTCGGATAACCACCGAAAAGTTCGTCGCCCCCGTCTCCGGAAAGCGCAACCGTAACATGTTTCCTTGCAAACTCACTTAGTTTGTAAGTAGGAATCAAAGAAGCATCCGCCATAGGCTCATCTAATTTTTCAGAAATTTTTTTAAATAATACAGGTATCTCTGTTACTTTTAATTCCTCAGTATAATGCTCTATCCCCAAATGTTTGGCTACCGCAAAAGAATAATCCGACTCATTGTAGCTTTTCTGCTCAAACGATATCGAAAATGACTTCATTTTTCTTTTATGTTTTGTTATGTAATAGGAAATAAGACTGGAATCCAAACCGCCACTCAAAAAAACTCCTACAGGCACATCTGCTATCAATTGATCTGTTACTGCCCTATCCAAAAGCTCATCAAGATTAGCATCTGAGAATTTATCAAAAGCCATCCTCCAATACTTTTTTATTTTCAGCCCGGATTTTGTCAGGGTTAAACTGCTTCCCGGAAGAAGCTTAAAAACGTTTTTGAACATAGATATTTCCGTCGGTAAGTAGCCGAAGTACATATATGTCGAAAGTGCGGCAGAATTGAGGGTCTTTGAAAACTTAGGATGCGAAAGTACTGTTTTGGGTTCCGAGCCGAACGCAAAAATGCCGTTAAAATTCGAATAGTAAAGCGGCTTTATTCCTGCCCTATCGCGGGCAAGAAATAATTTTTGTTTATTCTCATCCCAAATTGCAAAGGCAAACATTCCATTTAAAAACTTGGGCATATCCTCGCCGTATTCCTCGTATAAATGCACGAGTACTTCCGTATCACTTTTGGTTTTTAATTTATGTCCCTTTTTGAGGAGATCTTCTCTCAGATGCCTATAACCGTAAATTTCACCATTAAAAACAACAATTACGCTTCCGTCTTCATTTTTTATCGGCTGATCGCCAGTTTTAAGATCAATGATACTCAGGCGCCTAATTCCTAGTCCTGCAATATTATCCTTGCTTACATACTCTCCAGAAGAATCCGGCCCACGATAGACAATCTCGTCCGTCATTTTCTTTATGACCAAAGGGTTTGTTTCCGAAGAAAAATCAACATATCCAGCAATTCCACACATTAATATTTTTCTATGTTTCTGACTTCATATATTGGTTTGTTTTGAGATTCAAAGTAGGTTCGAACCTGAAGTTCCGCCAAAAGACCCATCATAATAAACTGAATTCCTACCAGCCCAAAAAATATTGCAATTAAAAATAAAGGATCCTTATGAACGAAAACGCCCAAGAATAGTTTTTTATAAGCAGAACCTATTAGTGCAAGGCCGCTTATAAATAGACTCCCGAGACCGAAGGTTCCAAAAACGTAGGCCGGTCTCGTTCCGTAGGAGCTCAAAAACTTAACTGTAATTATGTCTATCAGTGTTTTTACAATTCTTTCGAATCCGTACTTCGATTTTCCTTCATACCTTTCCCGATGCTTTACAACTATCTCCCCAATTTTCGCACCTTTTAAGTAAATAAGAACGGGCATTATCCGATGCAATTCCCCATACAGCTGGAGGTTCTTCAAATATTCTTTTTTGACGACTCTGGCAGAGCAACCAACGTCATGATAAGGATAAGAAAAAACAAAGCTGATAATCCTGTTAGCAATCTTTGAAAGAAGACTTCGTAGTGTTGCGTCTTTTCTTTCTTTCCTCCAACCAAATACTGCATCATAACCTTCTTTCATTTTGTCTAAAAATCTGGGAATGTCCTGTGGGTCATTTTGCAAATCCGCGTCAAGAAAAGAAATAAGCTCACCCCTCGAATTGTCGATACCAGCAACTACGGCTGCAGTTTGACCAAAATTCTTTGTGAATGTGACAATTTTTATTTGAACATTATCTTTCTTGTCCTTTTCAACTTCTTTTTGCAAAATTTCGAGTGATCTGTCGGAACTTCCATCATTAACATAGATAACTTCTGAATTAATACTAAGTCTGCTCAATACTTTTACCAGTTCTTCATTAAGCACTTCCAAATTCTTTTCTTCATTATAAAAAGGAACAATAACAGAAATGTCTATATTTGCCATAATCTTTTAAAATTATATCCCACCTCTTTATGAAAGCATAATCAGAGCTTGTCATTTCTCCCCTCGTTCGAAAAGGTAGAAAGCGGGTTCACCGGAAGGGTAAGAAATTGCTTTAACCAAGTCAAGTCCTTCAGGAGTTTTAGTTGGTTCCATTATCAAGTTTTCCCCAAGCTCTCTTTGAGCCGCGATATATAAGGTTTTTTCCTCTAAAACTGCCTGCAGGCTCTCAATACCTTCTTCTCCTACTTGACCAAAGTAAAATTTATTAATGTGTTTCAATTTACCAAAACCTTCCACATATTCTTCTTCAAAACCCTTCTGCCATTCTTTAGGAGGGTAGGGATAGTAAGACGCAAAAAAAATATAAGGCTGATCGAGCGCGTTTGTAATAATAATTTTATCGTAACTTCCCTCCATCTCTTTAATAGACTGAATGACCTCTTTATAACCTGCGTGCCAGTCTCTCTCGGAATACCAAGGATTATGAATATAATAAGTGTGTAAATAAAATCCGAATGACAAAATCCAAAATCCAAAATATATTAAGGCTAAATATTTTTTCCAATGATTACTAAAAAGACTAATGCTTTGAACTATTCCATAAGAGATCAGAATAACTAGCGGTGGAAGGATTAAAATCAGACGCGTTGCATGATGTCCTCCATCACGGGTTATCGCCGATGGGACTACTCCAAACAAAATCCAAAAAGCTATTAGTAATTTAATTTTTCTGTCCTTAAAAAAAACAAAAAACAGCGCCGCACCCAAAATTAACATTAAAGCTTCGACTTTGTAAAATTGACCGATTCCTTCGGGCGAATGGCGTAAATTCAAATCTCCTTTGACAAAAAGAAATTGAGACGAAAATGTTTCGAAATAGTTATTAGTGATTTTCGATCCCCAATAAAAATATTTGTTATGAATTAGTCTGGTACTTACTTTTTGTAAAACGTTTCTGTTTACTCCGCCCTCAACTTGAGCGTCAATAAGTCTTAGAGATGCGACTTCACCGTTAGTCGTAGGATCCGTAAAAATACTGATGTAACTGAACCTTTGCCCACCGCTTCCAGAAAAAATGGTATAAACCATGGGAATAGCAAAAATCCCTAAAGTTATAAGTGCGTAAATAATGTTCTTTTTAGAGATAGAAAAAATTTCTTTTCTGAATACTATTACCAAGAAAATTAAAAGTGCTGGCGTAAACAACTTCGCCGTACTATAAATCCAAGGAGTTAGACCAAAGCAAACTGCAGAATAAGGGAGCCATTTACTGTTATTGTCATGCTGAACTTGTTTCAGCATCTCCTTCTTAGATCCTGAACTAAATTCAGGATGACTGGTATTAACTGATTTAAAGAAAAAATAAAGTCCCATCATTAGAAAAAAAAGGACAAATTCCAAAATCCAAATTTTTTACTAACCAATTCGTTTGACAACAAATAGATCGCCAAAACTCCTAATACCCCGAAAATAATCGCAGGTAATCTAACACCAAGCTGAGTAATTCCAAATAATGCTATGGTTGGAACGGCTGAATAAATATAAACCGGGGCTCTAAAATCTGCATAAGATTGAAAATATAAGGGCCATGGGTTCCCCACATAATCTTTTCCGGTCTTAGTTATTGAATATGCCTGATATCCAACATCCAATTCATCCGAAAAAAGCGATACGGGAACTTCTGAAATTTTCCATAAACGAAAGAAGCCAGCAATCACAAGAATAACTATTAGTAATTTATGTTTAGTGATTAGCGAAATAATTTTTGCCATTTTTGTCCCGACCAGATTATAAAATTAATTATGTAATGTTTAATAATCCCGTGATAAATTTTGCTTCCGGGAATAAGGCTTCTCCAAGAATCATCTTTAGTTACAACTTTTCTAATTGACGAGCCGTGGTAGTGCACAACTTCAGATTCCGGTAAATAATATACCTTAAGACCTTCCTTATAAACTCTTCGACAGTAATCTAAGTCCTCAAAAAAGAAAAAAAATCTCTCGTCCAATAATCCCACTTTTTTTATCGCTTGAGGAGTAATAAGAAAGGAAGCACCCACAACTACATCTACTTGAGTGGGGGTCGAATTATCTGGTATATATTTCGCGGTTAATCCTCTTTGTCCTAGCCAGTATTCATTTATTGCACTAATTATTGTTGGGAATCTAAAACAAGAAGCTTGAATACTTCCATCGGGGTTTAAAAGTCTCGATCCCACGACCCCAGCGCCAGCTTTTTCTTTTGCAAATTTATAAAGTTTATCTATCGAACCCCTTTTTACTTTAGTGTCTGAATTAAGAAGTAGAATATATTTACCTTCTGCTATTTTAATTCCTTGATTATTAGCTTTTGCAAATCCCAAGTTTTCTTTATTTTCTATCAATTTTATTTCTTTAATCTTTCTCAGTGCCTCAACCGAACCTTCTGTTGATCCGTTATCTACGACTATAATTTCATACTTAACCTTTGTTTTGGACTCAATGATTGAATTTATACAATCTAAAACTAGCTCCTTTGTGTTCCAGTTGACGATAACTATTGAAAGGTCTTTCATTTGAATTTGGTAAAAATTGCTTCGTCAGAAACTTTACTCTCCTTTTTCTCTTTTTTGCGAGCTTTCAAAATAGATCTGGCGTGAGAAATGGCCATGAGGACAATCCTAATATAACCGGGGTGATAAACCATCCTTCGCGTAAGCCCGGTTAAATGTTTTCTAAACAGGTTCGGACTCGTAATATTTTTCCAAATGAATAAAAGCTGATTTCTCTCCCTGATGGTTTGGACATATCTTTTGGAAAGTTTTTTTATCGTCGATTCGTGTAAATGAATCACTTTTGCTTCCGGCTCCCAGACATTTATTAAACCGCGCTTCGCGGCACGATAACAAATATCAATATCCTCCCAATAAAATGGACTAAAAAGTCTCTCGTCCAAACCGCCCAATCGCATCCAATAATCACGTCGAAATACACCGCTTCCGCCGTTCACCCAAAATGTTTCGTGGGCTTCATTCAATTGTTTTCCAGGCGCATGCTCAACAAATCCTTCTTTAAAAAAGCCTTTTGCCCAAGAAAAATCTTTCTCATGAAGTGACACTGCAAAAACTTCTTGCTTTTCGAAATGCTTAAAAATGCTAGTCAGAAAATTCTTTTGCGGAGTAACGTCGCTATTTAAGAGAGCAAGAAGTTTTCCCTTGGCACTCCGTGCGCCTGTATTTATAGAAGCCGAAAATCCTCTATTAAATTTGTGTCTAATCAACTTAACCTCGGCAAAGTTTTTCTTTACAAAATCATAGCTTCCGTCGACTGAAGCGTCATCAACCACGATTACTTCTGTTATACGATTTTTTACATCCCGTTTAGCTTCAATTATGCCGGGTAAATTTTTCGCTATCAGTTCCTTCGTGTTAAAAATTGGTATTATTATGGAAACATCATGCCTCATAGAATTATTTCTTCCTTGCTTTTATCAAATGAAGTGTTCCGAAAATTATTTTTTTATCGACTTCAATTTTAAATCCTAAAACCTTAACAAGTTTTACCATAAAATTACCGCTGTACGCATGAATATGGGTTTCTTTCCAAATGCGGCTTTTGGTATATTTTGTCCAAAAATACCAAATGAATTTAAAAAGAAAAGTTTCCGCAGGAACCAAAAAGATAATATAGCCATCATTTTTCAAGACCCGTTTTATTTCCCCTAGTACTTTAACAGGTTCAAAAACGTGCTCAAGTACTTCTAAGGCAAATACTGCGTCAAACTCTTTATTTTTAAAAGGTAGTTTGTGCGCATCTACTACCTCAAATTCCAAGTGTTTTTCATGCTTCCAATGTTTAGTGGCCCAGGCAATGGATCTCTCCAAAACATCGATGCCTATAACTTTATCGGCTCTACTTTTATCAAGGATCACCTTTGTAAACACTCCATCTGCGCAGCCTATATCAAGAATTTTTCCTCCATTAGGTTCGATAAGTTTTCCTACCTCCCTGAAACGATTCAGATGAACATATTTACGAATAAAATTTCTATCATAATTTATAGCCCTATAATACCAATCAGGGGGAACGTGTTCATGAAGTTCCTTTGCGAGTTTTGAGGCGCTTTTTTTCATAGATAAAATAACCAATTAAGAAAATCAGTGTGGAAAGACTTATCCACTTACCTATTTTAAACGAAACCGGCTGATAAATAAAACGTATTTTATGATCTCCTTTTGGAATAAAAATTGACTGGAAAATATAATTCGCTCTAAATATTTTTTCCTCCTGTCCGTCAACATATGCCTTCCAGCCTTGGTAAAAAGATTCTGAAAGAAAAAGAAGACTATTTCCATCAGCCACAACATTGAAACTAATCTCGTTATATTCCTTTCGTATTTCACTAACGCTATAAATGGATTCCGACTTAGCCAAAAGAACCCCGGGGTCCGACTCCAGTAGTAATAGAGGTTTGTGAGAACCATTAAGTCTATCTATAAGTTTGCCAGAATCTTTTATGACTTCGTACCGATTAGTTAGCCAGATATAAGGCAGGCTCTCTGTATTTTCAAAAATATATATTCTGCTATTTTGGTAAACTTCTTTATAACGCGGTGGTTCAACTCCTTCATAAAAATTACCATCTTTATTGATCTGTCTCCAAACATCTTTTTTATAATCCATAATATACTTAATATTTGCGAAATTTATTAAAGGAGACGTAAAATAATGAATTAATCCATATCTTCCGCTTAAGTTAGTAGTATTACCCCAGTCAACAATGGAGTACCATTCAGAATTCCTGAAAGG
>LBWB01000034.1 GCA_000993405.1 Candidatus Woesebacteria bacterium GW2011_GWB1_39_12 | reverse complement strand
TCCAAAATCTTACTGGTACTGGAAAGACGAAAAAAAGATTTTTGATAAGCCTAATTCGATTGTGGGAGAAATCCCCGCGTGCGTGTCGGGAGACCTTTCCAGCGTGCGGGGAGAAATCCCCGCGTGCGTGTCGGGAGACCTTTCTGGCGTGTGGGGAGAAATCCCTGCTGACGTGCGGGGAAATCTTTCTGGCGTGTGGGGAAATCTTTCTGGCGTGTCGGGAAACCTTTCTGACGTGTCTGGAAACCTTTCGGGCGTGTCGGGAAACCTTTCGGGCGTGTCGGGAAACCTTTCGGGTGTGTCGGGAAATCTTTCTGGCGTGTCGGGAAACCTTTCGGGCGTGTCGGGAAACCTTGATGACTGTGGATTGACTGATGAAGAAAGAGAAGCAGGGGTGAAGATTGAAGATTTGATTGGGGAATAAAAATATGACAGTTCTATATTACATTCCGCCAACCAATGAAATCTTCGAGGAAGTCCGCACGAAAGCCATTGATTTATGGAAAGCAATTGATTCTGATAATGACAAATATGGCTATGCCACAAGTAAAATAAGCCAAATAAAAGATATTGGAAATGTCTCAGATAATTTGATGTATATCGTGGCAATGTTCGATAGTGGAAATCAAGTGAAGCTTATTGAGAAATTAAGTGAAGAAGCAAAAGAGGCAATCGAGGCTAGATTGAACGAAAATTAAATTATTTATAATTTACGAAAATTTTTTATGTCATCTCATACCTCGTCGTCCACTACTTCAAACAAAAAATCATTTGAAGATGGCACCTTTGAAAACGGGACAACAATAGAAGAAGCGTTAAATGTTTCAATTCAACAATTAAAAGATTTGAATAAACATTTTCCGTGCCGTGAAAACTCTTTTACTATTAAAAAAATGAAAAAAGCCTTAAAGTGGCTAAATTATCTCACCAAAGATAGAATTAAGCGCGGCGTAGAAGGAAAACGTTTTGCATAATTATATGGAACCTTGGATTTGTCCACGTTGCGGTCAAGTTTGGGCGGGATGGGTTGCAAAATGTGACTGTAAACCGTCTTCTAATCAATTTAGACCTCCGCCAGATTCAACTGGTGATGATTTTCCGCAGGAGAAGAAAGAATGGATTGCTAATTCAAAGGCGACCAACTAGGTCGCCATTTCTCCGCCGTCTGATGGTAGGCGGCACTCGTTACCGCTTCGCCGAGGACATAGGACTTCGGCGATGGCGGAGAAAGATTCTAAAATATCCAATACACATTTTCATCTTTTCTAAAATCTATACATTTTTACGAATCTGTATATAATTGCTTAGGAGAGGAGACTGAAATGAAAGGAGATATTGTCTATTCATTCTGCAATTTTTGCGGGAAGGTCACAAAACACATTCGCGGTGTTAAATTGGAACGCATACGCGGTCTTCGTCAAGAGATTCCAATTCTTCATTGCTTAAATTGTGAAAATGAAAAGGAGGCCGAAAATGAATGACATACCAGAACCGAAAGATGTGTATGTCACTTTACGAAAAGAGTTTTGTCCGAAGTGTCGTAGAGATAGACTTTTTCATCTTGGATGTCGTTTCGCCGCGCCAGAAAAAATTGGAAAGCGTATCAGAAAATGCGACCATTGCGACTTTACGGAAGAACTTTTCAAGCCATAAGTGCGGAGGTAGTTTTCTTGGGAGGGACTATTTCTATTCTGTTCCTCCTTTATTTTACGACAAAAAAAGAGGAAATTATGCGCAAAAAAGGAATAATTAGAAAGACTTGCAAAAGATCAATTTTGTGCGTGCGATGCGAGGTAAATTCGAAAAAATGATATGTATCGAATCGAAGTCAAAGGCCGAATGCCGTCGTTGAATGAATGGCTGTCGGGCATATGATGCTAGAGGAACAAAAACAATTTTTACGAATACAGTATCCTAAAAAAGGATTAAAATTTTGTTCAGAAACTTTGCATCTTCCAACCACCACAATTCGTGCTTGGTGTTCAAGACAAAAAATTAAACAAAATCAAAATAGTGAATTTTTCAAAGATTGGCAACGAAGGGCGGCTCTATCGAAAATTGGGAAAAAACGTCCTGCACAAGCCGAAGTTATCAAAAAACTTTGGAAAGATGGAAAAATTAAATCTCATCCCAAAAAATCAAAAGCACAAAAAGCATGTATTGTTTGTGGTAAAATTTTTGAATATCCACCAGGACAAGTTTATGCTTCAACAAAAAAAGTTTGTTCTATTAAATGTAGTGGTGAATTAGTACGAAGATGTTGGAAGGCCAGAGGCCATCCTAGAGGGATGCTGGGAAAACATCATTCTGAAGAAGTTAGGCAAAGAATGAGTATAGGACATATGGGACAAAAAGTAACAATACAACAAATTGAAAAAGCAATGAAAACAAAATTAGCAAAATATGGTTGGGTCGCGCCACCTTTTAATCGAATGAAAGCAAGTTGGAAATGTGGCATAGCGGAGGACTTGAGAGATGGAAATTATTATCGTTCAAGTTGGGAAAGAAATTATGCACGCTATCTGAATTTTTTAATGAAACATTTTGGAGAAATTAAGAAATGGGAATATGAACCTGAAACATTTTGGTTTGAAAAAATTAAACGTGGAATGAGAAGTTACAAACCAGATTTCAAAATTTTCTTCAAAGATGGACATATTGAATACCACGAAGTAAAAGGTTGGATGGACAAAAGAAGTCTAACAAAAATAAAACGGATGAGAATTTATCATAAAATTGAAATAAAAATAATTGACAAAGTTTTTTTCAAATCTATAAAAGACGCGCTTGTTATGGGCGGGTATCTTCCCGATGACAACCCCAAATACGTTCCTACCGTAATTCTTCACTGGGAGAAAGCAAAAAAAGAAGAGAAAATTGTTTATCTTATTTCCAACGTCGAACAATAACAAAACCGCCCCTGATTGGCGGGTTTTTGTTACTTGATGGCTTCTTCTATATCTTCAAGAAACTCGGAAATGTTGATAAGAAATTGTGGTGTTATATCTTTTGACGGCTTATATCCGTCAACTGCACTTTGAACTGCTTTTAATTCCTCTTCAGAAAGTTCAAAGATCAATTCTTCGTCGTGAAAATTCTTTTGAGCTTCAATGAAATCACCCATACTCTTTTGGCGGGAAATAGACTTTTCCGCAAAGTTCTCTTCTTCTCCCTTGAGCGGAGGGTTCTGTTTGTTCCACTCCTCGGCTTTGGTCTTACTGACTGTTTCAATGTCAATCATTTGCTCCTGAAATCTGCGTGCGGCTTTAGCGAGAAGTTTCAATTCCTTAAAAGTCTTAGTACCATCTAATCCTTTTGTAAGACTTGGAAAAACAGGAACAAGTTTTGTAAAACTCGTAATGAGTTTCTTCATAAAATCTTTTTATTTCTTCCCTAGTGAGAAGATAATTTCCATAACCTTTCGGCTCGGATCTCTTGACGAGAACCCGTTTTTGTGGTAGCGTAATGGGTCTATTATAGACTCAAATTAAGAATTTTGCAAGAGAGAATATGGGATGTACGCTACTCATCATTCTCGGAATCATAATATCAATTTTCACTATTGGGATTGTCCCGACGGCGTGCTGGGTCTTTTTGGCTTTAGTAATACTCGTTCTGTTTGGTTTCAGTTCGACACAATAAAAAATAGGGCGATTAACCGCCGTGGAGAGACGCTTTTCCCTCTACTGGTCGCAGAGGTTGCGAGGCGGTGTGTATCAGGCGTTGGAAGTTTAGTCGTGAAATCATAAGAGCATTATATGACACAATCAACAAAAATCGCAAGGATATGGGCAATGCCAAACAAGTGGACATTCACAATTCTACCCATAAAAGAATTGTTGAAAGAAGAAGTGGTTGGCAGTTTTTGGGTAGACCCATTTGCCGGAGAAAATGGTGCTTTGTATGCCGACTATACGAATGACATTGAGAAAGACGGAATGGACGCTCTTGCCTTTCTGAAAGGATTTGCGGACGGAATAGTGAACGGCGTTCTCTATGACCCACCATACTCAATCACACAGGCGAGAATGTATGGCAAAAAGGAGTTCTCCTCAATGAAATATTGGGCTGACTGCAAGAATGAAATCGCTCGTATCCTCAAGCCCGGAGGCAAAGCAATCTGCTTTGGGTGGTCGTCTATGGGGATTGGAAAGAACAGAGGATTTGAAATGAACCGCATATTATTAGTTCCACACGGCGGTTCAAAGAACGACACAATCGTTACCGTGGAAACGAAACTTGCAAGCTAATGACTACCTGCTATAATGGGATAGTCGCCTTATTTTATTTTGTTCCACTCTGCTTTTAGTTCCGAGCGGGTTTTGATTTGATTTGGATTAAAGGCGACAAGTATTTTTCCATCTGGTTCTACTCTAATAACTCCATCATACCCCGTGATTTTCGTGAACAAATCATTTAATTTTTGGTGTTCAAGAACATTTACGTTACCTAATTCAGAGAGAATATCTAAATCAGAACTTTGCGATTCTCTCATAAGTTTTATCGCTTCATCTACACCACCGTAATCGTCTAACGCACCGGGCTTTGTGTTCTCTATTTCGTTCAAAAATCTTCGTAACTGTGCGTCAGTAATCTTCCGTTGACTGATCGTCATTGGTTTCTTTATGTCTAAATACACTTCAATGACTCGCCCAGTCTTTGATTCACCACCGCCACCCGGAATAGATGTATATATTTTCTCGGCGATACTCTTGTTGTCTGTAAAATAAAATCCACGACCCTCTGATCTGCCCCTTTCGCCGACGTGGGACATCTCAAACTTATCGAAAACATTTGGCGTACCGTGATAAGCAACTTCCCCCTGCCCCTTCACCCACTCATCAAAAGACTGGCCTGATGCTTTGGCTCTGGAGATGGAGGAGGTTAGGTTTTCTTCTTTAACTGGGGGAATCTTTTTACTAGTTGTTCCCTCAAGGCCAGCAGTCTTTGCAACCTCGCTTGCAGGAATGGGGCTTTGTTCATAAGAGACAGTCTTAGCTTGGACATCCTTAATTTGGGTGTCCAGCGTATTGAATAATTCTTCTGCGCTCATTGGATTTTCAACGGTTGAGACTTGCCCTTCCAAGAGACTATCCATCTTATCCACGAGAGCACGAAAGGCGGGATCATTCTCGTACAGGAGTGATTTTGCTTCTAATTTTCCAGCCTTAGCTTGTCTTGCCATTGAAGATTTGGCTCGGTTAAGACTGAAATCTTTTGCCATAAACTCCACATTTCCCACTGCATCTAAAACAGGACGATATCTTACCCCTGCTCCTTCGCGTTCAGCCATCAAACCGACTTTTTGTCTAAAATCCTCGACGTACGAAGTAATACGCGATTCAAGTTCTGGGATAGATGACGGAAGATTGCCTAACTCTGACGGAGATATTTCGGTAGAGACAGGTTCTTGACTAGGTTTTGGTGTTCCTCTAATAACTGTTTTTCTGCCTGTGTATTCTACGTTGCTGTCTTTTGGAAAGACGGAAATGACCTCGCTGGGAGGTTGGGATATTTCTTTCAATCCTTCTTTTCCTTCGGGTAATAATTTATATTTCGTTTGTGCAAGTCTCTCGAACCATTTATTTTCAAATTCATCCATTATTTTTTGGTATTGCGGTTCAAGTTTTGCCTTTTTAGATTTCTTGATTGCCTGATTCATCACTCTAATCGGATCATTAAGAAATTCACTATAATTTTTTCCTATCCACTGCCCCAAGAAAAATGATGCCCTACTAATTCCCGGTATTCTCCCAAGAAGATTTTCTATTATTTGCCCCACAAGCAAACGATAAAACCACCCTCCAACTCTACCACCTTTTATGAGATTATTGTTGGAGCTTTTCAATAAAGCAATCGCGTCGGCATATTTCCCTGACAATTCATTTAGCCCTTTTACATTTACATCCGGCGTATTGTCTTGGATGGTCTCCTTCAAAATGCGAGCGATTTTTCGTGCGACAGGAGATAAAGTTTTCCTATTTTCATCATATCCAACTTTGTACAATTTATTTTTTAGATCGTGAAGTTCAAAATCAGTTACTTTTTCTCTTCCCAAGTCTTCAATTTCACTGTCAAAAAGAGTTCTTGCATCTTCTTTTTTTAGGTTTTTTATTAAGGCCACATCGGGACCGTCATCAATTTCCTTTTCTGTTTTTTCAAGAATAGACAAAAGACTATTTTTTTGTTCGACGTTGTCAAGATTCTCCGCCACCGTTTTATCAATAACAGTCTTCTTTGTTGCTAAGCGGTCGGCTTCATTTATTGTATAAATACGCCCAGCTTTTTCGTCTGGAACAAATTTTTCTTCAAGTAATAATTCAAGAGTATCGTCAAAATCTTTTCCCATTTTTATCTCAACATCATTGACTTGTGATTTTGATGGATTGAGGACATTTCTTGTATCCTCCAATGCCTCACTCAAAAATCCAGCGCGGCGTGCTTCTTTTGCTTCCTTAAACAGAACACGTCCAAGCACAGGCGCGCCTGCGGCCAACGGAAGCCCTAGCACGGTTGCCGCCGCCGCTCCGATAGCCCCTTCTCCAATAGCTTGAGGGATCGTTTCACCCTCTTGAAGCGAACGCCCTGCACCCCCTGCAAATCCAATGACAGGCAGTTCTTTCGATGCCGCTTTGACGGAAGCCCCCACTGCTCCTTTGAGAGTTTGTTTTCCTATTGCAGTTACTGCTCCCCCCCCATAGATGTTCGAAAAATCCTCTGCCATTGCGCCAAGTTCTTCTAATAAATCATTCGCTTGTCTAATTCTGACATCTCCAAAAGGAGTTTTCATTTTTTCGGGTAAAAGAAATTTGGTCAATTCTCCAGTCGGATCAAGAGCTCTAAATGGGACTGAATAAACAGTCGGAAGACGTGCCGCTGTTTGAATAAAACTTCTTACTATCTCTTTTCCTGTTCCTAAAGTAAAAGAACCAACTTTTTGCCAAAATGTCTTGTTGCTTTCTGCTTCCATCTTATCCATTTCCTCATCAGAAATAAATGATGGTGCTTTCGCTTCCCCTCTTAATTCAAATTCTTTCATCTCCTCATCAGAAATAAATGAAGGAAGCGATTGAATTTTTTTTGCTTCGGATTCGGACTTAATTTTTTCTACTTCTTCTTTAATCACTGAAGGCATCAAAAAGCTAGGAATTGACATATTATTTTATTTCAATCCATCCCCCAAGGACTTTAATATAATTTCTCTCACCGAGGTTTTTTATCTCTGAAGGAGCAAAAGTGGGTGATTTTTCCACATCTTTTTCTTCTGTTGGTTTAAAAATGCCTTTTTGTTCGTTGATAAGTCTTGTTCTTACTTCATTTGATAATTCTTTCATTCCATTCATTTTTGTTTGAACGGTCTTAATATCATCTCGTGAAAAATCAACAAGAAAAAAATTAGAGCGAGTAAATTCTTGGGGTGTGAGGGCGGCTCCGAATAAAGCGGAACGATAACCTGCTTGTGCGGCTTCAATCTGCGCTGTAAAGGCAACCCACTTCTGATCCTTAGAAACAGTTACCCACGGTTTCGCTTTCTCCAGCACTGTTTTCCATAAACCTGGATTTGAGACAGAGAAATTATTAAGTAGTGTTTGTGCTCCGTCAACACCAGCATACATTTGTCCCATTGCATTATAGTCCGTTAAGGTTTTTCCTTTTAATCCTTCAAGAGCCATCCGTGAGAGATAAGATTCAATTTTTTGTGGATTATTTTCTTTCAATAAACTGTCAAAAAAAATTCTTGCGTTTTTTTGCGCCTCGACGGAACCCAAATTCATAACAACAGATTCAAACTGTTGATTATAATCTGGCATCGCTTGCTGTTTTTCAAATTCTTTTCTTAATTCTTCACGTTTGAGTGGTCCGAAAATCTTCTGTTCTTCTTCCTCTTTTTGTTTTAGATATTCCTCGAAAGTCTGCTTGGGTACAGGTGCGCTTGGAATAACGAACCCTTCTGTCCCTCCAATAGTCCTCACACTCAACACCTGCCCTGTCTGTTTATTCAGTTTTGTCTCGATGATAGAATTCCCAGTACCCGCAGAAGTCTTATACACAAAATCCTGACCCTGCATGGATTTAATAGCCCCAGGTTCCAACCCAAGTTGACTTTCAATCTTCACCTGATCAGCTTCGGATAGTTTATCCAACATTCCCAATTCTGAAAGCGTATTAAACTTTGTCATTGCGGCGATATTAGCTTTTTCAATCGCTGTATTCTTTGCGAGTTTATTCTCCTTCCTTGTCTGCATGATTGAATTAAGCCCAACAATAGCTCCTTCGATTACGGCCTTATCTCCTGATCTCACAGCCGCCTGTTGAGAAGGCGAGAGCCAACGCAAGTCCTCTGCGGTGAGTGCGTCCGCCTTTCCAACCAAAGCCGCATAAAATGCTCCGCGTTGTAAAGCGAGTTGAGTATCTAAATTATCATCTGGTTTCAATAAATCATTTCTCTTTGCTTCTATCTTGTCTTTTACAATGTTTTGTAGGGCAGTTGTAAACTGTCCCTCTGGAGTAACCGGAGTAGTAGATGGTTTTGTCATTGCCGGCGTGCCTGTTGCGGTGAAAGAAGGCAAACCAGCCGCACGCTCGATATTGAGCTGGCGGGTAATACCTGTATTTGTATTCGAGGCCGCGAGTTCGCTTTTTACACGAGCCATTGTGGCTTCGGGAGTCTCATTGGCTGTTGAGGAAGGAGCAGGCATATTATATGTAGCTTAGGATATTACTTTGTGCGAAGTCTGGATTCTTCATCATCTCGCGGGCAACCCTAGATCGTGCCAGTTCAGCCCCTCGTAGCTGTTCATTGGTTGTCTGTTCTCGTTCGAGCGAACCTCGAACACCTAGAGTCGGAGAATAAAGAGAAGACGATGGAAGATTTGACGAACCCAGTGTCGTTTCTGCTGTCTGTCCGATATCCCGTGCTTGTTGACCAAAACGCATTGCAGACGTAGAAGAAATCAGTTTTTGTTCTTTTTGAAACTTCCCCTCTAATTGTGCGGTCAATTCAGGCGGGAGGCCGCTTTCTGTTCCCAAAGTCCCTGCCGCCTCGCCCGAAAAAGTAACACCCCTAGATTCAAGATCGGACTGAATAGCCTCTTTTGATTTCTGTCGATTGATGGCTTCAATTTGCGTCTCTATATCCCGTTGTGCGGCCAAGTCTGAGAGTCCTTGTGTATACTTTTGAGAAATGAGTTTTTTTTGTTCCTCGTAGTAAGGAGACAATTCTGTCTTTGCGCTTACAATGCCTTCCTGAATAAATCTATCAATATCATCTGGCGTTAAAGTAACCAAAGCGAGCGCGGCTGGATTGTTCGCAATACTTTCAGCGAGATTGTTTATTGCGTCCTGTTCGGAAGCTGGAAGAGAAGCAATAATCGCTTTTGGGTCAACAATCGTCGTTCCTATATCTCCCAAAGTCCAGCCCAATCCCTGAAGCTGTGCGGCCTCTCCGCTTCCCACAATAACCACAGCCTTCTGCTTGCCATCAGGCGAGGTCAAGGTGGCTTTTTGAGCTTGTATCTCGTCCTGCGTCATTGTAGGGGTTACCGGAGCGGCCTGTAAGCCCGCAAAAACAAGATATTCACTCGGAACCGAGGCAGGAAGTTTCCCTGCCCGACTTCTATCTCCGCTTAATTCGCCAGTAACATAAGATGTGGTTTTATTCGTGTGGTACTGTGCCGCACTTTCGCTCTCTCCGAAAGCATAAGCCAGATTTTTCGCGTCTGTCGAATTAAGTTTTTTTCCGCTCTTATAGAGAACAACGAGATCTTTGACTTGTTTTTCAGAAAGGCCAGAACGAAGCAACTTGAGAAAAGTTTCAAGGTCGGAATTAGCTTGAGTCGAAACAGACGAAATTGAGGTTGGTGTTGAAACTGGCGTTGTTGCTTTTGGAGTAGTTTCTTTTATCGGAGCAGACACGACTTTCCATCCTTCATTTGCGTGGCTTCCTGTAAGGTAAGAATTGTAAATAACCCCGCCCTCTTCCACGGAAACTGTTTGACCTTTTGAATTTTGAAGTGTTACAAGAGCCATATTATTGTTGAACGAGGAAATTGAGTTGTTGGTCGATTTCGGAAATCTCTTGTTGAAGATTGGCTATCTGTCTTTGTAATGGAGCAAGTTCGAGTTTTTTCATCTGTTTGCTTTCTCGGAGTAAAACAATTGCATTTTCGAGATACCCCTTTCTCTCCGAAGATTTGAGTTTGTCGTATTCTTTTAGAAACATACTAAGGTTGCACGATAAATTCGTTAGTGTCTTTTGCCACGCCTGCGCGAACAGGACTTCCGTTTGAGTCAGTTGTTACCAATCCGCCAAATTCCAGATAGTATTTCGTGGCGGCGGTCAATGAAGAAATAACCGTTGTATTTCCACCTGTGTTTATTATACCCGAAGCCGCGGTGGAGATGTTCGCGTTCGCCACCCCGACATAGGTTCCGTAGTTATTTGTCATTGTAAGAATGGAACCTGCCGATTGGTTGCTTCCCACGTCGTAATTTGCAAAAGCGAAAAGCAGTTGTGTTGAATTAAACCTGAACAATAACGATTCTCCGCTTGAGTTTCCTGTTTTTGCAACGGTGCTTGTTACTTCAGTAAAAGTTGTTTTATCCGCCGAGAGTTCAAGAACCGAGAAACTTCCAACGGCTAGTGCCGAAGAATAACTTGCGCCGAGATTTCGTTCATTGAGTTTGAAATTTCCTACTGAGTAATCTATGCCAGCTCGCGCTGTGGCCAAAGTAACCGCCGTATTGACCGTCAAAGCTGTTCCTGAACGGTTAATCACCCGTGCTTTTACCGTCGTACTTCCGCTCACCCCGTACGCGACCCCGAAAGTCGTATCGTCCAGAGATGTAATCTCCACGCTATTGAATACGATAGAAATGTCCTCTCCAGAAAATGTCGCTTCCGAACCAATCGAGGAAAAGTTTTTTGTTCCAGTGTCGTATAGTCCGCAAATAACCTGTGCTTCACTATCTGCGGTATTCTCTACCAAGATAGCTATGTAATTCGTCGTCCCGTTCCGCCTGACGCTTTGCAAAACTTTTGCGTCCGTATTCGTCCAAACTGCGGTATTCGTATCAGCGGTGATGGTGTCCCCTGAGCGCGTGCAAGATAGATTTTTTCGTCCGCGGTATTCCGATAAAAGAAAAGGACGTGGCTGTCGCTTATGTAAATCACCTGTGGTTCGGAAACATTAGAAGCGACAATAGATTGTTCCGCTCCTTCCGTAGGGCCGTCAAACGGGATATTTGAAATCACCCGTGCCTTCAAAGCTCCTGCCACGACATAAGTGATAATAACCGATGTGCTGTTCACCTTTGCAACATCGAATCCTAAATATGTGTTGCCGGTGAGGTTGTTGTCGGAAATCAAAGTAATGGCGGTAGGGGTGATGACATATTGGGCAATTTGATAAGCATTTCCTGTATTTGCCCTATAAAATACCGCTTTGCAAGTCGAGGACATTTCTACTCCTCGAAAAGCGCAATTTGAGTCAAAATTATTTCCAGCCGTGTCATTGACGATGGTCGCGTTTGAGGTTAATTCGGTAAATCCGCATCGGCGAACATTATCGGCTGAAAAAACGGAAACAGTGTCGCCTTGTAAGAGCGCGCGGTTGGCAGTGAAAGCAATTTGCGGTTTCAAACCGCCCGTAACTTCAAGATTCGTCCCATCAAAAGTCATTTTATTTCCCGTACTGATACCGATGGACATTCTCGGCGTCCCCGCGTTGTATTCCATCCAGTAACCCGTTCCTGTGTCGTAAGCCGACTGGCCTGAATAAAGCGCGCCTGCCGTTCCCACAGAAAGATTGCCGAGCAAGCTGATGTTCCCGTCCGTTCCGAGAGTTATTTTGTCTGTCGTATTCGTCCGTAAGGAAATTGCGCCTGCAGTGATATAAACATTTGATTTTGACGCGCCGACTTCTCCGACCGTAATGTTTCCACTAGCGTCCAAAGAAATGTTTGCCGTAGTATTTGTCCGAAGCTGTATCGTTCCGGAGTTGATGTACACATTGCTCTGTCCGGCTCCAGTAAGGCCAAGAAGCAATGCACCTGCGGTAAGGTCAGTATAGACAGTAGCGCCGTCCTTAATCTGGAAGCTCGCGGAAGAAATACTGATATGCTCCGAAGCGGTCAAACCTATCGTAGTTGTAGCCGCGAATTGTGCATAAATACTCGCTCCATCCTTTAAGGCGATGCCAGAAGTGTTGATGAGTGCGTGCTCGTTTGCTGAATCTCCCAATGTGAGCGCACCTGCGGTCAAGTCTGTGTAGACAGTAGTGTTGTCGAGAATCTGAACGGAAGTCGAGCTCACGACCAAATGTTCAGTCGTTGATACTCCCAAAGTCAAAACTCCAGCCGTAAGGTCGGTATAAACTGTTGTCGCATCCCGAATCTGTACCGAAGAAGAAGTAATATAAACATTTTCCGAGGCCGCGTTTCCTACCGTGATGTTTCCGCTCACATCCCATTGTCCGATGACAGTTGCCGTTCCATTGAAAAATCTCAATCCGTTCGTCGAATCAAGCGTCAAATGTGTTTTCGATGCGGCATATTCCCCGAAAGCAACCCCGTAAGTCGTAACTCCATATCCGTATAATCCGTTTAGGTTTCCAATCGCCCAATGTGAAGTCCAATCATTGTAAGTGGCTGAATTACGGACATTACCGACAATCGAAGGCCCTGCCTCACTTGCGCCCTTTACTCCATTTATTGAATAGAGGTCAATGAATCCGTCACCTATTGTTCCTGAATTAAACATCGCGTCGCCAGCATTCCATACATTCGCACCCGTACCATCGAGATTGCGCGTTACTGTATAAGAATAATCTCCCTCGGCTTCCAAAGTAGGTGCAGAAGTAATTGCAAAAAACTCGACTTTTCCGTTCGCTTCCATATACGCTCTGTCTCCCGATGCCATTTCGTTGTGTTTGACATAAATGGTCGTGGCCGCATCCGTAAGGTCGCGTGTCAAAGTTGTCGTCGGGCCCACAAGAATCCGTCCGCCGATTGTTGCAATGGTATTTTGTGCCACCAAAGTTTCCACCCAAAGTTCCGCCGCGTGAAGCGTCAGGTACTTTTTGGAAAGCGAACCGATATTCAAATCATAACCAGTATTTGGAAGCAAATCATTGCCTGTCGGATCAAAGATAATATCTCCCGCTGGAGAAATAGTCAGATTGCCGCCGGATTTATCCGCGAGAGTATCCGCAGAAATCTTTACAAGCGTGAGAAATCCGCTTGCGTCCGAAGCGAGCAAAGAAGCCGCGGCTCCCGGATTCGAGGAAGAAGTAATCGCGTGTGTGTGACTTCCGGACGAGCTGTTGGTCGAAGAGACTGTCAAAGTGCCCGGTGTCGTAAGAGCAACGTCATCTGCGTTTATAGTAATCCCATCGCCTGCCCCCACAGTGAAAGTCCTATCAGAAGAAAGGTCGCCGCCGCCAGTAAGTCCTGCTCCTGCGGTCAAAATCCTTGAAGTTAAAACAACGGCTGTGCCTGAAACAGTGAAACTTTTATCAATGTTCACTGTCGTCCCGTTATATCTAAGCGTCGCATTCCCACCGGTCGTTCTTCCAAACACCAAATCTACGTTCGCATCAGTGAGGTCGCTATTGATTGTAAAGGTATCGGTAGTGGTTGAGGCAATAGTGGCAGTTGTGGCGGTAATAACTCCTTTTATAGACAAAACGGAACCATCCCACGTCATAAAATTCCCAGACGGGTCGCCGATTGAAGAACGCGGAGTGCCCGCGTTGTATTCCATAAACCAACCAACGCCGGTATTGTAGGCTGTCTGTCCGCTTCTGATATTCCCGCTTGTTGAAACCGCAAGTGAGCCAGTAACAGTTGAACCGGCAATCGTGAGTGTGGAACCATCCCAAGTCAATTTATTTCCAGCCGCGGCTCCGATGAAAAACTTGTACGCTGTAGTATCGTAACCGAGCCACCAACCCGTTCCCGTGTCGTATGCCGTTGCTCCTCCGCGTATGACTCCCGCGGCTCCAAAATTGAACCCAGATGCCTCTACGACCAACGCCGTGACCCCACCGACATATCCGGCGGTAGTGTTAATCGTGCCTGTTGCGGTGATTGAAGAAGCCACAACCGCACCGGATTCCGTAACATAGAAAGGCGCGCTCGCAGGTGTGGCGTGTCCTGCCCAAATGCGAATATCATCTCCAGCCGTAACAACGGAAGAAAGCCCCACTGCCCCTGCCACATCTTTGATGTAATTCGTTGAAACAACCCAGCCAGAAGTCCCTCCCAGATAGCCCGTATTTGCTGTAATATTTCCGGTAATGGTCGCGGAAGAAAATGTAGCCGCGCCCGCGTTGGAAATCTTAGCTGGAGACAGAGCGAATGTCGCCGCCCCGAGCCACATATTCCCGTCTATGTCCACGTGAAACGAGGTCGCGTCCGAACCTCCAATGTCAATCGTGGAAGCAGTAAGAGAACCAGAGATTGCAAGCGTGGAACCGTCCCACGTTACTTTGTTCCCCGCGCTATTTCCTAAAGAAAACTTTGCTGTAGAACCCGAAAGACCAATCCAAAATCCCGTGCCGGTATCGTAGGATGTCTGGCCTCCCGCAATGTATTGGTCGGCTTGAATAGAGCCTGCAATCAGTCTATCTACTCGTATATATTCCAGTTTCTCTGCACCGATTGAAATGTCGGTAAATAGACCTTCCGTATCCGCAAGTAGTCCGCCTAAATCTAAATCGTTTCTGTGAAATGCCGAAAATCCCAATGTTTCTATCCCATCGGTATATTCTTGTTTCGAGATAGAAAATTGAGTAATAAGAGGCATACTTATTTTTGTGGCGGTCTGTCTATCTCTATTTCGGCGGTGAATCCGTAAAACGACCAGTATTCATTTGAGCCGTTTTCTGCACCCTCGACTTGAAGAAAATATCCTTTTTCAGGATTGACTTGAAACTCACTGATGTACTTTTTCAATTCTCCCAAAGGCATCCATTTGGTAACGGCTTGCGCGTTTTCATCCACGGCACGGGCGCGAAGGAATAATCCTTGCGCACGGTCGGCATAAGCAAAAATCTTATTGAATCGTTTTATCCCCGATGGCATTCCAAAATCCATATGTCCCGTCTGAAAAAACGAATGGATGGGCGTGCCGTTATCGGTTTTTTGCAAAGTCGAATCAATATATTTTCCCAGTTTATGTATTTCCCCATCAGTCGCGCCTAGATAAAGCGAATCTTGTCCGGTAGCATAAAATTTCCCCATTGAACCGAGAGTGTCCGCGTACTCGTTCAATCTCCACGTCATCGTTGGAAGACTTAAAATCAAGGAACAATTCGCGTAGGAAATGCCATTGACGGTTACTGCCCCAAGATACAAGTGATATTCCTCGTCTACGATTTCCGCGAACGCGGTTGTCATATTCGAATATCGAATAAAATCTATCGCACGTCCTGCGACGTTTTGAGGATAACTCCCGCCTTGTGAGACATAAACTCCATCTCGATTCGCCCAAATCATTAAGGCCCCTAAGTTTTTAATCGTGCGATGCGCGGAACAACCAGTATCCCATACTTGCTTTTTGGTAAGAGGCGATTGGGTAACCATATAAGCTCTATATTCCGTAAAAACCATTAACCTATCCCAGTTTGTCGAAATTCCTGTAATGGCTTCCGAATAATCCACATCAAAAAAATCCGTCGCCACTGTCCACGTAATCGCGCCAGCCGTCGGTATGGACGAGTAATAAACCCTGTAAGGTGTAGCCGTGCCTGATATGTCCGTGTTAGCAATGTAAAGCCTATCTCGATATCGAGTGATAAACTTGGCATTTGGCATCGAAGTTACATTGGTACTTGTAGAAAACGTCGTACCGGTTAAAGAGGAGGGAGTGATGAATCCGTCTGTTGAACCCCAACCTACGAAAAAGCAATATCCCAAAAAGTCCTCCATTTCGACGGCTATTCCTGCCTTATTCGCCCACGCGGTTTCCGCTCCGGTTATCTCTGTCCAAGAGCCGCCCGTTCCATAAAATAATTGCGTATCGTCGGAAGTCGCATCATCAACAGTTGCCAACATTTTCTGAATCGAGGTTGATTGTCTAAAATTATGAAGCGAAAGGATTGATTTCCCCGCTTCCAAGGCCGTGCCTATTTTTCCGTATCCAGGACGTTTCAAGATACTGCCTATTTTGTAGGAAGTATTGACATTAGACATTGCCAAAAGACCGCCGCCAGATTCGCTGTTTCCCGACGGAACAAGGTGCGGCGCAACATCGGAATATAATCCTTGCGGATATTTAAGCGCGTCAACCAATGCCATAATTTATTCGATATAGGTGTAATAATCCTGCATTTCTGGCATATGGGTTAATTGTTTCTGCGCCTGTTTTTGCAATTCAGAAACGAAACGCGCAGTCAACCTGTCTCCGTTTTCCATATTCTTTTTTCGATATTCAATTTCCGCCCCGATATAGTATTTTGCAATATAGGTAAAAGGCATTGGGAGAGTATCGGAAAGAGAATCCACACGAGGAACAACTCCATAATATTTCACTTTTATTTTCTTTCCCGCTGTGTCCGAATCAATCGGAATATCCAGCAAGATATTTCCGTTGAATAAAGTATATTTGCTTGGCGTGGCCGGCTTTACCCCCTGCCACACGACCGTCCCAACGGCCTGTGTGGTCGTAATTGAACCAATCCCTGAAGCAGGAATGCCTGTTAATGTGCCAGTGCTTTCCGTGTTTCCTGTATAAGTGATTGTATCTATACCGACATAAGCCGTTCCACTTTCGCCAAATTCGTAAGAATCAGTTAAAACGAGTGTCGTGTTCCCAGCTGACGCGGCTGTTGATACTGTTGTCTTTGCAATTCCGTTGTATTCGTCTTCGTATGCGTCCAAGTCCATATACTCCATAATCTCGCTTCCAACTTTGACCTGAATGATCCCTTGAAAAGAATCGGGATATTTCAAATTTGTAGAAAGAGATGAAACGGCGTAGGAGTTTTGATTCAATGTGGTAGTAATAGAAGTCACATCTTCAACGATTTCAAAAGGCCAATCTTTCATCGTTCCATCGGGCAAAACATAATTCGTAGTCGCGTCCTGAAAATCATTGACCTTTTCCAAAAGCCATTCCCAAGTGATGAGTGATCCATCAACTTCTGCCCTGACGAGTTTTAATGCACTTTCTGCGATAGCTTTTCCAGTGTTATAGGGAACGCCTGACGAGGCGATATAATCCGAGGCCGAAGAGGAAGTCGTCCCGTCGGTAAAAACGACGTAGTAAAATGAATATGCTGTATCAGTGGAAATTAAAGTGTATTCTGTATATTCTTTATCCCACTGAATAGAGATAGCATCAGCAATCGGTGTCGTAATCGCATCCACGGAAGCAATGAGCGTGCCTGAACCTCCGTCAGTTGAAGCTCCATAAATTTTAATTCCCCGTTCTAGTATCTTCGTAATAGAAGTATCAATTTCGTGGGAAAATTTTGTCGTATTCGTGATGGTCAATGCTGTCCCGCGAGTTACGGTTCCGTTTACATCGCACTCCTCTGTCTTCGCATTTCCAACGGTTCCCAAAATAAACCAGTCATCATCTGTCAATCCGTTATTATCTCGGACGGTCAAGGAAGTCCCCGCCGCCGTAAGAGGAGCCGTCATTGACGTTGCTTTATAGCCGAAAATATCAGGATGTTTAATCCTGATCGTTGAACCAATAATTTCTAGGATTTGCGGTTTTTGCAATACCTTAGAAGTACCCATAAAATATCTTTATTTTTTCCGTCTTGCTTTTGAGGATTCAATGGCTCCCATTTGAGCTAAGGCCGCGCGGTGTGATTTTGGAGTTTTTGAAAGTTCATTCCCTCCACCTTTAGGAAACACTTTATATCCTCCTTTGACTTTGCGAATCATATTTTTATTTCTCTTCAACAAATTTCTTAATCGCCACCAAGACCGCGTTCACAAGCGGCACGAGAAATAGAAACTCTGGCGGAACGGTTGCTGTGGAAATCAATCCCATCAATGCGACAATTCCCGCAGACGCGACGGAATAGAGCAACGCCTTGAGAATCTTCTGGCCATCTTCACGGGCAAGAGAATAACGCGCAGACATATTTTTACAGTGAAGAATTAAGAGCTTCATTTGCAAAACGCAGGGCTTCTTCATCGGGCATATTCTTCGTACAAAACTCAAACCATTCTTCGGCGCGGCAAGCAATGTATTCTTTTTCTTCTAATTCCCTGAATAACGCGTCGGCGGCGGAATCAAGACGAATCGCATCATTGATTTTGTTAATAGGTTCGTCTTCAATTTGTTCAAGTCGTTTGAGATAAAGACCTTCGGCGTTTAGTTTGTTTTGCGTGTCTTGGGGAAGAGATGAAAATTGCATAATTATTTGCGGGCGAAAAACGCCGCGCCAGTTATATTTTTATACGTTTTTTTGACAAGTTTTTTCTTACCATCCCACGGATCGGCAATTAAAAAGTCGTTTGAAAACCAATCCTTTCTAAGAGCAACAACCCAATGCTTTCCTTTTCCTAGCGGTACTTCAAGAATGACTGCCGTGTATGGATTTTTTACCGCATTCAAAATCCCATTAAGTGATGGATTCCAATCTCGACGAATAAACTGCATTTTCTCGAAGTTGAGATTTTTCCAGATAATAAGTCCATCCTTTGTGTAGTTATTTATATTGTGCGCGATTTCTTTCGGGGACTTATAACACTTGAAATAATCCGAAAGCATTGAAATGCAACAGGTCGTGCATCCGTAACTATAAACATTCAGAGAGCTTGAGCCGAGTTTGTCTTCTGCCCAGAGTGGGTTGCGCTGACAAAGAATCTTTATCGCCATAAAATTATTTATTAAGAATTAAGCTCATTAAAGCTCCGACAACTGCGACAAGTATTGTTCCCGAGAGTCCAAAAACAATGTTCCTGATGGGCAAAAATTCGCCTTTTAAGACAACTGACTTTTTTATATTATCCACTGATGTTTGAATTGATAATGTCCTCTCATCAATTCTGATGAGTAAGTCGTGATCGAGAAACTGGCCTTGTTCATTTTCCATATTAAGCGAAATAAGTCTTATTGAATGAATAATTTCCACCAACATCCGCAAGAGCAATTTCAATGTTCGCCGCCGTTAAACATTCAAACACGAGATATTGCGCAGTAGTATAGGTATTTTCCGTAACTGGATTTGTTCCTACTCCTAAATCTCCAACCAAAATATCATTAAAATAAAGAGACCAAGAACCTGCCGAAGTTCTGGTGAGTTTAACTTTGAACCAAGTATCAG
>LBWB01000033.1 GCA_000993405.1 Candidatus Woesebacteria bacterium GW2011_GWB1_39_12 | reverse complement strand
GAGGACGACATGCTGCAACACTATTCTGAGATGGGTCGAGCAAGCGTTTTGGGATATGTGATCGAGCCAGATACCGAAGACGAGTGTTTCGTTTTCACTTCGCGTGTTCCGAAGTTTCATCCTGAAACTGGTGAGCAGTTGGAGTATTGTGAAGTTCCTGCTGAATAAGCAGATGACCGAGTCCCGTTCTTCTAATGGTCAGGAAATTTGGTTTTCGCCCAAATAATGCCGGTTCGATTCCGACACGGGATATAGTCAACGACTATGGTTGTTGGTTGGAAAATAGAAACCAATGGGTGTGTAATTCAATGGTAGAATAGTAGGCTTTCAATGGAAGCCCTGGAAAGTAATTTCCAGTGGAAACAGATCGCTAATTCGGGGAACCCTCAGCGGGTCAGAAATGATGCCGGTGGCAATCCCGAGCAAACTCGAAAGAGTGTGTGTAGAGACTTTATACGATCTGCCCAAACAAGTAATGTTGAGGGCAAAGAGAAAGTCCAGACTACAAACAACGAAAGTTGGCTGCGAAAGCAGTAGTAGCAAGTAACCTTCCCATCGTGGTTCGATTCCACGTACACCCAGTTATCATTTTTTCTTGAGAATCAAAAATTGTAGTTCATTAGTAGTGCAAAACTACTTATAACTCAATATAATATATCCATAGAGGTGCAAACTATGGATATAGATCAGTTGGCTTCGTTGGTTGAACAAGGAATGTCGCAAAGGCAGATAGCAAGAGAAACAGGATACAGCCAAACTAATATAAAATACTGGCTGAATAAGTTTGGTTTACAAACAATCCACCCCAACGGACAGCAGAAAACAATCAACCAATGCAGATTCTGTGGAGTATATGTCACGAGAAGAAAGATTTGTTGGACTTGCCAATGTACATTGAAACGTATGACAAACAAAATTCGAGCAGTCAGATACAAGGGTGGGGAATGTGTTGTGTGCGGTTGGAAAGGGAATGACGAACAAGTTGCTGGCTTCGAGTTTCATCACACAGGAAACGACAAAGAATTTCAAGTTTCTGACTATTGGCACTATGGGTGGAACAAGGTAAAACCTGAATTGGACAAATGTAAAATGCTTTGTTCCATTTGCCATAGGATTTTGCACAACAAACTGATCACTTCAAAAATGGCGAAAGAAGCTGCCATCAAGGCTGATGCGGCAATCGCCGAAGAAAATAGGAATCAATGATGCTTCACAAAAGAGACCCGAACGAAGAAAAACAAACGATAGTCCACTGACATTCGGAATTCATCGTTTTTTCTGCAAAAAACAAATATGGACAAATTCAAGAATTTGAAGTTCCGGGAGAAACTATGAATCTAGAGGAAGCGTTGACTTTGCTGCCGAAAGAAGCAGAGAGAATGGAATTGATATCAGTGGCGTTCCGTATAATTTCACTGACAGAAATTTACCTCCATGAGAAAAACAATCTCCTTAGTTGAATTTCCCGCCTCCTTAGCTCAGCTTGGTTTAGAGCAAGACTTTCTTAAAGTCGAGGTCATTCGTTCAAATCGAATAGGAGGTATCAGAATCGTAGCCAGGAGTTGGTCATCTTCTTCGCTAGTCCCAATCTGCATTCACCACCCTTGAAACAACCTTGTTCATTGAGATTAAAGGAGTAACCAAATGGGCTTCGTACCAGAAGATTTCACTCGTTTGATCTATATGATTAATCATCTCACTACTCATCATTGCCGAACGGTCTTATTTCCTGGATCAAATGCCATCCACTCATCTGCAAGACTTCTCGAAATGCTGCCCTCAAAATGGGAGCATTTGTCATTTGAAATCTTTGACAACATAATCGAGATGAGGACACATTCAGAAAAGGCTATGATGAAGGATTTTTCAAATCCTGATTGCGACGTTCTGATCGTTGACAACAGCCTCAAATTGGTGCGTTTCACTCCCAAGGAGATTCAGAGATATTTCTTGCGTCTCGGGGATCTTGAGGATAAAGTTGATGATTGCGTCACCCAGGAGAGGGGTCGTGTTTGGAAGGCAATGCTTTTGACCAGTCAATTTGCTTATTGGGCGAAATATCAAGATCCTTGGTTTTTCTTGAACACATTTCGTCCTGACTACAATTTCAGCGAAGAATGAATGAGAAGCAAAATGACTGCTAAGGAAGAAAGGTTTGACAACTTGCTCTGGAAAGTGAACTTTTTCAATGGTCATGGGGCAACTACGTACATCAAAGGAGATGACACTTGGATGCCATCTTATGACTTGTTCAATAAATTGCCCAAAGATTGTAAATTGATCTCTTTTGCGCTTGATCCTGCCAAAGTTGAGATGGAAGGTTTTTCAACACTGCCCAAACTGACACACTATCCTGCCGAACTGGACAGAGACATCCTTGTGGTTGATCACAATCTTGAATTGGTGCGTTTTTGTCCCAAAGCAATGCTGCAATTTTTCTGGCAGATCAACAAAGTCAGAATATCTCTTCCTCGCTGGATGCCAGGAGACTCACTCCTTGAACAACAAATGCAGAGAGTGGATCGTCTGACGATTGATGAATCTAGACTGATGCTGGACAAGTTTCGTCCCAATTCAGGTTTTTGAGGAGCATCGTCTCTTGAAGATGTCAGGATCGTCAGCAAATAGCCCATAGAACAAATGGAGAAGTGAAATGGCGAAGAATCTGCTGACAGAATTTACAAAGCTTGGAGATAGGTTGAATTATTTCAATCACGCCGATAGTACCATCTACCCCAAGGGCAGTGATCAGTGGTATGACTATGGCGGACTTCTCGCTGGACTGCCAAAAGATTGGAAATTCATCTATTTTGAAATTTATCCTCGCAAAGTGGAAATGCAAGGATTGAAAACATTGCCGACGCTGCCTTATTATTGCGATCTGAATGCTGACATCTTGGTGGTTGACCGCGAGCTGCGATTGGTGCGTTTTTGTCCAAAAGAAATGCTGAAGTTTTTGTGGCAACTCCGCCTAATCGAAGCGACTTTAGGACCCCGCGGAAAGGTGATCACAGACCAAATAGGGAAACTGGGTAGGATGACGATATATCAAGCAAGGCTACTTTTGGACAAATTCAGACCGGATTCTGGATTCGATGATGAGTAGCTTGTTGTAGCCCCTGAACTGCTACGCTAGGAAGTGAATTGCCCACAGGAGAGACAAGCGATGGAAGATCAGAATCTCAAAGCTGCTGAAGGTTTTATTGACCTGGTGGAAACTACCAGACTGGTCGTAGATCCTCCAGCCAGCAAGTCTCAACAAATTGAAGTTGTAGACATCATTGAACGCTCCATCCCGGCAATGGTTTCAAAGGGAATCCCGCCGAGTATAGCTGCTGAAGCTGTGAGGCATTTGCCAGAGTTCTGCCAACACCTTTCGGCTTATCTTGCGGCGCAGGAAGGTGATCTGAGAGAAAACACCAGGAACTATTTTCGTGAGGCGCTCAATGGTCCTGATTTCATTGAACTTGCTGCCAAGCATTTCGACTGATCTTCGACTGCGAATTGCCCACGGGAGAGAAAAAACATGACCACAGATGAAACAAGCCAACTCAGTTCCTTCGTTGCTCGACTGAATGACTTCAACCAGTATTTCAGATATGTCTTCCGCGAGGAAGAAATCACAATTCTTCAAAGTCCAGCACTTTTTGATCGAATCCCGTGTCATTGGAGGTCTATCTCCTTTGTCATCACCAGCGGCAGAATCAAGATGAAAGGATGGACATATCTTCCTCATTTGAATAACTTCAAAAACACCGAATCGGATGTCTTGATCATTGGCAAAGATTTTCAGCCAATTGTCTTTTGTCCGAGTGAGTTGTTGAAGTTTTTCTGGAAACTCGTGGAGATTGAGGGCAGACTGAATGAAATCTATCCGAGAGAACGTAGCATTGTTTGTCTGGGGCTGCAAACGCAATTCACAAATATGTTGTGCAAAGATCCTTGGCATTTCCTCGACACCTTCCGTCCGAATCATGGATTGAGGTGATCAATGAACAAGATCATTCAAGCGTGCAAAGTCCTCGAAGAAGAAGGATTGCCAATTCCAATCAAAGAGTGCGACTCATGTGACGGAACGATCTTTCGCCGGGGTGTATGGTTTCAATGTCCAGATTGTGGCGCGATGAGCACCCAATATGGAGGATGTTATCCTTGGATTCCTTTCCCTGGTGACAAATCAAAGGAATGGGACAAAGAAGGTGAATGGGCAAAGTTGTGCAAGCAAGGAAGAGCAAGATTGAACTGCCTGCTGGAAAGAGAGCAAACAAATGGGAGCTGACTATTATTTTGAAACCTTCCTGGGGATGCCCCTGGGTGAAGTTGTTGAAATGACAACCGAGGAAGTTTCTCAGACAAAGTATAACGAAGACACAGGAAAACAATATCAGATCAAGAAAACGACCGAAGTGTGGCGTTTCAATGGACAGGAATATCACCCCGATGGACAGAGAGACGACGACGATGATGACAATGACGATCTAGAGTCCAAATTTGCAAAGAAATTTGGTTTGGAATTTTGCAAGGGCTATTATGACATGGAATGCGAAGACATCTTGATTGGTGTGTCATTGGCGAGGGGCAACATTGAATATGATTCTCTCATCCAAGAAATTCCAGAAGAAAAAATTGAAAAAGCGCGAGGGCGAATTCTCGAAGCCTTCCACGACTCCAATCCGAGGTTGTTTGCGGTAGGATATTGCAGTGTGTAGTTTGACAGGAACTGCTGCTGCGATGCTTCCACAGAGCCACACCAGCCTCAAATCAATTTTGCACGGCTTTTTGTGTGGTTTGCCACATTCAGAGAAAATCTGATTCGTGCTGCAATTTCTGCGCCCTTGAAATGGTGTCTTTCCAGTCGAAAAGGGAACAGAGGAACGGAACAATGAAAACCGAAGACATCAAGGTTGGTGGAATCTACTGGATATCCCTCAAAGACGACGAAGATGATGATGCCTACTCCTTTGGACCTTGCATAGTTCAGCGTTTGTCAGAGCACCAGATTCATGGAGATGGTGCATTTGTTGAATTTCTGCCAGGACATCTCTGGTGCGGAGTTCTGATCACTGAAAATCGCGGTGGAATCACTTGGTTCCCGTTGTCATCCTTTGTGGCACTTCTCGGCAGGACTGACGATCCACGGGGCGTCAAAGACGAAAATGACATTTGCTTCATTGTCAACGAAGCAATCACAGAAAGATTGATCCGCAGCGAAGAAATTGTCTGAAGCAAAAGGAGAATTGTGATGATTGTCGGTTTCTGCTGGTTTGTGATCGTGCTGGCATTTGCAGCAGCTATCTGGATGGAAATGCCCAAAAAGGTTGTTGTGCCATCAATGTCCTATTCACCGCAGCCGTTTGATGCTTCTGATCTGGTGCTTGGTGAAGAACTGGAAGGTCTGATCATTTCTCTTGGCGAGAAAGTCCATGATGCTTGGGCGAGAAAGAGAATTGATCAAGGATGGGTTTTCGGACCAGCGCGAAATGACAAGCTGAAGCATCATCCTTGCTTGATTCCCTATGCCGATCTCACCGAATCTGAAAAGGATCTGGATCTAGCAGTCATTCGCGAGGTTGTCTCCAATTTGGCTGGTGATTGCGATCTCCCGTTCGCAGTCATCCCCTTGAATTCACACAATTGACCAGATTCGAGCATTGAAAGTTGCTTGTGAGTGACTAGAGAGATAGCCACACTTTGGTTGAGAATCAGCCAGCGAAATGCCCATCTCTCAACTTGTGAAACTCTCAACTTGAGAGACAGAATCGCTTGAGAGGCGGAAGATTCTTCTGGACTCTCAAGTTCGTACTGAAGAATTTCAATTTGGTTGAGATTTCCCAAAAATGGAATCGGAAAAATGTGTCGCTGGCAAGAAGGTGTCCGAGACCAGAAACAGAAGGAAATCAAATCACATCCGCCTGCGCTCCCTGAACGCAGCAGAGACAAACAGAAGAGAAATTGAAGGAGAGACAAAATGGCACATTTCGTGTTTGAACTGAGTGAGGTCTGGCAGCAGAGAGTTGTCGTCGAGGCAGACTCACTGGATGAAGCCGAATCTGAGGCTTTGACTGCCAGTGGAAATGTGGTGCATTTGCAGCGAGAAGACAAAGACGATTTTGAATACTCGCACACCCTCGATTATGTTTCCAATGGTCGTGAAGCAACGCCAGAGGAGATCACAATCTACCGGAGAGAAACAGAGTGAAGCGCCCGAAGCCAAAATTCAGAATCAACGACTTGGTAGTCAGAGAAGGTTTGGAATACGAAGTTGTTGATGTGGTCTGGGAAAAAGGCACTTCTCAATGGATCTGTTGGTTGAGGGGATTTGGGCATGATGTCCCAGAGGACGAGCTGGAACTTGTCAAAGAACAGGAGGCAAAAGATGGAACATGTTGTTGATCTGGGCTTTGGTTGTCAAATGGTTTTTGGCTGGAATGGCAAAGGCTATTTCTGGCGAGAAATCAATTCCGATGGTGATGTGTTGATGGGGGATTCACATCGTCCCGAAGGCGGTTTCATTGACACCATCGATGCGTTGCTGTTTTCTGTTGCTTGCCACAATGGTTCTTGGGAGTTTATGACAAAGGAGATTCGTCAAGAACTGGAACGGGATCGACTTCCCAAATCGGTTGACGTTTTGTCAGATTCGGACAAAAGAATCGTTGCCTGTGCGTTGAAATGTCTTCTTGTCAATTGTGGCAAAACGACAGCAGAAGAACTTGGAATTCCTTTTGACTTGGTCTCTGAAAGAGTTGATGAAGTGGGACGCAAACTGGGTCTGCCAGAAGGAGAACTGAAATGACAATTCGAGAAATGATCACGGCTTTGGAAGCAGTGGCAATGATTCACAAAAGTGATGAAATCCTAGTCAAACTTGGTGATGTCTATCTTGAAGGATCGTTCTTCACTGACATCGAAGAGGTGACTACCAAAGCAAATGATGTTTTTCCAGCACCGATTGAAAGCAATCCTGATGAGGTTGAAGTCGTGATTTGGTGAAGGAGAAACAAATGAGCAGACACGTTCTTGACACTGACGGATCTGAGCTTGTAGTTGGGTATGATCCACCTTTGCTCACTTTCTTTTGGCAATACATCGATCCCTCACATTCTTCTGATCCCTATGGGGTTGTTGCAGAAGGAGGACAAAGAGAAGGAGAAATTGAAACTACTGAAGCATTGATTGAATCAATGAAACGAGAAACAAAAGTCTATGTCCCTTGGGGAATGGTTGACGAAGACATCCAAAAGCAATTGGAGAAAGATCGCTGCAACAGCAAACACCGAACGCCATTGCAGATTCAGTTGGCAAGCATTTGGGATGATGAATAGGGAATGGACAGGGAATGGACAGGGAGAACAAAGATGGGATGTGAAGGATATTTGACGATTGCTCCGGTGATTGAGGGGCAGCACTTTCTTGATGGCAAAACTGCATTTCCTTGGTTTCGAGTCACAGAGCCTGTGGCAGTGATTCCTGCTTTGGGTCATCAGTTTGGTGGCAGATTGAATTTTTCTGCTGGTGCCTGGGATTCTCTGGTTTTTGATCAAATGGGAGTCTGGATTCCAAACATTCAACATCCACAATTGATGCTTGGAGTGGTTCCTTTGGAGTGGGTCAGAAAGAGGTTTGATGCAGCCGTTGAGACAAACCGCAAAGGCAAAGACTATGACGAACATGGGGACATGGGTGCCATTCCAATTGACACATTGATTCCCACCTGGAAAAAGATTGTTCCTGGATTTTGGGCAGTGAAGAGATATTATGAATCTGGAACAGAAGATGACTTCACGTTTTATGCCAAGGTTCCAGAACAATTCAAACTTGGAGAGGAATTGCAGTGGGAAATCTGGACTTAGATTCCTGAACAGACGCCAGCAGCAGTGAATCAATCAAGGGAGGACAAAGATGTGCAAGGAACAAGAGCAGCAGAAGATTGCCCGCTTCGATTCAGAAGTGAAACAGGCTTCTTCTGGAGCTGCGGGCGTTCATGGAGGAACTGCCAAAGAACAAAGAAAACGGGAACGACAAAAGTGGAAGCAGCAGGTGAAACAAGGAGCAACAGATGATCACATGGCATGACAACATCAACAACTCAACCGCAATTGTTGATGGTTTTGAATTGCGTGTTTTTGCCGTGCCACACTTGAAGAATTGGGGATGGACAGTTCGACCCGACAAAGAAGGATGTCCTGTGGGACGAGGCTTTCACATCAAATCTCGTGCAGTCTCGAAAGAAAGAGCAATCAGGTTTTTGCACAGATATCAGTCAAAGGAGAAAGGCAAAAGATGAAGTTCACAATTGTCGCCAACAAAGGACTGGTTGAGAATGAAGAAGGCAAGGTCATCCACCGCTTTTGGCCGCACAGAGATTCAGCAGGACACTTGACCAGATTTGCCAGAGATCTCGGGCATGAGGTGAATGTAGTCTGGGAAAATGAAGACATTGAGAGGAAACTGAATGTGGGCGACAATTGCCCCGAATGCAACACAAAAGGATCTTTGGTGGAAGGAACCGCATTTCATTTCCAAAATGGATTGCTGCATTGCAGCAATTGCCAAGCAGATATATCAGCAATTGAAATCTCAAAGTCAAGGAATCAATGGGTGCAATTTGGAGAAAACAAATGATGTGGGTTTTTTTGCAATTTCTGG
>LBWB01000032.1 GCA_000993405.1 Candidatus Woesebacteria bacterium GW2011_GWB1_39_12 | reverse complement strand
ATTCAGGCGGTTTCCGGCGACCACATACGGGTTATCTCTGAAGTTTTATGGAAAAGCAAATCACAAGATTTCAAGATTAATGTCGAAGACCACCTTTATAACTGGTTCGGCGTTAAAGCGGAATAGGCTTGCTTAATTACTAATAACAAATTTCTAATATCTAATGAAATTATTAATGTTTAACAATCTTAAGAACTTGAAAGATTTTTTTGGGATTTCAAAATTTCATTGTCTCGCTTCGCGAGATCCGGCGAAGCCGGAGAAATTGGGAATTGGGAATTGGAAATTGCGTAAAACCAGACCTGGTTTTACGTTGGTTGAATTGATGATTACTTTCACGATTTTCGGCATCTTGACCGGCGTGATTACCGGAGTTTTGCTCAATGTTTTTCGGTCACACCTTTTTGTTTTTAACTCTTTGAACTCTCAAGCCAATCTGCGTTTTCTTTTGGAAACCATGACCCGGGAGATTAAAGAGGGGAATAATCTGAGTTTTAACCAGGGGACAAAAACCATTTCTTTCACAAACAAAGACGGCCAGGATGTCGCTTATTACCTTGAAAACAGCGCCATCTCCCGCCGGGAAAACGGCGAGATTCTGCCGATTACTTCGCAAGACCTGATTGTTGAAAAATTTGACGTTTCCGGCTGCTGGCAGAGTTCAACTTGTCAGCCGAGCGTGACTGTGTTTTTCAAGGTCAGGCCGAAAACCAATCCCCAAAACAGCTCGTTTTATTTACAGACAACAATTACCCAGCGTCGCGCCGGAACCTAAAGTAGAATTTAGAATCTGGAAAATAGAATAGATGAAAAATACTAAAAAAAGCTTCGCGTTTCGCGTTTCGCGTTTCGCGCTCGGAGGCCAGATGATGCTGATGGTGATAATTGCCATGGCCGGAGTTTTTGCCACGGGCGCGACCATCAGTTTGAGCATCACCAAAGAACTGCGGCGGCTGAGCGCCGTGCTTGATTCAGTGAAAGCTTTTTACGCGGCTGACTCCGGAACCGAGTGGATGTTCCACAGCTTTTTCAAAGACCAGGCAGTGGAAAAGCCCGAGCTTTTGAACAACACCGCCTGCTGCGGCGAAGCCGACCTTTCCATAACCGCGCCGCAAAAACCGGGCGATCCGACAAGGCTCAAAAGCATCGGCACTTCGCCGGTTGGGGGACAGCTTTACATCATCAAGCGTTCAATCGAAACGAATATTAAACAATAACTATTTGCGTTTATGAGAAGAAAAATAATCTCGGCAACTTTAATCGCGCTGGGCTATCTTCTTTCGCCTTTGTCCTGGTGGAATGATTTGCTCGTCAACATTCCTTTGGCATACCTTGGCGGCTCTCTCTTTGGTTTGCTTGACCAGCGTTTGTTTTTCCCGGGGATGGTTGTTTCTTACTGGCTGACGAATCTTTTGGGGTTTGCTTTGATGCATTTCGGCTGGCTGAACCTGAAAAAAGACTCGCCGATTGGCAGAAAAGAGATTTTGCAGAATGTTTTTTTCAGCCTGGCTTACACCTTGTTAATGGTTTTTCTGGTCAGTTTCGGCGTTCTGAAGTTCCCGGCGGAGTATTTCGGGAAATAGAATAAAGATTTAAGATTTGTGATTTAGGAATGGGTTTCCGTTGCAGGGAGCTTTGTTTGGGTTTGTGTAGGATTGACAGTCTGTTTTGGGGTGGGATAATGTTTGTATCTATCTCTCAAGGAAGAGAAAGGAGGCGAGAAAGGTGGCTGATAAAACGACGACAGTCCACAAACAGGGCTCAAATGTCGTTGTCGTCAAGGAAACGGAGAAAAAGGTCGACGTCTACGTTACTGGTCAGGGCGAAGAAAAACACGACCATCTTTGGGTTGAGAAAGATACCGGAAAATCCGGTACAGAACATCGCGGCCAGTGCGATCAATGCAGCGACGACGATGACTAACTTCAGCCAAGCCAGGGAACGGGTGAAAACCGTTCCCTGGCGGAACCCCCCTTGTTTTTAAGTTTATTTTTTATGAAGTTCTTGTTTTACCATCTTTATCTTGCCAGGCTTCAAATAATCGAAGAAAGCCTTGACGCTCGAGATTTTAGCAAAGTCAAAGATCTTTACCGCCGGATTAAAACTGATTTAATTCTTGACATTTCCGGCTCAGCTTCTTTTATTAAAAGTCTTGAGAAGCTCCCTGATGGTTTTAAAAAAGAGATTTTTGGGGTTTTGAACGTCTTGTTGATGGCCTTTGTCACTGACGACCAGAGGTTGTTTTCCGAAGCGGAAACTCCGTTTGGCATTGTACGGTCAAAGATTTCCCGGATTACTGAAGTTTTGGATTTTGATTCCGGAAAGGAAACCGAGTTTTTCAGCCGGACTTCTGATCTGATATTTGAGCTTGAACACCTGACTGATTTTGAGCTGGCGAAACGTCCAACAGAAACAACCCCGGACCAAATTATTAAAAAAAGCTCTGAAATCCTGAAAACAGTTCAGGGTTGAGCCGGGCGTGAAGATTTCAATGAAAACCTTCAATCTGAAAAAGTTTGTCAAAAAAGGCAAAAACATGGTCATTGAGATTGAAGAGGTTGGCTATCTTCTAAAAGATGACGCTTTGGCGGCGATTGAGAAGGGAGACAACTTGATTCCCTTGTTGCAGCTTTACGACGGCTACGTCTATTTTTTCGAGTTTAAAAGAGTCAAAGATTCTTTGCTTGACACCGGCGCGGTTGATTATCTCGACAAGAAAGATTGATCGGTCGCGATTATTTTTAATAAGAAAATATGGACAAAGAGTTAAATTGGTCAGAGAAAGAAATAAAAGAAATTGGTTCAAGGATTGTGGGGTTAAGGGAAGATCAGATCGCCGCATTGATAACCATAAGTGGGGTGGAGTTTGATTTTAAAGACATTGAAAACGTGGTTGCGGACATAAAAACCAACAAGGAAAAATCCGGCCACCTTGAGATTGTCATCTGCGAGGCTGACACCAAAGAAAGTCTTCTTTGGTGGCTGGAGTTTTTTGAAAAACACAGCAAATAGGGGGATTTTACGTATAACCGAAGCTAAAAACAGGGGATCAATCCCACACATGGTTTATGTGCGGGATTGATCCCGTTAGAAGCAGGGTGTCGGGGTGCCCGTAGCACCTGTTTTTTGGCAGGCCTGTCTGCCGGTAGGCAGGGCGCGCTTCTAACGGGATTGACAGTCTGTCTGAAGGTGAAATAATATCTGTATCAATCAAGGAGAGAAAGAAGGTGTGAAGCTGATGGCGAAAACCCAGAAAACGCCAAAGCCGCCAAAGGTTATAAGGCCGCCAAAGTCTTCGCCGCCGCGGCCAAAACCAAGACCACAGCTTAAGATAAAAAGATAAGACGGTGATCCCTTGAAACAGGGGGAAGATAAAATCTTCCCCCTGTAGTTTATAATGTCTTTATGAAGCCAATGAAGCCAAAAAAGCAGTTCTATAAGACTGTTCTTTGGGGCATTGAAGCAGTGTCCATTAATAAAAGCCATTTAAAAAAGATTAAACGGTCGCTTGAACTTATTAAAAACACAGATAACTTTTTGTTCAGAAGAGTCTTGCGACTTAAAGCAATTTTGATTTTTCCGGGCAAAAGCTATTACGGCGCGGTTTATGAAAGAAAAAGGATTTTTATTGATCAGCCGAAATCCATTGTTGAATCTTCGGTTCAGTTCCTCGCTTCTTCAATAATTCATGAAGCTTGGCATGTTTATCAGTATGCTCACGGCACAAGAAAATTTGACGGCCGCGCCGAAAGGGGGGCTTACATCGCTCAGAGAAAATTTCTCAAAAAAACGGGAAAAAAGAGCGAATTAAAATGGCTTGACCGTGAATACAAGACTGAATGGTGGAGGCCCGAAGACACAAAAGACAAAAAAGATTCTGGCTATGACAAGAAGGGCGTGGATAAGGCTAACGCTGATTTTTTGGATTTTCTGAAGCAATACCGGCAAAACGAACTTAAAATAAAAGAGATTGAAATCTGATTTATTATGGCAAAACACTACGACACTATTTTAGAAAGCAGGCCGCAGGGGTTTAGGGCCGGAGGGCTTGTTGTAAGAGACGGGAAAATACTGCTTATGCACCAGATTGTCGGTGACGAAGAATTTTATACGATTCCCGGAGGCACCTGGGAGAAAGGGGAAACTCTGGAAGAAACATGTAAAAGAGAGGTGTTTGAAGAGTTCGGGATAAACGTTAAAGTTGGAAAACTTGCATTTTTACTGGACACAAAAACCAGGATTGCTTTTTATTTCGTGTGCGAAACCGACGAAACAGATATAAAACTCGGCGGGCCGGAAAAACAAAGAATGAACGAAAAAGAACAGTATCATGTGGAGTGGCTGGATTTGGACCAAATATCTAAGGCTAATTTTATCCCCAAGCCAGCCAAAGAGGGAATTATTAAGTTTTTGTCAGATCAAGAACAGCCCACTTTTTTCTTGACTAATAACAAATAAAGCGGTTTTCCGCACGGGATAAGGAAGACGCACAATACTGCCCGTCGATAAGACGGGCAGTATCTTGTTTTAAGCGTTAGTGTAAGGCTTCCCCGAAACGATGTATAATCTTTCTATGAAAGTCAGCTTCAAAATCAAAAAGGATTATCTTATTTCCCATGCATTGCTTTCTGCAAGCAATGATCGTTTTTCTTCTGAAAAAAACAGGAAAGACATTGTCGAGTTCCAGAATTACGCCTGGAAGGTTTCTAAAGATTTATACAGTGTTATTCCGGGAAGATCGGGCGCGGATATTTTACTCGACGACGGGGGATTGAAGAAATATCAGAAAATGACGAATAGGCTTCAGTCTTATTTTCGCGTTCTTTCAAAAAGCAAAGAGTTCAAGAAAATCCATAACCAAACAGAACAATACCGCAAGTTTTGCGCAAATCAATGGAAGAAAAATTATAAACGCGCCTCTGGGGTTATAAAAGAGCTTACCCAGCTAAAATTAAACGATTCTTTTACCGTATTCATTACCCATCCGTCATTAAAAAATGGACGTAATCTTAAAGCCAACAAAATTGCTTGGGGCCACACTGAAGACTGGAAAAATTACACCTCTGTTTATATTTGGCATGAAATCTTGCATTCTTATTTCGACAAATCAGATCTGAACCATACTTTAATTGAGTTAATCGCCGACAATGAACTGCGCTATCGTTTGAACGGAACAAAATACCCTCCTTTTGAAGGACATGAATATTTGTTGAAAATAAAGAAAAGAATGTTTCCGAATTGGAAGAAATACCTTAAATCCGAACACAAAGACTTTAATCGTTTCAGAGATGGTTTAAGATAATTGCGCGATGCCTGTTTAGCAGCTTTTAAGCTGCACAAATTCCTTGGAGTGGATGATTTGGGATCTTTTTGACAATATCTCCAATGGTTAATAATAAGAACCCGGCATTTAAAAGCTGGGTTTTGTTATACTATAAACAGAAGTCATTCTTATAGATATGAAAAATCCGAAGATTAATTTTGCGATAGATAAGAAGAAAGACACTTCTTTTCTCGGGTTGTTGTTGCGTAACAAAAAACAGCAAAAACGCGAGCTGGGTTGGGCGCTTTCTAGACATAAGGCTTTACTGAAAAAGCTTAATGAGCTAAAGGAAAATTCTCCGCGATCTTCAAGGATAATTCGCGTTTATCTTGATGATTTCTATGCGAAAAACAAAGACTTGATGAACAGGAGGTTGGTTCAGGTACGTTCAGCTTGGGAAACTAAACGCCAGAAAAAGTTTTATCAGCTTGTCAAGAAACTTTTTAAAGACTCGGTTTTTCCGAAAGGGAAATACACAGCATATTTGACCGCATGGAACCTGTACCCTCGTTTTTTGGAGGATAAAACGTTTTTTATTCCATGGAGCCGAGTTGACACTGACTTTATTCACGTTGTCATTGCTCACGAGATGCTTCACTTCAAGTTTTTTGATTTTTTCAAAAAGCGTTATTCATCGTTTCACGACCCAGAGCATTCTTTTTTCGTTTGGCACGTTTCCGAGATTTTTAACGGCGTGGTTCAGAACTCAAAACCCTGGTTAAAAGTTTTCAAAAAGAGAGTCAAGTTGTATCCGGAGCATGCGGCGATAGTTCGTTCTGTTTCAAGATGGCAGGCCATACAGAAAAGCATTGACGCCGAGTCGTTTACTTCAAAAATTATTACCACTGTCAGGAGAAGAAAGGGATTCAAATTGGAATAGCCAAAATTCTTCAACAGGGGATTTTGTGGGTAACCGGTCTAAAACAGGGGATTGACAGATGTTCGCAACGAGTAGATAATTGCCTTAGAACCTAAAAAATTAAAAAGAAAGGAGGTTAATACCTGAAATTCAGCATGGAAGTAGGTGACCAAAAATCTTGGCAATACCCAAGGAGATGATCATATGATGAATTGCTTATCGCAAAGCACCAACCTCGTACCGTTTGCGGCCCTCTTTGCCGATTTTTACACTAACCCAGTTAGTGTAAAAGAAGGTCATTACGATGAAGTCGTTCAAGCCTTCGTGGGGCAGCCGGCGAAGCCGATGGGTGCTACCAAAAGCGCCACTCGTTGTGGTACGAAAGAGTTCAACATCATTGACGATCAACGCTCTTCTGATTAGAGCCAAAGCGTCAAGGGAGGGTGATTTATCATTTGACGAATCACCCTCCTTCTATATATTGATAAGATAAAGGAGGGCACGATGAATGAAGATTCGATTGTAGTGGTTACAAATCAGTATGATCCTCATGCCGATGTGGTGATTACTGAGTTGAATAGGCGTTCAAAGAACGTAATAAGGCTCAACACGGAAGATTTTCCAACGAAAATCAACTTTACATTCGACTCGGAAGTTGATATGGCGGAGTTCGTGTTGCCCATGAGCAGGGTGATTTGTTTTGACAGTGTAAAAAGTATCTGGTATCGCAGACCCGAACCGTGCATCGTAGACCCTAAGGTTGTTGATATGTCCATGAGGAGCTTCGCTCAAAGAGAAAGTCAAGCAGTCTTAGATTCCTTCTATGAGAGCTTTAGTGGTTTTTGGATGAGTCATCCATTGAAGATTCGGGCGGCTTCTCGAAAGATTTATCAACTTCGGTTGGCAAAGAGCTTGGGATTGATTGTACCGCCGACACTGGTTACTAATAATCCAGAAAGAGCTAGAGACTTTTACCAAAACCATAAAGAAGAGGTAATAGTGAAGGTTCTCGGTCCACCAGTAGTGGAAACGGAAGGTGGATTTTATTCTTTCTCAACCGTGGTAGTAGAAGAGAAAGATTTAGTTAATCTGGATTACGTAAGATTTGCTCCAACCTTACTGCAAGCGTATATACCTAAAAAATTCGAGTTCAGAATAACAGTGGTTGGCAGTAAACTGTTTATCTGTGAGATTCATTCTCAGGATTCAGAGAAGAGCAGGATAGACTGGAGACTTTTTGATCCAGAAAATCCCATTCCCCATAAGCAAGGCAAGCTTCCTTGGGAGATAGAGAGAAAAATCGTCAAGATGGTCAAACTGCTCGGGCTATCTTTTGCTGCGATTGATATGATTGTCACTCCAGAAAATGAACATGTCTTTTTGGAAATCAATCCCAATGGTCAGTGGGCATGGATTGAAGAATTGACGGGCATGCCAATCGCGAAAGCGATTGCCGATCTCCTTGTGAGGGGAGGCGAGTTAGGGTAATAACTCAAGTCAAAACGGGCTCTTATAAGAGCCCGTTTTCTTTTCAGCTGTTGATTGATTTTACCGGCTCGGTTTTTCGAACTAGAATTTCGTAATCAAAATACTTGTTTTTAGAAAGAAGCAAACGATAATCTTGTTGTTTATTGAGTTTTTTCAAGATTTCTTTGTCCATTATCTTTTCAAGACCGAAATTATAAATTGTTCCGGAACCATAACCTATCAAAACAAAAACTCCTTGTTTCTTAAAGTAAGATCCGGCTGGAATGAATTTTTGTTTTTGATACTCAAAATTATTTTTGCGTGCATGTAGGTTACCAAGGACAATCAGGCAAGGGAGGGCCCTTGAAGTGGTTGTTTTTTTGATATTCTGTGCCACTGATTTGTCTTTCGCATTCCAGTTTTTAACAAGATTATCACCATCTATGCAAAATACTTTGATTTTTTTCTTGTAAAGAAAATCCAAGAGCTCCAGGTGGTCTTTACTTATCCTGCCATCACTAAGTTTTTGGAATTCTTTTAATGTTTCGTTTGTCCGAGACCCCCGAATTAAAGTCTTTAAAAGACGATTCCACGATAAGGGCCATTCGAAAAACACTGTTTTTACTCCAAGCCGCTTAACTAAAAGCTTGATTATTTTTATATTGGCTTTAGCACCGTGAACCTCGCCGAGAAAGAGGAGTGGTTTCTTTTGATAGAGTGTTCTTAATTCTCTCCAACAACTTATTTGTGTTTGCTTGTGATTATTTTTAGTGGTCATTGTCAAAATATATAACTACACTTTACCATCTTTTATCCTATCGTAAAACACACCGTGTTTCAGATAAATTTCTAATCAGCTCAGGGGATTTTGTTCGTATTTAGCTTGACAAAGTCCCAGTGTGGGATTGATTTTTCCGGTTTTTCGTGCTATAATATAAACAGCCTAAAGAAAGGAGGCTAGGATGACTACCCCGTATCAAAGTTACTGGGGAAAAGGTCT
>LBWB01000031.1 GCA_000993405.1 Candidatus Woesebacteria bacterium GW2011_GWB1_39_12 | reverse complement strand
TAAAAACAATCCCCGTGTCAAGTCCTCGAAGCTGATATACTTCTTTTTAATGGATAAAGACTTCGGGGGAGTCATTTGGACCAAGCATGCCCTGGATAAGCTAGGCGAGAGGGGAATCTCCCAGTCAGATGCCTGGGCTACATGGAGAAATCCCGAGCAGTCAAGGAAGGCTAAAATCCCCGGAGCCTGGGTCTACTACAAGACTTACGGAGGCCAAAAGATAGAAGTTGTAGCCAAAAAGAACGAAAAAGGAGAGTGGGTTATCCTTTCCGTCTGGAGCAGGCCTGTTTACGGGAAAGAGGTAAAAACAGAACCTTTTTTGAAATTTATCTTCAGGAAGATTTTCGGTGTTTGAAAAATTCAACCTGTCCGAGCCTTTTGACCGCTTCTTCCCGGGTTTGATAAGGACCACCCAGATTCCTCCGGGTTTTCTCGCTCAAGACAAAATAGCCTGCTTTTCTTTTAGTAATCATTAATTTAGTTTAGCCTCATTTTGTGGTAAAATTCAAGGGTTATTGCGGGGTCGTCTAACGGTAGGACACATCCCTCTGGAGGATGGTATCGGGGTTCGAATCCCTGCCCCGCAGCAGAGCGTGAGTGGAGGGACGCGGAGACGCAAGAATTGCGGAATCCGCGAGGGGTCGGTAGCCTTGTTTTACATACTCGCAGGTGAGTTGACGGTCTTTCAAAAAGAAGTTCGAGCCGACAGTTTTTGCATGAATAGCTAATTCATGCAAATTATTTTTTGCGCGCGCCGTTTTTGCCCCCGTTTTCGCCTTTTCTACAAATTCGTTAAAAGGTTCGAGCCATTCGTTGCCCTTTTCTTTTATCTCTTTGATTCGAGCCTGAAGTGAAAGTTTGTTTTCTAATAATTCATTTTTCTTTGCCTTGTATTCAGTTTCCTCTATGACTTTGTCTAAGTAGGCTTCGAGTAGTCTATCTATTTTTTCTTCAACTTCCTTTAATTGCCGAGTTAAATCCGAAACCCCCTTTTCGGACAACACCCTTTCTTTATTTGAATCTTTTTCTGCCCACTCAAGAAACTTTTTGGCGACATAATTTGAAATGGAAACATTTTTAACCACCACTCTTATCTTTTCCTCCATTTCGCTACCCGTAATATATCTTTGGGAACAGTGGCCATATTTTTTAGAGCAGCGGTAGTAAATAAATGTTACGGTTCTATTGGTTCTTGGGTAAAACCTCACATGTTTTTCTGCAGTAATACTTCCGCCGCACTCTCCGCATTTAACAAGTCCAAGAAAATCAAACTCAGGAACATGACTTTCGTGGGTTCTGCTTTTTCTTCTAACTACTTCTTGGACTTTGTCAAAAAGTTTCTTAGTAATTAATGGTTTATGGCCCCCTTCATATAATTCGCCGCCAAATTTCATAACACCGTAATAAAAAGGATCGGAAAGAATACGCTTAATTTTATTTGCATGAACAATATGGCCGCTTCTATTAAAGATTTTATTTTTAGTGAAGAAATTTATAATATCAAGTTGTCCATATCCACCAGTTGCATACATTTCAAAGGCCTGTCGAACAAATTTTGCCCTCTTTTTATCCACCTGGATAGTTTTTGTGCTCATGTCATTTAAATAACCAAACGGAGCTTTATTTGGCCACTCACCACGGCGAAGCTTTTGACGATTACCACGCTTAACATTTACGGAAAGACTATCAACGTAATATTTACTCTGGCCAAAAGCCATGTTTAACATGAATTTACCTTGTGGAGTGTTATCAAACCAAAAAGAGGGAAATTTGAGATCCAAAAGTTTGCCTGTATCAAGTAAATAGATAATGTTTCCACCATCAACACTATTTCTGGCAAGTCTATCTGGGTGCCAAGAGATTATTCCATTCGCGACACCCGATTCTAATAATCTGATTACTTCGGCAAACTTTTCTCGGCCAGGCTCTTTGGCGGTTTTGTTTTCTAAAATAAAATCTACAATCTCTAACTTTTCTTTTGCGGCGAATTCTTTTAACTCGGCAACTTGCGCCTCAATGGAAAGGATTTGTCTGTCCGGCTCATCTGTTGATTTTCTGCAGTAGCCTAGATATTTCATGGCAGTTTGTATTTAAAATTTTTGCGATTTTCTTTCTTCTTTCTTGTTGCCCGTCAACTCACCTGCGAGGATGTAAAACAAGGCTACCGACCCCTCGCGGATTCCGCAATTCTTGCGTCTCCGCGTCCCTCCACTCACGCTCTGCTGACGCTTTATCGCAAAACTCGAACCTCGTTCTGTCGCAGCTCAGGCTCGCTCCGCTCGCCTTCGCTTTAACTGTCGGCTCGAATTGTTTATTTTTTAAAGGAAACCGCAAAAGATTTTCGGTTTTGGGGAAACCAAAACCGCCGCTTTATATTTTCAGCTTAACTTGTGAAGAATTCTCGTCAACTAGATGTTAAGATAATGAAATGATACAGAACTTTTTTTCATCTCTAACCACAAAAAAAGCAATTCTCATCATTGTAGTTCTTGGGGCAGTGGTTTTTTTTAATGGGCTTTTCAATAACTTTGTCGGAGATGATGAAGGACAAATACTGAACAATACCCCAGTCCACTCGTCAAAGAATATTCCGAAGTTTTTTTTTGGCAGCACATTTTATAACAGTGGAACTCAAAAATTGACCGGTGTTTATTACAAACCCATATTAAATACGGTTTTCTCTCTAACTTACTCTCTTGTTGGACCAAGTGCTTTCTCCTTTCACTTATTTCAAATATCTCTGCACATTCTAAATGCTTGTCTTTTATTTTTATTATTTAAGCATTTTTTTAAAGTACCGCTTGCTTTGGTTTTGTCCTTAATCTTTTTGGTTCACCCAATCAATAGCGAAGCAGTTTTCTATATTTCAAACACACAAGAACCGTTATTTTTCCTTTTTGGAATTTTGGCATTATATCTGCTTACGAAGGCTAAATCTATAAGAGATCTAATTTGGGTTAGTCTGCTTTTGTTTTTTTCCCTACTTTCAAAAGAAACAGGGGCGCTATTTTTTGCTGTAGCAATCATATTTGCCTTTGTTTTCAACCGGAAATATTTCTTGTCGCTTTTAGGTTTCTTAACACCTTTGGTATCTCTCTATTTTCTGTTGCGAATAAACGCCATTGGCATTTTCACAAAGCCACTTAATGCTCCGATAGCAGCAATTGATTTAACAGACAGGCTTTTAAACATACCTGCAATATTATTTTTTTATTTAAAGACTTTTGTTTTTCCTTTGAACCTTGCTTCTTCTTATCATTGGGTTGTCAGGCAAATTAGTTTCAATCAATTTTTCCTCCCCCTTACAATTGTCTTATTATTCGCAATTTTACTTGTATTTTTTGCTTACACTCTATTCAAGAGAAATAAAGAAAGATGTTTTGAATCCTATTTATTTTTTTACGCATGGTTTATTTTAGGTATATTTATTCATCTGCAAATCTTACCTTTAGATGCATCGGTAGCTGAAAGATGGTTCTATTTCCCAATAGTCGGACTTCTCGGAATGGCGGGAGTGTATTTAGAAACATTTCTTTCGAAGGTGAACATAGAGCGGTTTTTGACGATATCCATGATTATTATACTGTTGCTGTCAGCAAGAACATTTATCAGAAGTTTTGACTGGAGAGATCAATTGACCTTGAGTACACATGATATTAAAGTTTCCAAGGAAGCTTATAACTTAGAAAATGGAATTAGTTATGCGCTTATAAAACAAGGCCGTTTGATAGAAGCAAAGACCCATGCCGAAAAATCAATCGAATTATATCCTTATTTTACAAATTATAATAATCTAGGACTCATAAATTTTGGTTTAGGTAACTATCAAGAAGCGAAAGAAGCATATTTAAATGCCCTAAAATTTGGAGACTACTATCTTATATATGAAAATCTTTCAGCCTTAGTCTTAGTTTATGGAGATGCAAATGAAAATATCCTCTTCATTCGATCAGCCATCAAAAAATTTCCTCAAAATTCAAGAATGTGGCTATACTTAGCGATTTTGCAATATAGACAAAATAATATTGATGCTGCAAAAGAGTCTATTCAAAAAGCTTATTATTATGGTAAGGGTCCTGATATTGAGTATGTGTATGAAAAGATCATGAACAACCAACCGTTAGACATCAAATTCGATACGACTCCTGGTTAAAATAATAATTTACTACTTTGACAAGGGTTGTAATTTTGATACCATGAATGTGTGAAGCGGATTATTAGCATAGCTTCCGTTTTCCTTGTCTTGTTCTTCATTTTGGCCTTTGTTAATCCTGTTTTTGCTGACGCGACGTTTGGTTTTAGTGGTGTACTGCGCAATGGTAGTGGTACTCCTATAACTAATGTAAATGTCATTCTGGCTAATGAAACTAACCACGATTCACAAACTACCGACGGGAATGGCTCGTTCTCCTTGCGTGTTCCTTCTGGTACTTATGATTTAGTTGTTGTACCTGTTGGTGTCAATACATCTATTGCTCCAGGGGGTCTCGGTGCGGCTGCTTTGGGAATTGTTGTAAATAGCGACGTCGAGCAAGATTTGGTACTACCCACAAAGACATTGGCTGTGGCTGTGCTTGATACTCTGGGGCAACCGGTAGCAAACGCGAGTGTTTCAATAAGGGCTTTGCCTGGTAATATATTGCCATTTTCGTTTTTCTCTGGTGCTAATGCTATCGTGAGTACTCCGATGACGAGTAATGCTAGCACCAACTCGTCTGGTGTGGCTTTTTTGGCATTATTACCAAGTTCATCTTTGGAAGTTTTTATTACACCTCCGCCGAGTAGTAATTTATCAGGAATAACTACTGCGACACCCTTTTTTGATGATACAAGTAAAACAATTATATTACCTGCTGTCTTTAGTTATAGCGGGGTGCTTCGTAATGGTGCAGGGACAGCAATTCCTAATATATATCTTACATTGGGCAATGGGTTGGCTTCGAATTTTAACCAAACTGATGTTGACGGTTCGTTTTCACTACATATACCAGACAGTGCGGTCTTTGGTCAATACACTTTGACAATACCTACAGTTGGAAATGTTGATCCTTCTGTTGCCCCCCAAGCTATGAATGCGATTACTACAGGTATTACAGTTAATTCCGATACAATGCAAGATTTGACCTTGCCAACAAAAGTATTAACAATAACTATACTAGGTGCTTCTGGTCAACCATTACCTGGTGCTCAAGTTCATATCCAATCGCAAGATTATGAGATCTTTCCGTTTTCGTTGTTTCCCGGAGCTCCAAATACAGTGGTTTATACTCCAATGATTAGCAATCTAGTAACAAATACATCTGGAATTGCAAGGTTCGCTTGGCTTCTAAGTTCATCTGTGGCTATTACTATCTTCCCTCCTACGGAAAGTGGTTTGCAGCAAAAGCAGGAGACAATACTTTTCTTAGATACTACAGATGTAACTATTTCATATCATCAAAACCAGCCTCCTACCATAGATGCGGGTGGTCCATATCAAGTCAATGAAGGAAATTCAGTACAGGTTGCTGCAATTGGAAATGATCCGGAAAATGGACCCTTAACTTATGCATGGGATTTGGATAATAACGGAAGTTTTGAAACTCCAGGACAAACTATAACCTTCTCTGCTGCCGGTCTTGACGGACCAAGTTCTCGAACAATTACCGTACAAGTTACTGACGATGGTGGTCTTACAGCTTCAGCCCAAGCAATAGTGAATGTGGTTAACGTAGTACCAGTGGTTGGAGCAATTACTGCCCCTGTTGATCCTAATCAAGTAAATACATCTATCAATACTAGTGCTAACTTCACCGATGTCGGCATACCCGATACTCATACCGCAGTCTGGGACTGGGGAGATGCGACTACATCGGTTGGAACGGTAACAGAAACTAACGGTTCCGGAAGTGTGATTGGGAGCCACGCATACACAACACCAGGTGTCTATACAATTAAACTTACAGTGGTCGATGATGATGGAGGTTCTGGAGAGTCTGTGTTCCAATTTGTGGTTGTCTATGACCCTGAAGAAGGCTTTGTCACAGGGGGTGGTTGGATAGATTCGCCAAGCGGGGCCTATACTGCCAATCCCTTGCTCACAGGTAGGGCCAACTTTGGGTTTGTATCTAAATATCAAAACGGAGCTACGGTTCCGACTGGCCAAACAGAATTTCACTTCAAAGTGGCGAGCTTCAATCTCCATAGTACTAGTTATGATTGGCTAGTTGTGGCCGGTCCCAATGCAAAGTACAAAGGCTCGGGAACAATCAATGGAAGCGGAAATTATGGCTTTATGTTGACTGCAGTTGACGGCCAGGTTAACGGTGGAGGTAATATCGATAGATTCAGAATCAAGATTTGGGATAAAAACACAAACGAGGTAATTTACGATAACCAGATGGGTGAAAGTGATGATACAAATGCCACAGATGCAATTGAGGCAGGCAGCATTGTAATCCACCAATAATTTCTGTAATTTCTTCTTTTTATACTGTCTCATTTGTCTCATTTAGCCTCAATTATGATACACTTGGAGTAATTGGTTATGGGCTCGAAAGGGTCTAGACCGAGATGCTCAGCCAACTACATTTTAGTTCTAATAAGACTTGAGTATGGAAGGGTTACTGACGTTTTTACTTGGAAGTGGTTTTGGGATTATTCTGCGTGATGCTTTGTCAGGAACGATTAATCAATGGAGCAAAAACTGGGTTGATGATTACTGGGGGGAAGTAAAACGAAAAAGGAAGCTACGATATAACTTAGGAAAAGCAATACTAAAGTTAATTACTCAAGATCCGAACAATTATATTGATGATCCTAAGCTTATGGAAATCATTTCTCTCAAGCAACATGTGTACGGATATAACAAAAGATTAGCCTCAATGTTGCTGGTTTATAGTAGGGTTAGAAGTACGATCCATAAGGAGACAAAGAGATTGCTTGAGAAGGGTGGATTTTTCGTTCCAGAAGATATGAAAATGTTGGGGAGGTTTGGAGAGGAAGTTAGTATAATGCACGACGGATTAACGATTGAAGCACATTACTTGATGGGTAATGGTATCTGGGTTTATCGTTTTGAGAGGTTAAAGTTATTTCTCTTCGGATGGATATATTTAAGAAAACTTAGAAACGCCGTGACAAATGAAACCTTATCAGATGTTATTAAGAAATCGCAAGGGTCTTGACCGAGCCACTCAGCAGATTGAGCGCTCTGCGAGTTTAAAAAAAAATCTAAAATAATGGCTATAGCTAATCCCCCCAGGTGTATATATCTTGACACCAATATTTTAAGAATAGTTGGGTTCACCGACCTTGCGGCCCACTTTTTAGAACTAAAAACGTGGGCAGATGAACTAAAAGCGCCCATTGCCATTCCAAAGCTGGTATGGATGGAATGGGCTCATGATTTTTATGAAAACATTGAAAAGAAAAAAATTCAGACAAAAGAGAATATGCGCGACTTCAGGATTTTATTAGGATTTGATTCGGAAGAGTTTGAATTGCCAGGTGATTATGTTGGTAGACTTTTTGACACATTACGGGGAAAATTAAAAGAGATGGGCATTCTGATAATTGATACTCCTAAAAATATTTCTTTAGACGAACTTGTCGCAAGGGCCACATTTAAAATACGTCCTTTTGAAGACAAAGGAGAAAAAGGATTTAGAGATACTATTATTCTTTATACGATTCTTGAGGATATGAAAAATAAAAAAATCGTAAGTAGTTTACTTGTGACAGGCGATAAGGTCTTTACCCACAAAGACGTCTCAAAGAAAATAGAAAGTTACAAAGTGGATATACAAATAGCCACCTCATTAGAGGAATCGTCAAAACTAATTAAAGAAATATTGGACTATAAGGCCAGATCAATTATTGAAAATAAAGAAAAAAAACTTTTAGATTTCGTCAAATCAAAAAGATCGGAGATTTTTTCTTTCGTCAAAGAAAATGCAGAATTAACAGAGGATTTTATTACTAAGGGTGGATTTTTATCGAGCAAACAGGACATTTTTGGTCAAATCGAAAGTGTTGTTGCTTTCGAACCTGTTGAAGTTGAAAGTGCGTTTGGACGGTTAAGAAGCCGTAGAGATATGGGATATCCTAAAAACACAGAGCCTATACTGATTTCTGTTAAAACAACGTTAAGGGTCGTTTATTCCCCATTTTTATTAAGCCGGCCGGCAGTTAGGGCTCCAGATTTGAGCAAATTCAAGGAGGTTGTTAGAAGTACACGACCTCGTTTTTTTGGAGAACCTACAGAGACTAAACTGATAAGAAATTTAATGGTTTCTGCCTTAGCAATAAAAAATGACCAAGGTGAATATTCAGACTTAAAACTTGAAAACGCTAGTACCTTTTAATCATGTTCCATTTTGCCTAGCCGCTTATAGGATAAAAAGGTTCTAGGCCCGCCTGCTCAGCCAAACGGCGAAAAATGTTTACCAATGAAGAAAATTTAGTTTTAGGTAAATTTAATCAAACCTTTGCAACTAAAGTTGATTTTGTTAATAGAATTTTCAGAACGATCGAGCAATCGTTGCAAAATAGTAAGACACCAAAAAATGATTTCGCCAAATACGCCGGAGTAATGTTGGCGGGGAGCTGTTTCAAATCTTTGATTAGTACACTGGATCGGCTATCAAAAGGTTATCTAACCGATTGTGAGGCGCTACTAAAAAAGTCAATTGAGGGATTTTTTTACCAAGCATATTTTTACGAAAATCAAAAGGAAGCTCAATTGTGGTGTCAAAATAATAAAAAACCGGAGCTAAATTATTATGACTTGGCAATACAACTAGACAAAATCCAATTCGTTAACAAATTCTTTCCAACAGATTATGACAATTTCTTTACAGAATATATCTATAAAGTTGGCTACTTTCAATCAAATCGATTGGCACATCTCGATTTTGATATGGTCCATTTCGAAATGGGTTTGGAGAATGAAGATCAAACTCAGCTTGCATCAACAATGGTTCTTGGACCCAAATTTGAAACGACGATGATGGAAACGACCCTTAACCGATTAATAATGTTTTCAATGTTCCAACTTTCATTATTGCTTTATATGACTAACCAAAAAGGAGATGAGGAATATGAGAGATTTTTTATAGAACTTCAAAAAATATTCTAATAAAATACATCATTAACTATTAAAAGATCACTTTTAAACTGTCTCGTTTAGCCTCAGTTGTGATACACTTGGAGTAATTGGTTATGGGCTCAAACGGGTCTAGACCGAGATGCTCAGCAGCATAAATTTTTCCTCATTACGCTATAATTGCATTAATGTTTTATGTCTATATCATACGCACGACGGGGAACACTTTGTACACGGGCCAAACA
>LBWB01000030.1 GCA_000993405.1 Candidatus Woesebacteria bacterium GW2011_GWB1_39_12 | reverse complement strand
CAAATTGCTGTCAATCCGGGAAACGTAGGAACGAAGAAAGTATTGCAGGAAAAATCACCAATAGAACGACATCCGCAGTCTTTCCGAGATAACTGAAATTTTTCTGCTAAATCTTTGGCTCGCAAAAATAATTCACTACATTCGCGATAAAGCGGATGACCATATTCATTCTTACTACCTGGTCCATCATGGAGATATTGTCGAGACTTTTGTAAAATAGCAATTCGCTTGTTCAATTCGTTCAACATCTCAAAAGTGATCATTGCTTTCCTCCTTGATTCGTTTCACGATGACTAAATCTCTTTCGCCATTTGCTTCAAATTGGGATGCCAGAATGAACCAATAGATTCAGCTTTCAGCCAATTGTAGATTGTCGAAAACGGAACGAACCGATGGATCACAAATTTCTTTCCTTCTTTTGTCTGCATCTGCATATCTGTCGCCCCACATAGGTCTGGACGCCAGATAATTTCCACCTTGTCAATCCAAGAAGAAGATTGACTGAATTTGATTGGCTGTACAGAATTCATATCAAACTCAAAAGGAATCTGAACTACATTCCCGCTTATGCTGGTGTATTGTCTCCGACACCACGGACAGACTGCTGTGATTCCGTCTTCTTTGGGAACAAAAATTGCCGAGCAGGTTCCATGCGTGAAAACTTTGCATTCACATGAATGAGATATAATAGCAGCAGCGCGATAAAAATGTTCGGTCCAAAATTTCTCTAACTGCTCTGCCAGTGGGCGTGGATCATGAATCGATCTTGCCATGTCTCTCATTTTGAGACACCACATATTCAAATAATTGAAATCTATAAGTTCAAGATAAGTCATTTCAAGTCTCCTTTGTGATCCTGAAACTTTCTTGGCAATGAGTATGCCAATAGAATATACTATCGATATCTCTGGGAATTTGTTGCCACTTATAAATCAATGGATAGGGAACAAAATCGGATTCCCAGGTGATTCTTTTATCCATATTTGTCCCATCATTGTGAGTTTGCATCACCACATCAGAAAAACCACATCGAGATGCTCGCCAACTACCTTTGATGCTTTCCATCCATCTTGGAGGACTGATAAAATCCGCCATCAAATCTATTCGTCCAGAATTCCATTCTGGCAAAACAACTATCTCTTCATCAACACGAGTGAATGACTTGCGGCAAAAAGCGCAATAAGCAACCAGTCCTTCAAAAACAGGAACATAAACAATGTCTTGCTTGCTGATGAAATTCGAACAATTGCACATTATCCTTTCCAAATTTTGTTCGACAGCATATCTGTCAACGCGCTGAAAAGGTCAGTTCCAGATTCTGAGTAGTTAAGCGTATTATAGGACACATCGCGCAATTTCTGCAACCATTTGACAATATAGTTCAATTCTTTCAAGCTTTCATAGTCAATCATGTCAATTTCTCCAGATCAGTCAAATGAATCAGATTTGTCAAAATGGTTGTTTCCGGTCGCCCAGTCGATCACCATAATTATGCTCAGCGAGACTGCCGTGATAGTCAAATAGATGATCAAAATTCCAACCAACCACATCCATATAGAAATCACGATGCTCACGCTCCTCGGGGATTTTATGAGCATTTCTCAATTTGTCAAGCAATTTCCTGGTTTGAGCCTTAAAAAACCTCTTCACTGATCCTGACAATGAAAAGTATCAGCAGTAATTTGGCAAGCGACAACGAATAACATTGTTGTTGGTACCAACAACACTATCACCAAAGGAAAAGTTGCCGAAAACGCTGCAATTCCAGACAATATTGTTGCAGTCCACAGAAATATTGCTGGCAAATTCTCTCCAAATTCTATTGTCTCTGACCAGTCATTGACACTGATCACCATTGATTTGAACCACTTCATTTTTGTCTCCTTCAATTATGCTCTGCTGCCCATTCTTCGGCTGGCAAATTGTCATTCATTCTGACTTGTTCTTCGGCTTCTTCAATGAATTTCTGATGATCTTCTCTTTCATCATTTTTTGCTTTGATTTTATCTCCGACCAGAGATCCCAATAGGAAAAATCCTATTGGCAGCCATAGAAAAGTCACCGCGACTGCTAAAAACGGGGAATCGTCATCTGACAATTCAGTATTAATTTTAGTGTAGGCTCCGGCGCACAGCATCCGACAATGATGTATCCGATGTCGCAAATCCACTCAACCATTTGACTTCACCCATTCCTCGGCACTACATGTCAATCTTTCTTGTCGAATTTCACTGATCTCTTGCTGCAATTCTCTGTCCAGTGCAAGTAGTTTCTGTTGATAGATTCTTTCATTGATTGCTTTGTTCCTGCCTTGATTGTAAAACATCACCAATGGCCAGAGTATTGTCCATATAAGATAACACAATGGACCATGAACCGGGTCAAAATTCCATAAGTCGCATAATTCATCTTTGGTCATAGATCCATGTTTAAAACCGCAAAATCTGCTTCCAATCAAAAGATAGACAATCACAGCAATTATTTCCAGAATCATTGATATTTCCTTTGCAAGTTATTCTTCAAATTCAAAAATAAACCCAGGAGCCGGATCTTTGGGGGAAAGATGGCTCCTGGGAAGTCGTCTGATTAGGAGAGGAGGAGAGACGACTTTGTTTTGACACCATCTGTTCACCCCTTGCCTTCCGTTTTCAGGGGGACGAGAATCCAATCAGTGATTCCATAAATCTTCTGGTGCCTGGATAAAATTTGAAATTTCACTTTTCCATCACACTTCCTCCAAGCCGATCAATTCCAAAATTTCAACACTGACAACATTTCCACATTCACTGCAATGGACTTCGACAGATTTGTTTTGGATATCTAACAAAAACGCTTCGCATTCTCCTTCGTCGCAATGACAATTCTTTCCGTGTCGCACTCGGAACACCCTTGGGATTCCCAACATATCAATGACTGCTTCTCTGATGATCCAAACTTCTTTTTCTCTCCTGCCATGTTGCTGTTTGATTGTTTCTTCGATGAGAAAAGCATCTCCGTGAATCTCCCACAAATGATCTGATGCTCGTAAATAAGCCCGAAGCTTGTCAGAGTCCATTTTCATATCCTCCTTACAAAACTTCAAATGCTTGGGTTATGTGAGTTTGGATTCAATCTTTTCTCTTGCCGATTGCTGATCTTTTCCAATCTGCTTCAACAACTTTTCTCGCTCGCGATCCAATTCTTTGCCGTCGCACAAATCAATCACCAAGACATCTTCTGGATGAACAACCTTCCAAAAAGTGAAAGCAAAAGAAGAATCCCAAACCAGCATCCATGCCAAGTTGGTGAAGGAAATGTTGCACCAAAATTGGATGGTTGCAATCAAAACACAAACCACAGAAATTAAAAACGGAATGAACATCCAGTTGAACTTCTTCATTTCTTCTCCTTTGCCGGGAACAGGATTGCTGATCGATCTTCCATTTCAACGACCAACGGCAAATCAATTTTTCTCACTTCTGATCTCGTGATCAAGAGATCAGGATTGCTGTGAGCATTGTGATTCTCTGGAAGATTTTGCAGTTCTTCTTCTGTGAATTTTCGTTCAAAAACGACTCGGCGGAAAAAACTTCCTTGTCGATTGTCTGCCGGCAAATCTTCCCATCGGATTCCTTTTTCGAGCAACATTTGCTTCATTGTCGGCACCCCAACATTCTGCAATTGTTTGTGTGAGAAATTTGCCTGTGCCAGTCCAGATACAGAGTTTCTCACAGCATCCATTTGTCTCCAAATCAAACAATTGACGGCTTCGGTCAAAGTTGGTAAATTGAACACACGACAATCAAAAGTTGGCGTAAAATGTGATTTTTCTGGCAGTTGCTCTGGCAACTTTGAGCAGAAAAAAGCAGATGCAAGAGCAGAAAAAGAAGAGCACATCTTCAAAACTTTGCCATTAAAAAGCAATTCTCTGTCGCCGACCCAAACAAGTGTAATTTCATCAGACTGCGTGAATGCCAAATCTGGATGAAATTGATCAATAAGATGTTTCGTTGTCAGATGCATCAATTCGGTCAATCTGACATCAAAAGGTTTTTGCAACCCTCTGGTGAAAGAATGAAAAGTCTTGCCGTCCAATCTGGCAATCACTGGAATTTGAGGCAACAAAATTTCTGAACCGAAGCCGTGGCGCTCAAAACGCTTCATTCGGTCTCCTAAATCATCTTTGCCCATCACATTCCTCCTCAAATGATCCAGTTGTCATCGCCCCAGGTGCTTTCGTCAAACCAGCATTGAATACCCTCTGGCATTGTGTCGCTTTTGTTGTTGTTGCACTTGGCACACATCACTTGGGAATTTTCCCATGAATCTCTTCCTTCTCTCGTTCCGTAGACGAGATGATATTTGCTTCTAGGAACAATGTGATCACGAGTCAACTCTCTTCCATTGGCAGCATGAAGTTTCAAGCTGAGATGATGATCTTTTCCCAGGCACAATCGCCATTCAACTCCCTCTATGCCACAATTGACACATTTTGCAGAATTTCGAAATGCCCAAATAGGATTCCTACCAGAAGAACCACCAACCCGATAAATATATTCTTTTCCTTCGATAAGCACTCTAAACTGGACATTGTTGTTCAGCAGCGGCGGGATTACTTCTACTGGGAATTTAGCAATCACCCTCGCCGATGGATGCTTTTTATTATTGACATTATTAGGATTTGGAGTGTCGCGAGAATAAACTTCGACTCGGTTTCCTTGATCGTAGTAGACATGGATGGAAACATTCTCGTCTACAAGTGGCAAAAGTTGTTCTTGAATCAGAGATACAACCTGCTTCTGCCTCAATCGACTTCTCCTTTCAAATAATCCAATTGTCATTGCCGATAGTTGTCTCGTCAAACCAGCAGAACACCCCTTCTGGCAAGGTGTCTGATTTGTCGTTGTTGCAGATTTCACACATCACTTGAGAATTCTGCATCGAATCTATTTCCTTGTTGGTGCCGAATACAAACCGATATTTGCTTTGAGGGATGATGTGGTCTCTGGTCAAAATGCATCCATTTTCTGCTTTCAAATCAAGATGGACTTCGCCATCGCTTTGCAGCGACATTTGCCACTCTTTTGCTTCAGTCCCACACACAACACAATGTGTAGCTTTCTTGAAAACCGCCAACCTGTTGGATCCAGTCCTGTGTCGTCGCTGAAACCAGTCTGCCCCGACGACACAAGAAAAATTCTTACCGCCGAGGGGGACGTGAAAAACAATTCGTTCTCCAATCAATGACAGCAGAATGTCAACAGGAATCGCGGCAATCAATTCTGGCTGCGGTGCATTGCCTTTCCCAGTTGCGCAAGAATAGACGTGATATGGACCATTCCTTTCAGCGTAGTGGACAGAAATGGCTGGATGTAGGACAGGAAGAAGCTCGTTTTTGATCAGATCCCCTACATCGACAACATCAGTCAATCTTCGACTCCTTTCAAAACAAATTCACCTGGGACTCCCAATTTTCAGGGGAGTCCCAGGTTGCTTTCAAGAGACTACGCAAAGATCAGAAGTTGGATCGAATGTATTCCATTGAAGGAAGCACATCAATTCTGTCTTCATCTTTTTCTGTGGTTTTCAGTTGATCACCAACTTCTGCTCTCACACAGAAATTTAGCAATTTCTCGGAAAAGCCGCCAATTTGCGTTCGTCTTTCATTTTCGATAGTCTGATTTCCAAGACGAGTCCCATATCCGCATAGATCAATTGTGTGCAACCAACACTTTGGATGAGACTTGCAGTATTCTTGCCATTCCGAAGAAAAACCTTGATATACCTGCCCATCAGTGAAAATGATCAGTCTGTCAGTGTGAATACCATCATTGGTCATCAGTTTTGTGATTTGGCTTGCGTCTGTGCCACCACCGAGACTCCAAACGGCTTTCAGTTTGTTGAGATTCACAAAGAATCCATCGTCATATTTCATTTCAACTTTTGTTGCAGTAGTGGCGAATGGGATGACAACTGAATGCTCAGAAGCATAAAATGCAATCACCGCCAAAACATCGGCAGCTTCATAGCAGGACAAAACAGACTTTTCACCACCGATTGGCTGATGCATCGATCCGGAATGATCCGGAGCGAGAACAGATGTTCCACGAATGTTGAATACTGCTTTGCAGGCAATCTGCGCTGCCTTGTCAAGTGCGGCAATGGTGTCATCTCTGGTTGCCGAATCAAAGGCGCAGTTGCCCATAACTTGGGTATAAGCAGCCAAATATCGGAATGGCAATTGTTTTGATCGTTTGGTTTCCTCTTCATCGGTCAAAACGGCATATACCCATTCCCAATGTTTTGCTGAAATTCCAGCTTCTGCAAAGTTGCACAGATTGCGAAGCAATGCCATATAGTTTGTTCGTTTTGCTCCTTCGAAATCAGATCTGCCAGTCATAATTTCAACAGCAAGCTCCCAAACTTCCTTGTTTGAGCCGAAATGAGAAACCAGATTTTCCCAGGTTGCCCTGCTCTGTTTTGCCAGTTCTTTTGCTTCGGCGTCAAATTCAGTTTTCTGCGCCAGTTTCTTGCGAGAAGCAATCAACGGCAAGGCTTCTTCATCAATGACGGCGCCGGAGTTCAAGAATTCAACCATTGCCTTTGACAATGGATAGTTTTCTCGACGATCAATCATTTTCAAAACACCACGATGATTTGGCCATTCCTTCGGATTGTATTTCACCAGCCCGTACTCACTCTGGCGAGTATAAGCCTCTGCCAAACCTTTCTTCAAACACGCAGCCAAAGGAGCACCATAGAGCACCACATAGGCTTTGAATGCTTCAAGCAGATCATCTGGGCGAACCAGGATTCCATTTTTCTTGCGGCAATAGTCCACGACAAATTGTTTGGTCTTTGGTTCGCGAGCAGCAACAGCCAACATCCAAGCGGGAGTTGTTCTCATATTTGCTTCTTGCCGAGCCCAAGTAGCCAAAGCAAGAAGATCTCTCGGATTGTCACCTCTAGCGACCTGTTCAGCAGTCGCAACAAGCAGTCTTGCTCTTGGTGGCAATTGTTCAAGATTGCCAGCAATTCCAGTTTTTCGTTGTCGTTCATCCATCACGCCATCATAATACGCTTCGCCAAAGACATTGTTGCCGCACAAAGTCAGCATCAATTCCGCTGGATCGTCAAAGTTGCTGGTTTCTCCACCGGCAAGATTCAGCAACTCTGTTTCCACAGATGCATCATTGACCATTTCAGCAAGTTTCAAGATTGATTCATTCATTTTTCAAGACCTCCAATTTCAGTCGGGGAATTTCAAAAGCAGAGGAGACTCTGCCGTCAGCAAAAAAGGATGCTCAACCAGTGAAGATTTTTCAAGTCTCCGAAGTGAGAATCTTCACTGGTTGAGCAAGCAAAACATATCTACTTCTTTTGCGTCATCAGCGCAATCATTCTTGCAGTAACCTCGGTCATCGCTGTGTTGTCGGTTTCAATGTACCCTGGCAACTTGTTGGCAAGAAACTTCTTTGCTTCTTTGCGAGCAAGGTCGTGCGCCTCAATTTCTTCGGCTGTCATTTCTTCACGGGTCTTCATTTCATTTCTCCTTTCTGTCATTTACATCGATTCAACGACTTGATCAGTGCAATTCTACATCTGCGGTGAAGCAATTGACATTGCTCATCCGATTCTCCATTCAATTCTGCTCGCAGATATTTGCGGAAAAGCAGATCAATTGCCAATTGATCCTTCTTCGGAATTCCACGAGATTCCATCCGTTCGCAGAATTCCACCGATCGTCTGTGAATGTATTTCTCCATTGTGATGCCTCCAAAGACCTTGACATCACGATGGAATGTCAAAGTCAGGTCAAACTGCGTTTAGGTCCGGGTTCATCATCTGTCATTCGATTTCTCCTCAATTCACTTTTCATTTCTGTTTCCTTTTCGGGAATTCCTTTTTCTCGGACGAGTGGCCACTTGATATTTATCCTGGTAAAATACATCCACAGATTTCTCTTTGATCGTGAGCACTCGCAGTCTGGTTCCTGTTTTTCTCAACATTGATGCGCAGTCGCTGCCGATTTCTTTCCATCCTCTTTCAGTGAAAAAGAAGCGAAAGTTGCCGTGAAGATTGGGTGCTTTCAATTTGTTGATCCAAATATCCATGACTGCTTCGTCATAGCAATAACAACAACTTCCCATGCCGCGTTTCCAATGAACAGGATAATCATCGTCAGTGTCCCAATCGGGATGTTTTTTCACTAAATCCCAGAAATCCTGCCATTCCTGCTGATCTGGATCGTGGATAATTTCAATGCGACGAAACATTCCTTCTCCTTTTATTTTTCTGCTGCAAAGTTATCGGGATGTTCCATCATCTGTCCCTTTCAATGCTGATCCCCCTGCGACACGTAGCAGTGATTCCAGATCGACTAATTGATCTGTTTTCTGCTCTGGCAGACTTCTTTGTTTCAACAATCTCTTTGATGTTGTTTTGCAATTGTTTCCAATTTTCAACTTTTTCATATCCTAGAATTGCGCAGACAACCAACGCCGATAGATATTTTCCAGAGAAGTAGATACCTAAGACAGAAGGAAGAAGAAAAATTCCAAGAGGGCAACTGATTGCCAACCAAGTCAATAGTCCGAAAAGTACCATAGCAGTCAACTTGCCCCTCGGGGTGCTGCACCAAGAAATACTTGGGCATCCCGAAAACACTGCGTCTATAAATATGACGATTTGAGGAACAGAAGCAAGAATCATTAGAATCGCAGTAAAGACGCAAAATGCATCATTTATTCCGGGAGGAACCGTAGTATGCCAGATACTGCCATAGATATTCCAATCCAACAGCCATTCCATTATTTTCTCCTAGAACAAATCTGCGACATTGATGACCTTGATTCCCTGCTTGCTCATTGTTTTCAGGGAAGCAGCCGTGCTTTCTTTGGTGACTCCACAAGTTGCATCGCCAATCACGATTGCCTCAAATCCATCTTCCATCGCATCAGCAGCAGTCGCAGCCACACAAACATCTGTGGCAATCCCGACCACAAACACTCGTTGGACTCCCAAAGCCCACAGAATGTGGGTCAATGGTAAAGTTCCACGAAACGCAGAATAGGCATCTTGGTGCTCACTGGTGCCTTTGAAGGTTTGAGCACAGACTGAAGTCAAATCAAGGCGAGGATGAAAATCCCATCCATCAGTTCCTTTGACACAATGTTTTGGCCATTGCCCACCATTTTCGACAAAGGAACAATGATTGTCAGGATGAGCATCGCGACTGGCAATGACCCAATCAAACAATGGCATCACAGCATTGATTGACTTGACGCATCCATCTCCATCTTCAACTGCCAAGGAGCCATTGGTTCCTGGACAAAAACTTTGTTGCACATCGACAACCAGCAGTGCATCATTCTTCGTAATAGTCATTGATTGATTTTCTCCTTCACATATCAGGAATAGAATAGATATCTTCCTGGGTTTTTTCCAATTCATCAATTTCACGAATCGCAATCTTTGCTTTTGTTTTGACCAACCTGCTCAAACATCTGATAGTCCATTCCATCACAAATCGCATCCCAAAATGCCCGAGCATCTGATTCCTGCTCAAATGAAACTCCGAGATCGCGATCATCTGCGCCAGTGAAATAGACTCGCCAAGATCCGTAGAAGTCGCCGTTCTTTAACTTCCAAGGTTTTTGCAGAATCGCAATGATTTCATCACCTGGGAAATTCGGCGCCCAATCATCCGAAACTTTCAACGATATGACATCTTCACGAGAAGGATTCTGTTCGTAGAACGTCAGTCGATAGATTTCAAGATCAACATCGTGCAAAGCCTTGCGAAGTTTGTTGCCTGAGACATCCTCTTCTTCCGTCCAATGCCACTGACCAATTTCTTCGCGGATTTCTTTCACTCGTTTTGAGACGAATTCAATTTGTTTTGAGGTCAGTTGTTTGTTTATCATTTTGTAATCTTCCAATATGACATCGATGAATCTCCCTATCGTAGATTATCCATTCACGGCAATTGCCTGATCTTTTTCTCCTGCCAATCTGCTGAGACTTCTTTCCGAAATTTCTTCCTCGCAAATCCGTGAAAGTCCTCGTACCATTGCCTCTTCGCTCACAATCTTTCTCAAATGATTGATCCTCGCCTCTTCTTCGAGATTGATTCTTTGTTGTTTTGCTCGTATTCCTTGCTTGATTTCCTTGACAGCCAAACGAAGCATTTTGTTCCAAGGTCCGCGCATTCCAATGACAGAAATTACTTTGGCAGGATCAACAAACGCACCGGCGCGGAAGTGGTTCCCGCTGATTTGATTCAATGGAATAGGTTTGACAATCTCAATGGATTCCGTTGATGCATATATTCCCCACTGCCATTTGTGGTCTTTGTTTTCTTTGTAGGTTGCGACTACCTTGTCAGATAAGAAAAAGATTCTGACATCAACAATGTAGTCGTAAACCTTCGGTTCTTTGTTCTGTTCTCTCACGCGCTTGACTCCAGAGATATCGGACTTCCAGTTATAAATCAAAAAACGACAATGACGATCCTGAAAATTCTCATAGAAAGATTTCAAAATTTTGTCAAGCAGTCTCATCAATCATTCTCCTCAATGTTTGCCGTAGACTACCCCAATCTTCGAATTCCAACATTTGAAGCATTTCACTTCGGCGCAGTTGGTTGGGTGTTTCTCCAATTCCTCCCCGTTCTTTCTGTTTTTCAAAGCATTGGCAATTGCCGGACAATTCCCGATGCCATCCTCAACGGATGTTCCACTTGCCAGCCCTGAAATTTCAGGGCAAGCGTCCCCGATGTGAATTGCAGAAGGACGAACTGCCACAGAAACGCATTTTTCGTTGTTCAGCTTCTGCAACGAAACCAGTTCTTTCAAGAAATTGTCAGCGATCCACATTCTGGTGGGAAACCAGAACGACACCAGCATTTTCTGAAAATAGTTTTGACAGATGAATGCTGTCATTCTGACTATCATTTGCCAATCTTGGATGTATCTCACCGAAAAGAAATCACCAGAATCGTGAACTCTGATCGGCAGAAAATTACTGCCTTTTTTTGCTGATTTTCCGATGAACCATTTCAATTGGCAAGCCGCTTCCATCGGAAAGAATGGGTTGCTGCGGACATATTCAAAGCGTCTCTGGCGGCTCCTGCGCACGTTAGAAAATATTGCACGACCTTTTTGGGCATAGCACTCGTCGCAGATCGCAACAACATTTTCTGAAGCTTTGTAGTTCGCTGCCAAGCAGCTTCCACCTTTGTGAATTTCACCAGCCGGCAGTGGGAATGTCAAATCGGGCATCTTGTTGTTTTTTGAGAAGAGATTTGGAAATATGAAGTCTTTTTTGAATTGATAATCAGAAGATATCATTGGTTGCCGAACAATCTGGCTCGTTTTTTGCGACAATTCTTTTCTGAACTATATTACAGATTGCTGAAATAGCCGTCTCCTGCGCTTCAATGATTCTTTTCTGTTTCTCTTCTTCTTGTCGTTGCTTCTCTGCTTCGGCGAAGATGATATATTCTCTGGTTTTTTGAACCATAAGTCTGGCAAGGATGCTGACTTCACAAGGCAGACGATGTTGCCCATCACTTGACAATTGCCCAGGTTCTGCAAA
>LBWB01000029.1 GCA_000993405.1 Candidatus Woesebacteria bacterium GW2011_GWB1_39_12 | reverse complement strand
ATCAACTTCAACTTCAACTTCAACTAGCTCAACTACAACATCGAGTTCAACCAGTACGACTGAATCAACTTCAACTTCAACTAGCTCAACTACAACATCAAGTTCAACCAGTACGACTGAATCAACTTCAACTTCAACTTCAACCAGCTCAACGACTACATCGAGTTCAACCAGTACTACTGAATCAACTTCAACTTCAACTTCAACAAGTTCAACTACGACCAGTAGTTCTACATCTCAGTCGACAACCACATCAACCTCAACAAGTCAATCAACAAGTACTAGTACGACTTTAGGATAATGTTATAATATTATTAAAATAATTATGGATGACATAAAAATATTCGTAGGATTTACTAAAAAGGATAATGAAAAAAGAGAAGTTCATGGTTATGCTTCTTCGGAAACCCTTGATAGTCAAGGTGAGGTTGTAGAAAAAGAAGCCATTATTAAAGCTTTACCTGGATATTTGGGTGATCCTGATCCTGAAACTGGTAAATTTAGATTTGGTGGATTAAGGGAAATGCACCAGCCAAGCGCAGTTGGTAAGACAGTTCATGCAAAAGTAGATAATAAAGGATTGTTTATTAAAGGAAAAGTTGTTGATAAAGATGCTTGGGAAAAAGTAAAAGAAGGAGTTTATACTGGATTTTCAATTGGAGGTAAAGTATTGGAACAGGTTAAAAATAGGATAAAGGCCATAAAATTAAGCGAAATATCTTTAGTTGATAGACCAGCTAATCCTGATGCGTTATTTAGCATGGTTAAGATTGATGATAAAGGTAAGATAACTGAAGGACAAGTTGATAAAAATATGATAATCTCACCAATGACTGAATCTTCTGGAATGGACCCGATTAATACAGCTGGATTTATTTTGAGTTTAGCTAAAGATATCAGATATTTATTATATTCTTTTGAACAGGAAGGTAAATCATTAGTTGAACTTAATAAAGTTCTGGATTTATTAAAAAAACTAGCGGTTAAAGTATTATCTGAAGAGGATAAAAAGAAATTCGATAATATTTTATATGGAATGGACAATGAGGAATTAATGAAAGGAACTTTAGATGAGTTTGAAAAGAAAAAGCTTAAATCCAAAGAGAGGGAAGCTATGGCATCTGGTCAGTTTGCTTATGTGGATTCCAAAGGTGGTAAACATTTGCCCATTTCGGACAAGGCTCATGTTCAAAATGCTATGGCTAGATTCAATCAGACTCACTTTGAAAGTTCAGAAAAGAAGAAAAGTGCAGCTAGGAAAATTCTAGCCGCAGCCAAAAGACTTAATATGGAGATTGATTCTAAATCAGCTGTAGTCAGCGCGGCTAAACTGGATGAAGATTTTGACATTAAGAAATTTGTAGATTATAATTGGACTCCTGGTTATTTTGAAAATATGAGAAAGGTTTTAGGATAAAATGCCTTATACATTTGATAAAGATAAAAAACAACCAGAAAAAATACCGGTAACTGAAGATAAACCGAAAATTGAAGTTCCTAAAACTCCAGAACCCCCAAAAGTTCCCGAAGGTAATGTGATTATTAGTGGTGCAATACAGATTTAAACTTTGTTTACGCGCGTAAACAATTCGTGAAAAATGCCAGTGGAAACCGTAGAAACCTATAAAATAACTCCACCAACACAATCCATATTTTCTGCTTCCAGCTCAAAAAAAGGTAAAGGTAAATCAGTAAAGTCAAAAGGTAAGAAGTAGTACTGCTTGACTTTTATTTTATAGGTATTGTATTATTCATAACTAGGTGAGTTCGTTCCCAATTTGAGGAGGAATTTATTTAGAACCCACGCCAAGTAAGGCGTGGGATTTTTTTTGAAAGGAAATATAGATGCCTTGGGTGAATATACCAAAGAGTAAATGGCCACAAATGGAAAAATGCGTATCTGATCTTAAAAAAAATCCTAAGTTTAAACCGCAAAGGGGCAAGACTAAGGAAGAAAGTGCTAATGCAATTTGTTATACAAGTATTATGGGAGGTAAAAGGAAGGGGGGTGAAAAAATGGACAAACCCGTAACTATTAATTTTTATGGAAATTATTGGGATAAAATCTCTGAAGATGATGAGATTGAGAAAGGAGGTGAATCAGATTCTATGGAAAAACAAAAATGCCCAGAATGCGGCAAAATGGTTACTAAAGATAAAATGAAGGCTCATATGGCGGAAACTCATCCTGCTAAAAAGGTAGATGATGCTAAACCATTAGAAGAAGTTCCAGCAGAAGCCCCAGTTGAACCAGAAAAAACAGTTGAGGAAGCTCCAGCTGAAGAAAAACCAGTTGAAGAAGATCCAAAAGTGGAAACTCCAGCTGAAGAAAAAGTGGAGGAAAAGATGGATAAGAAAGCTGCTGAACCTGAACAGTCTCAGAATGTTACAGAACTTCTTAAAAGTATGATTGCTAAAATTGATTCTCTTACTAAAAAAGAAGAGAAAAAGGTAGAAAAGGCTGATGATTCTGCTCCAGCTGATGGAACGGCTCCTGAAGGTGAAAAAGCTCCTAAAGAGGGTGAAGAAGCCAAACCAGAAGGGGAGAAACCAGAAGGTGAATCAACAGAAGGAGCAGAAAAAGAAGAAGAGAAAGTTGAAAAGGCAGAGAGTTCCGCTGTGGCGGAATTAGCCAAAGTTAATTCAACTCTATCTAAGTTCGATCAGTCTTTATCCAAGATTGGCGATCAATTGAAAAGCTTTGATGAAAGATTAAAGAAAATTGAAGAGCAACCTGCTCCTGTCAAAGTTTCAAGTCCAGTTACAGTCAGCAAGAACGCTGAAGTTACTAAATTGTCAGATGAAGAAGAAAAAAGGCTATCTGAAATAAAAAAACAACTGGAAGATCTGGATTATGAAAGACAACATAATCTGGATGAATATCAGAAATCAAACAAATGGAATAAAGCCTTTGCTTTGATTGATGAAAGAGACAGACTCGAAGCCAGAAAAAAGGGTCTTTAACTCTAGTTAATAAGATTTATAAATCTATTGAAAGGGGGTGAGAAATAAAAGTATGAATTATGTTGATGAAGCTTTACAGCAAATCAGAGAACAGTTATATAAGGCAGCCGAAGTAACAAGTACTTATACTTTTTCCCCAACTACTCGATCTATTTTCTCACCAGAAAATCTGGATGAGAGAATTAAGTTTTTGGTTCCTATAGATACACCTTTAAGAAATAGGATTCCTAGAGTAGCGGGTAAGGGTCAAGCGGCCATGTGGAAACGAATGACTTCTGCTGTTCATAGTAAAAGCCATCCTTCTACAAATGTGGCGGCTGGAACTAATACTGCTATTAGTTTTGCCGATGCAGGTGCACCCAATGAAACAACTCAGACTTATGATATGGTATCCCAAGCTTACGAATTATTAGGTCGTAAACTGGAAGTTGGAGGTTTGGCCTTGGCTGCTTCCCGTGGTCGTGACGGACAACCAGACATGATGAAGAGCCGTGAACAGATTAAGGCTTATGAGTTAATGCTTGGTGAGGAAGAAATGATTGTAGCAGGAGATACTGATGTGGCTAATGAATTTGATGGTTTGTTTAAACAGATAACCACAAATTCAGGATCATATTCAGGTTTCGTAACCTCATCGGGAATCGGAGCTAACTGTCGGACTCTTTATCTTTATGGTGCTGATCCGACACTTTTGGTTCTTAATGCCAGACAATTACAGGCTTTAGCTGATGATTTACAAGCATCTGGAGCAATCCAAAGAAGTGTTATTACCCAAGGTGAAGTTGCTGGAGTAACAGGCGGGTTTGCTCTATCCAGAATCGTCAATCCTGTAACACAATCTCTGATTGATGTTAAACCTGAAAGGTTTGTCGGTTATGGTGGATTACTTTTGACTGAAAAATCACCAGCAGGAATGCAACTTACAGTGGGTCAGGTATAAGACTAGGTATTTATTATTGTTGGGTTTGATAATTCCTTTTTCAGACCCAACAAAAAGGAATAATAATAATATTTTGCAAGGCCAAGATTTCAGATAATTAGCTATGGCATCAACATTAAATTATGCAACTGAGGTTGATCTGGAAAATCTACTTTTGATTACGGTAGATGCTTCTTTTTCTTCTCAAATTGATACCTGGATATCGGCTGCTGAGGAAATGGTAGATAACTACTTAGGCTATACAACTGCATCTGGACTCTGGCAAGAACAAATTACTGGAGAATTTAATGAAGCAAGGGTAGATGGCGACCTTAATCTGGTTATTCATCCGCGTAAGAAACCAGTAAGTTCCCTTTCTTCTTTAAGTATCCAGAAGGGTTCTGAAATAACCACAATCGGCTTAACTAACGGTTCTGGTAATAACCGCTATATAATTCCAGTCCAAGCTGATTGTATTGTTTATCCGTCTTTTGAATTGTCCGTTTCTTCCTCGGTAATGCTGAATAACTGGGCTGATATAAAGTTTTCACGTTTCTATACCAAAATAAATTATATTGCTGGTTATACAACCATTCCTGGTCCAGTAAAACTGGCCACTACTTATTTTGCGGCTGATATATTCATGCGACAGGCTAATAAAGAAGGTTTAACCTACTTATCTCAAGGCAGAATTGCCAAAAGATGGTCGGAAACTATGGATGGTCGATCAAATTTTATTCGCGATGGAGAAAGAATGCTGAATTATTATAAATTAGCATCGGGGTGGTTTTAAAATATGTCACTTATACTTGACCGTGTAGTTAGCGTAAAGAGGCTTTTAGTTGATACTGATAATACAGATAAAGAACAGTATCAGGCTTTCGCACCACTTGCTAATGTGGCCATAAATATTCAACCTGCGGGGGCAGAAGATTCGATTATAGCTGATGGAACATTCGGTCAGGCATATATCGCTTTTACAACAGTATCGGGAATCAGGTCAGGAGACAAATTGACAGACCAGGTAACAGGAGAAACATTTATAGTTAAAGGACTGACAAATTGGATGGCCACATCTCTTATACCGCATATAGAACTATTATTAACAGAATTTGAAACAGCAGAATAAATATGGCATTTCAACTTAATTTTCAAATTGAAGACAAAGGAACAATTTCAGGATTGAATAATGTAGTTAATGCTTTGCCTAATCTGATTGAACAATCTTTAGACACAGCTGCCAATGATATTAAGATGGATATGAAAGGAAGAACTCCAGTAGCCAGTGGAGCTTTACAAAAAAGTATTGAAATTAATAAGAGAACTTTAAGAAGAGAAATAGGTCCTTCATTGGAATATGGTTATTATCAGGAAAGAGGAATAGGTAGTCAGAGAAGACCGCCTATAGATAAAATTGAAGCATGGGCTATGGCTAAAAGTTTAAGTCCTAAAGGTAATTATTCTAATCGAATGATGGCTAAATATATTGCTTTAAAAATAGCCTCATCTGGTTATAGGGCGAAAGAGTTTGTTAAAAAGACATATTTCTGGTCTGTAGGCAAAATGGATCAATGGTTTGGTCAATTAGCTGACAAAATTACTATTGAATATCAAAGAGGATAAATATGAGCCTAACAAATATACAAACAAAACTGCTTTTAAAACTGAATGAAATGGGAACATTAAAAGCCGCTTTTGATTACCCAACGGGTAATCCTGATGGAAAATATCCTTTTGCAGTTTTGACTTTACGGGATGGTGATGCCAAATTTGCCTCAACAACACATAATTTAAGACGACAGGGATTTTCTATCACTGTTTATCAGGAACAATCAAAGCTCGGTCAGGGGGTTGAAGCAGCTGAGTCTATTACCACTTCTGTCTTAAAAGAATTAAAAGCAGCTTTAGATATGGATACAACGCTTTCTGGTAACTGTAAATGGGTAACTCCAGTTAGTTGGAATACGACCTATGTAGATCGGGAACTGGATACCCGTGTACTTGAAGTTTCAGTTGATGCTTATGAAATTGTGAATTCTTTATGAAAGGGGGTGAATTACTATTGGAATAGATATAGGGCGTACAGGTAGTTTAGGAATTGCAATAGAAGCCAGTGCTGGCAGTGCCAACACTACCATGTCTGCCTATTTACCATATTCAGATATTTCTCTTCGTGGTCATCACGAAGCAATTGAAGATATTTCATCCAGAACATCAAGAATCATGGATTCCGATTCGGTTATCGGCAAAAGATGGACTGAAGGAGATGTAGAAATAAATGCTGATATAGTTAATTCTGGATATTTATGGAAATTGGCTTTGGGTGGTGAATTATTAGTTACAGGTACACCTAATAACCATACTTTTTATCTATATACAACCGTATCAGGTAATACTCCATTAACAGCAACTTTAATCCAAACCAGAGCTAATACAACTGATATTGAACAGTATACTTATGCCGCAATAGATGAGCTAACCTTTGAAGTTTCAGATGGCCTTGCAACCCTCAATGCTTCTTTTCAGGCTCAATTTCCTGTGGCTGGAGCTGCTCAAACAGTAACAACTACATCAGGAACAGTATTGGCTTTCAAGGATTATTTTGTCCAATTTGGAGCAACTCTGACAGCAGCTGGAACAGCAGCAACTACACCAATTAATGAATTCAGTCTGACAATTGCCAATAATCTGGAAGTTATTCACAGAAGCGGCAGTTCAGATGTTTCAATAATCAGAACTAAAGGAGTCAGAGTAACTGGTTCTTATACGCTTTTCTTTGATTCAGTAACTGATAGGGATGCTTATTATGCTTTGCAGAAAAGGTCCATGATCTTAACTGCGTCAGGAATACTTAACGAATCACTGAGAATCAGGATTCCTGAATTCAGGTTGAGTGAAGCTGACATATCAACAGGACTTGATGATTTCTATACCATCACAGCAGAATTTGTGGCTGAAGACGATGTAGACTCAGGGGTACGTTTAATGGATTGTCGTTTACAAAATGGTAAGAGTACATCATATTAGCCGAATTAATAAATTAAGAAATAAAGGAGGTGAAAAATGTTAGATAAAACTGGCATACCAACAGTAGATCATGTATTGCCAAATGGAGACACTGTTGTCTTATACAAATTCCTGACAACAGGAGAGGCTAGGGAACTCCAGAAAATGATGTTGGCGGAAAGCAAGTATGATATTACATCTGGAAAGATGGAAAATGTCAATGTGGCTACTTTCCTCAAATATCAGGATCAGTCTGCAAATGCCTTGATTAAGGAAATAAAATTAAAAGATGGAACTATCAAGCCATTCCAACAGGAGTGGCTTGATTCTTTACCAATAGAAGAAGGCAATAAAGTCTATGATTTGGTAAATGAGATTACTCAAGGTTCTTGGGTTAAAAAAGAGGAAAAAAAAAATTAATAAAAGCAGTTTGGAGAGGACTGGCGGGTGAAGAAATCAGGTCTGAAGAATATATCAGATACTTGGTTTGTAAAGACATGCATTGGGATTATTATACCTATGAGTCCCAACCTGCTTTCTTTATAGAAGAAAGTAAAAATTGTCGTTACAGCTGAAGATAGAGCTACACCAGTAATTTCGAGAGTAGCTAGTGGAGTCAAAGGTGCGGTTGACTCCATGCGATCCAGTATTAAAAGCTGGATTAATGATACTGCTTTGGCTTCTGCTGCTTTTACTGCTCTTTTTACCAAAGTAGCCAAAGGTGCTATTGATACGGCAGCTGACTTTGAAAAAGCGGGTATCATGACCCGTTTTCTAACTGATAATACTGAAGCTGCCAATAAATATTCTCAAGCTTTAATAGATCTTGCTCTTACTACTCCTTTTACCACCAAAGAAATAACCACTTTGGGTTCGCGGATGATCGGCCAGGTTAAAGATGTAGATATTAGCGTTCTGGGAATGAAAGCTTTAACCAATGCTGTTTCAGCAACTGGTGGTGGCATTATGGAATTGGAAAACTCCCAAAGAGCCTTAACCCAAACTTTCATTAAAGCCAAACCTTCTTTGGAAGAATTAAACAAACAATTCAATAATGCCAATATTCCCGTTATGCGGGCATTATCCAAACATTTGGCTGATGGAACAGTAAAACTTAAAGGATATACGGATGCGGTGGTAGTAACTGGCGGAGCATCAAAAAAGTTAGCTGGAGATGCGACTAAGGCAGGAGAAGTTATTGAAGATTCAGCTTTCAAAACGGATAAGTTAACGGCTGCCATGAATAAGGCTAAGAATAAGTTTGGTGAAAGCAGCTATCAATTCAAGGAAGCCAAAGATAAATTAGGAGACTGGAATGAAAAAGTAGCTGGTGCTCAAGGAACAATCGAAAAATATAATTCAGCTTTGGGTAGTACCACCAAAACAATAAGCGGATTCCATAAGACCCAGGAACAGATAATGGCTGATCTTCAGGATGTGGCTAATTTGGGTGTTACTGGCAAGGATACGGCTGTGGCTATTATGGAAGCTCTAGCTTTGGAATACGCGGGAGCCAATGAAACAATGCTAAACAGCTTTTCTGGTTTAACCAGAAATATTGTAGACCAAATACAGGTTGTTTCTGCATCTATTATGGGAATTGATAAAAACTTAAATGTTCGGGAAGGAAGTATTTTTTATTATCTTAAATTGGGAGCTAAGTCATTATCAGAATTCCTGGCAGCCCACAGATATGATATAGCTGATTTTGTTGACTCTCTTCTTAAAAATAAAGTGGCAATGATGAGCATAGCAACGATTATTGTTAGTATGATGATTCCTGCTTTTGTTAAATTAAATAAGTTTTTGGGATTAACTAAACTTCTTTTGGGTGGACTAACATTAACTCCTTTTGTCCTCATTATGGCTGGAGCTATCAGTCTTCTTCTTGCAATCCAACGGATAAAAGACAAAATGGCGTTTGGAACAACAGAAACCGGAAATGTCCATGCAACCTGGCAACAAGCATTAAAAGGAATCGCTATCAGAATTGAAAACCTTGTTGATTCTCCCCAAATGCAACGAATTAAAGACAAACTGGCTTTCGGTACAACTGATACTGGAACAATACATGCAACCTGGCAACAGGCTCTTGAGGGAATAAAAATAAGAGTTCAAAATTTTTCCGAAAATTATATAGGACCACTTATTCAGAGAATGAAAAATAATTTATATTGGAGTATTACAGATACTGTTAAAGCTGATACTACTTGGATGGATATTTTGGAAGGAATAAAAGACAGGATTAACCGATATGTGGGAATTATAGGCCAGAAAATCCAAGAGATGAAAAATATGTTTGTCTTTGGCGAAATAGCCCCGCCAATTCCAGCAACTTGGATGAATGTTTTAGAGAAAGTAAAAATCTTATTAGAACAAGTCAAACAAAAACTGTCCGAATTAAAAGCAAAAGCCAAATCGGAAATAGACAGTATAATTCAATTCTGGAATGAACATAGAGAGGCTATTACAAAAACAGCCCAGGCAATTACAGTATTTTTTCTCCCTGCTATTATAGCTTTAGGTATTGCAATGGCGACTAATGCTATTCGGGCTGCTATTACACTTACTTTGCAATTTATTGCTATGAAAAATGCAGCAGCCCAAGCTGCCTTTACTGGAATCGGCCAATTAATATACCAAACTATCCAGTTTGGTATACAAGGATGGAAAACTATTGTTGTATTAGCTGCCCAAGCTGTTGCTTGGACAACCAGTACTCTTCTGAAAACTGCAAATGCTGTAGCAACTGGATCATTAACTATAGCAACTGTAGCTCAAGCTATAGCTACAGGTGTATTAACAGCTGCTACATGGCTTCTTAATACCGCCCTTTCAATCTTATTTGCTCCTTTAACAATAATAATTGTGGCTATAACTACTATTATTGCTATCTTTTTACAATGGGCTGGACTATTGGATAATGTAATTGGAGGATTAAGAGGATTACTTAGTTCTATTTTTGGGTTAAATCCACAACTTGATTTATATAGACAAAATTTAGATTTATCTAAGAGTTCAACAGATAGTTTAGCTGCGGCTACTGATATTCTTACAGGTGCACATGATAGGGCAACAGATGCTAATTTGGAGTTACGAGGAGCGCAATTAGGAGTAGACAACGCACAAAGAATGGTAACTGATGCGTTAAATACATATGGAGAAAATAGTCCACAATATAGAGATAATGTCCATAATTTAGATTTGGCTAATAGAAGATTAGAAAAAGCTGAAGAAGGTGTTGAAGGTGCACAAAGAGATATAATGAAAGCTCAAGATGATTATGCCAAAGATGTAAAAGAGAAAGCAGTACCAACAGTTACTTTTTTTAATAGATACTTAGATAGTCATAAAAGTAAATGGCAAGAATTGGCAGATGCAATAAATAGTGTTATTAGTAATATTTTGAGATGGACTGGATTAAAAGGGCAACATGGAGCTTCTGGACAATGGCAACATGGAGGTATCGTTCCTGGTCCAATAGGTCAACCAATGCCAGCTATTGTCCATGGAGGTGAAAGAATAACACCAAGAGGAGGAGTAGATGAATCTGCTAAATCAATGGGGGGGGATGGAATAACAATAAATATTAATGGTTCAGTAACTATGGATAGTGAAGAACGGGTTCGGGAATTGGCAAGATTGATTATGAGAATGCTCGGAAGAGAAAGTGAGTTAAGCCGCTACGGAGTCGGTTATTGATAGCATTGTGACACTCTAAACTATGATTATTAACCTAAAATAAAATATGGCAATAACATTTGACGCTTTTAGTCTACAAGACAGCAACTACATAATCACGGATACTGAGTATAGGACAATCCCCTCGCGGGAAATTACTCTGGAATCAATTGCCAGAAAGCCTGGTAAGAAATTTTTGGCTGAGGAATTTGGTGAAAGAAGAATCAGGTTATCTGGATTCATTGAAGGATCTTCTGCTTCTGATCTGATTACCAAAATAGACGATCTTCATACCAATGTTACCCGTAAAAAAATAGGCACTTTATCAATTGATGCAGACCGCGATATCCAGACTTTGGTAGTTTTAGTTGCTATAGCTGAACCGCATTACAGCCAAACCATAGTTCCCATGTCTCTGGAATTTGTAGCTGCCGAACCTTTCTATCAGGGTGCTCAACGAGTAGCTGTTACAGCAATAGCTGAAGGAACAGCTTCAGCCACCATTACTACCACAATTTCTGGTTCTGTTTTTACCGAACCAATAATTACTTATACGCCCAAAGGCGGTGGGAGTAATACTAATATTTACAGGATTGATATAAGTTATGATCAAACTGGAGAAGAAGTTACTTGGTCAGGCGGTAATCATCCTTTAAGTAATGCGGATTCAGTAGCCTTTGATTATTCTAACCAGATTATAACTGAAGGAAATAGTGAAATTGAAGCCAGTGGAGTATTTGCCAGATTTGAACCAGGATCAACAAATTTAACAGTTACTTATTACAGTACTTCCACTTCTTCAACAACAACATCTACTTCTTCAACAACAAGATCAACATCAACAACTCATACTGGAACTACTACTTCAACAACCAGATCTACCTCAACTTCTACAACTACAACTTTAGCTAGTCCAACAATAACGATTACTTACAGACCAAGATATCTATAAAAATATGTATGATAACTTCTATCAACTCCATTTTTAAAATTTTTTCTAAAGAAATAAATCTATGGCAACCTTAGCTTCTGATAATTTTGATCGGGGTGATAGCGGTAATTTAGGTGCTAATTGGACTGATGATGATGCAGGTTTTGCAATTGTATCCAATAAAGCTGTAGGAGCTACTGGTGGAGATCAGACTTATTGGTCAGGAACTTTTAACCCCGCTTCAGCTGACTACGATGTAACTGTAACTTTACATCATACGGGGGATGTTTCCGAACTCGCCTTTTTTGGTAGACGTACAGCCTCCAATAACTTTTATTGGGTGGCCATGAATACTTTTAGTCAGACAATCAAGCTATATAAACGGGTAACGGGTTCAGATACAGAATTAGGAAGCTATACAGGTGGTTATTCAGTTAATAACACTTACACCTTTAGACTTAATATGGTTGGTTCAACCATTAAGGTTTATGAGGGACTTGATCAAAGAATCAGCATAACTGATACAGATATTACTGATATCGGTAAACCAGGATTGTTATCTACCTCACCAAATGGTACTTGTGACTGGGATGATTTTCTGGTTGAGGGAACAGAAGCTACTACAACTTCAACCACCGTCTCAACCTCAACTAGTTCAACTACAACATCGAGTTCAACTACGACATCAAGTTCAACTTCGACAACTCAATCAACCTCAACTTCAATAACTACATCAACCACTACAACATTACCACCCAATGAAGGTCGATTATGGTCATGTGGATTTGAGTTGAATAGTTTAACTCCAGGAGTGGAAATTTCATCAATTTTTGCAGGTAGTCCTACAATTGTTACTTCTCCAGTCAGAAGTGGAACTTATGCTTTAAATTGTAATACTACTTCAAGTGGAACAGGGTTTAGATATCAATTTTCTGAATCAGAAACTGTTATTTATGTAAGGTTTTATATTCAATTAGCTTCAGCTCCAGATGGAGAAACACCACTTTTAGATTTAGAAGTTGCGCCTCCTAATTTTACTGGAGTTGAAGATACAATTCTTTTAGACACCGATAGGACTTTACGATTAAGAGGAATTGGTGATAAAAGTTCAGCCTTATCTTTAAATACTTGGTATAGAGTTGAATTATTTTATGATATATCTACTCCTTCTTCCACAGTTATAACTGGAAGACTTAATGGAGTACAATTCAGTACTCAAACATATTCACATGGAACTGCAACTTATGTAAATCAAATTGTATTAGGTTTACTTGCTCCTGATGTTATTTGTCAGGCATACTTTGACGATATTGCCATTAATATTACAGATTGGCCAGGATCAGGTAGAATTGTTCATCTTAAAACAATTAGTAGTACAACTTATGAGTGGACTCATGATGATAATACAGGAGCAGATGTTAATAACTATACCGAGATAAATGAAGTTATTCCAGATGATGCTACTTCTTATTTAAAGACTGATATACAAACTTTAGAGGATCAGTTTACAGTTGAAGATTTACCAGTTGAAGCAGAAATAATAAATCTTGCTTCAATTGGAGTACGTTATAGGGGAGAAGGAGCCTCAGAAAATACTTCTTTTAGTGTTGGTTTGGAAACATCAGAATCTTTTAATGGTAGCGATATTATTACACCAGCCAGTACAACTTGGATTACAAATGCGAATATTGTACCCAGAAATTATCCATATACAGTTTATGGAGAAACAGTCTCCAGTATAAATGGGGCAAATCTATATTTAGACTCTCTATTAGCAGATACAAATAAAGTAAATGTTTCTACTTTATGGCTATTAGTCGATTATACAACAGTTGCTGATTTAACAACCACTTCTACTTCAACCACTCAATCAACTTCTACTTCTTCAACTACGACTTCCAGTTCAACCTCGACAACTCAGTCAACTTCTACTTCAATTTCAACCTCAACTTCTTCAACCACGACATCAAGTTCAACCTCAACAACTCAGTCAACCTCTACCAGTTCAACTACGACATCAAGTTCAACTTCTACCACCCAGTCAACCTCAACTAGTTCAACTACTACATCGAGTTCCACTACTAAATCAACATCTACCTCGTCAACTACAACCAGTAGTTCAACTTCTACAACTCAATCTACTTCTACCACCAAGTCAACCTCTACCAGTTCAACTACAACGTCCAGTTCAACTTCTACCACCAAGTCAACCTCAACTAGTTCAACTACTACCAGTAGTTCAACTTCTACCACAAAATCAACCTCAACTTCTTCAACCACAACATCGAGTTCAACTTCTACCACCAAGTCAACCTCTACCAGTTCAACTACGACTTCCAGTTCAACTTCTACTACCAAATCAACCTCAACCAGTTCAACTACTACATCCAGTTCAACCACAATATCAAGTTCAACTTCAACAACCAAATCAACCTCAACCAGTTCAACTACTACATCGAGTTCAACTTCTACCACTCAATCAACCTCAACTTCTTCAACCACGATATCGAGTTCAACTTCTACCACCAAGTCAACCTCTACCAGTTCAACTACGACTTCCAGTTCAACTTCGACAACCCAATCAACTTCAACCTCTACATCTTCTACAACTACTAGTAGTTCAACTTCAACAACTACTATTTTATCTTTTACTGTAGTAGATATTAGAACTTTTTTGTTAGCCAAATTAAACGCTATTACTACTCTTAAAGCTGCCTTTGATTACCCAACAGGTAATCCTGACGGCAAATATCCTTTTGCCACTTTGACCTTAAGGGAAGGTGAAGGCAGATTTGGTAGTACGGCTCATAATATCAGGAAAGAAAGTTATGTTATCAAGGTTTATCAGGAACAGTCTAAAATAGGACAAGGAGTAGAAGCAGCAGAATCAATAACGATGAATGTTTTATCAGAGCTTCAAAACGCTCTGGATATGGATACAACTCTTTCTGGCACTTGTAAGTATGTAGTGCCAGTCTCTTGGAATACTGCCTATGAAAACCGTGAATTGGATGTACGGATACTTGAAGTTATTATAGAAGCTTATGGTATAGTTGACAGTAGATGATATGTATAGTTCTCAAAGAATTATAACTATAGACCAAGATCAGGTTAACGGCCAAGCCGATTTGACTAATTTTGTCTTTTTGTTTAAAGAAACCGCTAATTATCTGAAAACGGTTGGAAATGGCGGTAAAATCCAAAACAGTAATGGCTACGATATTATTTTTACTCTCGGTCCAGATATTTCTTCCAAACTGGATCATGAAATCATTAATTACGACTCGGTTACAGGACAATTTATTGCCCGTATTTGTATTCCCACGGTTTATTATGATAAAAACACTATTTTATATATTTATTATGGCGACAGTTCAATTGATAATAGTCAAGAAAATGTTAAAGGAGTTTGGGATAATAATTACCAGTATGTTTCTCATTTGAAAGACTTAACTACTTCAACTGTTAAGGATAGTGCGGGTAAAAATAATATTACTTCAACAAAATTAGCTGCAAATCAACCGATTGAAACTACTGGTAAAATTTATAAAGGTCAACAATTTGATGGAATAAATGATTTAATTAACTGCGGTACTCCTAATTTATCCATAACTGATGTAGTAACTGTTTCTTTTTGGTTTTATCCAACAGCTGATGAGGGAACTATTATTTCCCAACGATGGGTTTATTCAGGAAATGAATCTGGTTGGGAAGTATATTATGGAAGTAATAATCATGCTAGTCTTAATGCTCAATCAATTTCTTGGAATTCAGGTTCAAATACTAATAATGATAATGCAGGTGCTGTTTTGCAAACCGATGCTAATGCTTTACCAATAAACGGGTGGCATCATTGTTTTATTATTAAAAACGGAACGTCAGTTGAAATCTATATTGATGGTTCACTGGCTAAAAGCGGTACTATCACCAGAAGTACAATTGCTTATGTTGCTTATACTTTAAGAATCGGACGTAATGCTATTAGTGATGCTACATACTATAGGAAATATTTAACGGGGATATTAGAAGAACTAAAAGTTTCCAATACCAATCGTTCTGCCTCGTATTTAATTACTGAATACAACAATGAAAATTCTCCCTCAACTTTTTACAGTATCAGTACGGAAATTCCTTATGGAAATTTTACTAAAAAGAGATTTGTTTATAAGGTTTATGATGGAGCTACTTATGTGATTACTTGGTCTAACGAAGTCCTGAATGAACCACAATTCAGGAATGTTATTAATGGTGGTCCAGGAGAAATAATTATTAGGCTTGATCGTGAGTTTGATTCTTTCGGTGAGGATGTAGATATTAAATTAAATAATAGGGTAGAGTTGTGGATTTCTGACCGCCAGTATCCCAATGGACTCCTTTTTTATAAAGGTTTTATTTCCGGTTATCGACCTGTTTTTCAGGGAAACATTGAATTTGTTGAAGTAACAGTTTTAAGTTATGTTTTTGAACTTGGCTATTATATATTAAGAAATACCTCTGGACAAACTACAATAGCCTACAATAGCTATGATCCATCAGATATCCTAAAAGATGCCATTGATAAATATCGGGCTGATGGAGGACAACTTAATTATTCAGATACCTCAATTGAAACAACCAATACTACAGTCAGTTATACTTTTAATTCTAATACAATAAGAGAAGTTATTGATAAAGTAATCGAACTGGCTCCTGAAGGCTGGTATTGGTATATAGACTCTGCTTCAATTATTCATTTTAAAGCTAAAAATGCCTTGGCTGATCATACTCTTATCATTGGAAACCATATTAATCAAATGGAAACATGGAGAAGGATAGAAGATGTAATTAATCAAGTATATTTTACAGGCAATACCACTGAAGCAAAAACTGGCTTATTCAGGGTTTATAGCAATTCGGGGTCAATTGATACTTATGGTCGTCATGCTATCCATCAGGTTGATGGTAGGGTTACTTTATCCGCAACAGCTGATACTATGGCCAATCGGATTATTAATAATAAAAAAGATCCTGAAATCCGTACCAGATTAACTATTCTTGATAATAATGGTGAATTAGAAAATAAGGGTTATGATATTGAATCAATACGTCCTGGTCAAACTTTAAAAATAAGGAATATTAAAGGTAGCGTAAAAACATTTTCTTTATGGGATCAGTTTATTTGGGACGTGGATATTTGGGATCAAACATTAACAACTGCCGCAGCTGACGTTATTCAAATCCTGCAAATTGAATATACTTTGGATTCATTAACTTTGGAAGCTAGTTCTAGATCACCGGAAATTGCTAAAAGAATCGAGGATATCCAAAGAAACTTGGTTCAGCAGCAAACTGTTAATAATCCGATTGCACCTATAGCTGGTTAGAAAGGAGGAATTTATGGCAGCAGTTACTTATTCATTTAGCCCTAATACCAAAGCCCAATCAGGACAGGTAAATAGTAATTTTGACCAATTGGCTAATGAAATATTACCAACATTTGTTGTTACTATAACTGGAACTCTGACAACTGGAACGAATTTAACACCAATTCTAATAGTTCCGCAGGATTTAGTTATTCTTAAGGCTTATGCAGCAGTTAAAACAGCTCCGGTTGGAGCTAATATCATAGTTGATATTAATATCGGTGGAACATCTATCTGGAATGTTACTCCAGCTAACAGATTAAATATTGAAACTGGTTCTGATACTGGTAATCAAACAACTTTTGATACAACACAATTATCGGATGGAGATTTATTGACATTTGACTTGGATCAAGTTGGAAGTTCCACATCTGGTGCAGATATTACGATTGAACTCAGGTGTGAGTGGAGATAAATTATGGCACAGTTTTTAGGTTTAGGAAACGGTTCAGATGGAAATTTAATTATTTCGGCCAATACTGCTTGGAATTCAGTAACTGGAGTGGTAATAACAGGTTGTTCTGGCGATAGTGGTGAAACAGGTTTAACAGTTGATGATGAAACCGGTTTTTCGGCAGGACAAAAAATATTAATTATTAAATCCAGGGGTAATACTTCTGCAACTTGCGGGGCTTGGGAACTTAATCAAATTGTTTCAGTTAGTACAGGGTTATTAACTCTTCTGATTCCACTAGATAATACTTATGTCGATAGCGGCAACGACCAAACACAGGTTCAAACTTTACCTCAATTTGCTACTACCACTGTTAATACTGGAATTACCTTATCTGCTTCGACTTGGAGTGGTAGTATTGGTGGAATTATTGCTTTTATGTGTAATGGTCAAACAACTATTACAGGAAATATTTCAGCTAGTGGTAAAGGGTTTATCGGTGGATTGGCTGGTAGTTCCAGTTCTGGAGCCAGAAAAGGAGAATGTGGTGAAGGATCAGTAGGAGCTAAAGCTAGACAAAATGCGGCTAATGGTTCAGGTGGAGGCGGTGGTATTTCATTAGCAACTACTGATTCCAGAGCAGGTGGAGCTGGAGGATCACATTCTACTAGTGGAACCGTTGGTGAAGCGACAGGTGGAGCAACCGCTGGTGCACAAGCAACTACAATTACAGGAAATACAGAATTAACTTTAATGACTTTTGGTGGTGCAGGAGGAGGAGCTTCTACCGACAGCGTTGCTTTACCAGGTAATGGTGGTAATGGAGGAGGAATAGTTATAATTTACTCAAAAACACTTACAGTTACAGGATCAATATCATGTAATGGTAGTAATGGAATTTATTCAAACGCTGCTGGGGGTGGAGGTGGATCAGGTGGATCAGTTCTTGTTAGAAGTCAATCAGCTGTACTTGGAGCTAATCTTATTACCGCAGTAGAAGGAACGGGAGGAACAGGAGTAGATCAGGATGGCGGTAACGGAGCTACCGGTAGAGTTAGAATAGAATCATGTTCAATAACAGGGACAACTAATCCAGCTTATCCAGTTGCAGGTCTAGGTGGTCATGCTTGGTGTGGCTCATTAGCCAGCATAATTTTATGAAACCACAAATTGAAAACTGCCAACATCAATATGCTCCTCTGGGAATGGAAAGGATAAGTACTGATAATAGACAGATTGAAGTAATAGTATGCGTATTTTGTATTAAATGTTCAACTTTCAGAATATTGCAATATATAATAACAACAGGGGGTTATACCTAGATTGAAAGATCTAGGTTTTTTATTAAAAAGTTTACGCGGGTAAAGAAAGTTAATTGATAGTATGACCAGAAATAACTCAACATTAGCTTACAGGGTGGGACAGTTGGAAAAGGAAACGGATGGCCTTAATACTAAAATGGATGCCCTTTTAACCAATCACTTACCACATTTAGAACAGTCAATTTTGGAAGTTAAAACTAGGGTTAATGTCCTTACCGCAGTCAATATAGGGGCGGTCATTTTAGGAGTAATTGTTTCAAAATACCTATGATTACTAATAAAACTAAAAAAGAACTGAAAAAAACGAAAAAAATCTATAGACATTCCGCTTTCCTTCTTTATTTTATGATGGCTATATTTTGGGGATATATCATTTATTTTTTATTACCGATAAAAGTTTTTGAAATCCAAAAAGAACCAGCCCCCATCCTGACAAAAAGGGTAAAGATGGGAGACATCTTGCAGTATAACCTTCAAAGAGTGAAATTTTTTGATGTTCCTACAGAAATCACCTACCAGTTTTTTGATGGAGTGGCCTATTTCATTCCTTATGTCTTTCTGACTCATCAGTCAGTAGGGGTAAGGAACAGTAATATCGGTATCCAAGTCCCCGCTATTTCACCTGGAAAATACAGGGTAAGGGTAACGATTAGAAGCATTTTACCCCTATTCAAATCTATTACTGACACTTTTATTACTGAAGAATTTGAGATTTATAAGGAGTTGGAATAATGGAAATACCAAAAACAATACCACCGGAAAGTATCTACAACGAAGATGATGAAGTTCACTCTTTGGCTATGACGGAAATCTTATTTGCCCAACTTAATAACACCTATAAAGCATTGGAGGAAAAAGGGAAAGTCTTATATGAAAGTAAACCATTACCGCCAAGCGGGGATAAAACAGTTAATAAAAGTGGTACAACGATAGGAGGAAAATGATAAAAGCAGATCAATTTATATTTCCAATAGCCTTTACGGGTAATTATCCAGATGGCTTTGCAGGTTATACTTTCCTTCAGGTAACTCAACAAAACGCCTTACATCCTGGTATAGATTGGAATTGGGGAGCAGGTGAGGCTGATTATGGTAAACCAGTTCAATGTATAGCTAATGGTCAAGTTGTTCATCAGTCAAGAGAAACTGCAATCGGATATGGAATAATTGTTGTAGTTAAGCATGAATTGTCTGATGCTTTATATAATTTTATTAAAACCAAATATGGAATTGATTCGAGGATAATTTACAGTTTTTATGCACATTTAAAAGATGAAATAGTTTCAGATGGACAGGAACTTAATGTCGGTGATTTAGTTGGATATGTAGGAAAAAGTGGTACAACAGTTTCTCATTTGCATCAGGAGCTTTATAAAGCTGTACCTGGTACTTCATGGCGATACTGGCCTACTTTAGCTAAAGGTTGGACACAGGAAAAACTTAAACAATATTATATAGATACTTATGATTTAGTAGTAAATCAGCCACAATCCACCCAACCTACAGATACATTAGAATCATGCCAAAATCAGCTTAAAGTTGAAATAGAAAATAAAAATGCACTCTGGCAGGAAAAAAAGGATTTAGTAACCGATCTTGAAGGTAAAAATTCCCAAATAACATCTTATGAGAATTTCCAAAAATCAGTTGCAATCACTCTTGAAACTGAAGATGACCAAGCTAAAATTCTAGGTGGAGCCATTGAATATTCGGAAATAAAAAATCAATTAAGAGAAGCCCGAACAATGATAAAAAATCAACAGCTAAGTATTAGTCAAAATCTTCAATTATACGATGAATTAAAAGAAAAGCTCCAAATATCGGTTGATCAAAATAAGAACCATTTACAGGCTTTACAGGGGGTCAGGGATGAACTTACGGCAACTATCAAAATAAATAAGACGATAACTAAAAACCTCGAAGACCTTAAAAAAGACAATAAGTTTATTTACAAACATTTAATATTCGGACTTTATATTAAGGAGGAAAAATGATTTTAGAAATAAGAGAAAGTTACACTACTGACGAATTAATTATTTGGGAGGTGAGAATTGATGAATGAAAAAAACAAGGAAGCAATTATAGAAGGGTTGAAGGAAGCAGGACGATTGGCTCTTTTAGCCGGAGTATCTTACTTGGTGACGCTGGGGCTTAATTTAGTAGCTGATATGCCGGAAACGCAGACAACGGTTATTCTGACTTTTGTTTTGAAATCACTCGACAAGTGGTTGTATAAAAAAGACAAGACTGTTGTTCCGGTTAAAGGCGCAACAGGTTTAACAGGGTTTTAATATGAATCTAAAAGAAAAAGTACGATTCTTATTTCCTCCTAAACCAGAGGAAGATTTAAAGGATTTGGTGGATCTGTATCCTCCGACTTCCAATGATATGGAAACTAAGGATACAGGTGAATATACCAAAGAGGTTCAGGGAAAATAAGTATGGGTAAATCTAATGAATCAGTGTCCATTTCTAAACCAATTTAAAAGGGAAAGTTGCGATAAATGCAGTAAAGTCTGTAAAATAAGAAATATTATCGATTGGTTGATTAAGAATCAGGACTTGATTGACAGATCGGATTTTGTTAGGATTGTTTTGGATATGAAAAAAATGAATATTAAGGGAAGTATTCAGAATTTCCCCGATAATAAACTATAACTAACCGTTGCTGATACATTCATGGCGGTGGTTCCTTTTGGAATCACCGCTTTTTTTATGGAATTTGAACCTAAACTAACACCTAAACAAGCTGAAGAAATGTTGGAAAAGGGAGGATTTAGTAAAAATACTTGGGAGAACATACCCCAACAGTCAGGCTATGGTTCCCACACGGCCAGGGCTTTACATGAAATCGCCACAGGAGATGAAGTAAAGGATTTTGCCGTAGTTTACGAAAGGGAAAGGAGAAAAGACTATGGTTTATGAGGTTCACCATTGGGTTTATCCCTCTTCTGATATGGACGAGATAACTTCAATGGAGGAACTGATTGACGATTATTTAGAAAAAGAAGGAATGTTACACCCAGGCGAAGAAAGAATTTTATTTAAATATGAGGATTTATGCCGACAAGAGATGAGACAGGACTAGGCAAGTATTGGAGTAATAAGGACATCGGGGCTAAAGAAAGGAACATGGGTTACTGGTGCGATTTACTACCTGATAACCAGATTTACAAAGTAAAAGTAAACGGGTTGGAACCTGATTTTGAAGGTTGGGTTATCGGTAAGGATAAATTTTTAGACCATGACGTTATATTTGACGGAAAAAACATAAGAGGAGCTGACAGAAGATGGGTAGAGAAGGTTTAACTTATACACCGGAAGAGATGGCTGAGTTCAGAATGGATTTAAAGATTGATCTTGATGTCTCGAAACAAATGGTTGATTTACTGCCCGAAGGCGATGAGTTGAGAAAGTGGCATGAACAGAGAGTGGATTACTTATCAAAATTAATCGGAGGATAAAATGAAGGAATACCTACAGGAACTTGAAAAACAAGCCAAACAATCCCAAATGTCCAGGCGGGAGTTTTTACAAACAGCGGGTGTGATAGGGGGAGGATTAACCTTAATAGGATTGGGAGTAAGGGCAGATCAGGAAAACAAGAAAGATAAAGTTTTCCATACGGAAATGGATAAGGATAAGATTTTATCTTTTGAGGAGACACGGGATATGGTTTTGTATTTTGATCAAATATCCGACCTGTTACCACCGGCTCCGATAATCCCTATGAACCAAAAGAATATGGCTCTATTAGCCATTGAGGTTTTACCTTTGATGAAATCGGAAGGGGCTGTTGGAATGGTCAGGTATCCTCAAGTGCTGGAACCGGTTGCCTATCCCGATGAAAGGCACGTTCAGGTTTTAGGTCAGTCTAATTGTAACAACGCAGCATTAGCCACTTTCAGGTATGCCAACCCCTTTTCAGGGTCATACGGGGATACCGAATGGATGGGAGTGGAGATTCACGAACTGGTCCACGTCCAGCAATACCAGGCTTCTTTAAAAGGCAAGGCTTGTACTTATCCGACAACAGAAAACACAGAGAATACGGCACAGATCGTTTCTTGGGAGATTATGGCAGCCATGCTTAATTATGGTGACAGGAAAATGATTTATCCCTTAATGGATGAGCTTAAATATAGGACATTGGGAGCTAATTTAGCTTTAGCTATGGAAGATAAAAGGCTGAATGAATATAAAAAATTAGCTCAAAAAGTCAATCCTTCTTCGATGGATGCCGCCAGACGCAATAAAATGGATCGTTACTGGAAGGGCAGGGAAAGCGAAAGACGGGAAATATTAACTAATTATGGCCTTCAACCAATGGAGAGATTAGTTTATGCCATCAGGGAGAATGACAGTAAGGTCGAAGGGTTGGCTTTACCCGATGAATACAACACCAAAGGTCAGCTTTACACAAAACCTTTCCTTGTTGACGATCTGGTTTATGTAATTAAAAACGGCACAAGCATAGCCCAACAGATAGCACATGAACGATAAAGAAACACTAGATAACGCCAACACTTTTGTCATTAACAAGGAATATTGGGATTTAAAGGATATGCAGGACGCTCTTGAAGTTGCCAGACAGGTTGAAGACCCAAGAGAAGAAACTATCTTAAAGACTTTACGGAATGAGATTTATAGGGTAAAACCTGAAAAAATCTTTGATCATGAGGAAGTCTTTATTGGTACGGGTCAGTACACAACGGGCAGATTAAACCATAAAAAACCCAATTTAAAGGGGGTGAAATAATGACAGAACAATTAAAACCAAGCGAGATAAGGGATTTAATAACCCAAGGTAAGATATCACCCGAACAGGGAATGCAGATGTTTCAGCAGTCGCATAAAGATAATCCTAAAACCTTAACCAAGATTCATCCGCAAAATCTTTACGCTAGGGATCAGCAACATTATATAACCAGGATGAATTTAGAGGAAAATTTAAGACATATTTCAGCTACTCCTATTTATGGGGCGGTTGGAATAGCTGACGGGATTTTAGACGGTCTTATATTCGGAGCGACTGAACTGGCAGAGGATATTAGTTTTGGTATTACTAGAATTATATACCGTTTTCGTGACGGGTGGGAAAGGGGTAAACAATGAGAGAAGTAAAAGGTGATTTTTCTTATGCACCAGAAGAAGTAAAGGATGAATGGATGGATTTAATGACTGATATTTCTAACGCTTCTTTAAAAGTAGAAAGAAAAAAATGGGAACATTTTAGACCTGACTTTTTAGATACTCAATCAAGAAATTATGATGCACAGCAGGTTCTTAAATCAATGAGTGAAAGAAGAATTCTTTATCAACAATCAAAAATTGAACAAATGGAGGGTCATATCAAAATCAAAACTGATATGCCAATTACTGTTATTCCGATTGGTGATATTCATTTGGGTAGTGTTTACCATAATCATGAATTATTTCAAAAACATATTACTACGATTATGGAAACACCAGGTGTTTATGTCTTATTTTTAGGTAATGAAGTAGATAATGCTATTCCTGCTAAATTCCCTGCTAATTTATTAGCAAACAGCATTCCTCCACAGGAACAATTTAAGATTATGCAGTATTACATTAAAATGCTGGATAAAGATAATCGGGTATTAGGAGCAGTAGTGAGTGATTGTCATCAGGGATGGTCTTGGTCCGTAGCGGGAATAGATGGTCATGAACTTTTATATGGTTATAAAGGCCGAAAATTCCCTGTTTTGGAAAATGGCGGGCTGCTTCATTTATTTGTTGGGAAAGGTAGAAATGTTCAAGATTATAATATTGGATTATGGCACAAACAAGGTCCATTTAATTCACGGTTTAATCCCGAACATGCTTTAAGACAAAATAGACGGCTTTATCATGAATCAAAGACTGATGCAGAAATAGGAGCGCATTATCATAATACAACTGCTTCCGCTTCCTATGAGGGAACAAAAACTGAAATGAGACCTGTTCATTGGATAAGGGTAGGAACTTATAAAGGAGTTCCTTTTGCCGATGAAAAAGATTTTATTACTGATAAATGGATTTCAGAAAAAGCGGGAACATCAGGTCAACGGCCTGGTACAGCACTCCATTTTTGGGCAGATCGGCATGAAATAGATGATTCTATAGATTTCGATACTGCTATAGAAAAACATATGGCAATTAGAACATATGCTTTGATTCAAGAGATGGGATTAGAAGAAAGATTTTTGAAGTTATTAAATATTAAAAGATAATTATCGTATTTATAACCGTCAATGGCTGAAAAATGAACCAGAAAGAATGGTGGGCTGAAAGGGATTTGGAACGCCAGCACAAAATGCAGGATATTAAGGATTTGTTGTATATGGCTAATACAAGTTTTAATGAACATATAAGGAAGGCAGCGATTGACGCAGCCCAAACAACAAGAAACAGCGACAGGTATTTACAGGTGAATCAAAGGATGGGTGTTCATCAAGAAAACGGAGTAATCTATGAACGGTAAGGAAAGGTTTATGGTTGGTTATCAAGTTTCAACTAAGAATTTGTATGATAAAGCTAAAGCGATAGTAGTTCAAATACCTGATGGCCCTTTACCCCAATCTGATGCCAGAGACTTGCGGGATTTCATCAATGAGGCTTATGAATACGAAGAAAAAAAGGATGAAATAGTTCAGTTTAAAATTGAGATATGAAAGAATTTAATTATTCGATTAGATTAGGCGACCATCTTAATTTAATAGAAGAAAAACAGTTTATTTTAGATAAATTAGAAAAAACTGGGGAAGAAGGATTAAAACAATTAATTAATCTGGCAGTTGAAACCAGAAAACAAGCTTATGCTCCTTACTCTAACTATCAGGTAGGAGCATCTATTCTTTGTTTTTCAGGCCAAATGTATTCAGGTTGCAATACGGAAGTAGTCTCTTATTCCCAGACGGGTCATGCTGAAAGTAATGCTATTAATCAGGCAATTATTAAAGGAGAAAATAAAGAACAAAGAAAATTTATTGAAATAATAGTAGTTTCAGCTACAGGTGAATCGGGTCCCTGCGGAGCTTGTCGGCAGGAAATTATTGAGCATTGTGATAATGCCGTTTATATAGATGTTGACGCTGAAGGAAACCCTTTAATTGTAACAACTATGAATATTTTATTTCCATATGCTTTTACGCCAACGGATTTGGAATTATGAGAAAAATAGAATAAATTCATAAACCGTGACCGAGAAAATCTTAGTCTTCGGGGATGTTCACATACCCGATCAAAATGTTCGGGCGGTTAACTTACTTCTAAAAGCCATTACTAACTACAAATTTATTTTTCATTGTTTATACAAAAAATCATTGAACTTTTTACACTCATCAGTGATGTTAAGACATTCCCTTTGGGCGTTTAAACAAATAGCCTTTCTCTCAATCTCTGATTGGAGATTGTTTTTTAATGATAAAAATATCCCTATTAGATAACCGATTATTATTGCATTGGCTATAAAAAAGAACCAAAAGTATTTCATTTCTTTATTAATTCAAGTAAATCAAACAATAACTCGTTATGCTGACAGCCTTTTCCGTCTTTAGTAGGCATACATCTGGTATGTCTTTTTGAATTAATTTCCCTTACTAACTTCTCTTTAGAGATGAAGTTTTTAGAGATGAACTTTATAAGCCATTGTTTAGCCATTTTTTCTTGTTCCTCATCTGTTCCCGAACAACTATCAATTCCATCACTAATATGCAACCCGAATTTACTATCCCAACCGATAAATTTATTTAATTTTTTCTCCCAGTCTGGTTGTTTGTTGGTCTGTTGGGTCATGGGTATTTACTCCTTATAAGATTAGCCAGAATAACAATAGATTCTTCAAATGTTTCCGCACCGCAATCCAAATCAATATCATGTGTTGGAACCATTTGTCCTAATATCTCATCCCGTTCTGGAAAGCCAAACTCCAACCAGACCTCTGTTTCGGTATTTTTAGATTCATCTTTATCAACATGGCCTGTTGCGGGATTAACTTTTGCAACAAGGATATCAAGACATTGCATTATTCCCGTATGAAGTTTTTCCATTAACGGATGGTCTTGAATAAACCACCATGCTTCCGTAAAATATCCTATTTTCTTTCCTGTTGTTTTCATAGGTATTTAATTAATAATGCCGTCCCAATAATAAGTGCCGTCAAAATTCCCATAAACATAAAGAATGGAGGCCAGAAATCAGGCGTTCCTAATGGATAAATGTCTATAAGGCATATTTTGCTCTCAATTTTAGAGAAACTGATTTAGAATCATAAACTCCTCCTTTTATACATATTACATTTTCAGGAACTCCAAAACTTATATTATGCTGTTTGAAAAATCTTAATATATAACCTTTATATTTAACTATTATTTCGTATTTATTTTCTTTATATACTCTTTCTGCCTCTATTATTGGTTTATCCATGTTTTTCCTTTATTAACTCAAGTAAGTCAGAAGCAAATCCCTTATAATCAAAAGTCCTAAATTTAAAATCCGTATTTTCTTTTTCCAATCTCCGTATTTCCTCTTTAGAGATGAATTTTTGGAAGATAAAGGATTTAACTTTATCCCAATTACATTTATCATCAAGACATTTCTTATCGTTATGAATCAAACTATACAATTTATCTTCTAACTCCCACCCCTTTTGTTTATCCATGACCCTCCAGTTCTTTGAGACAAGACCTTATTGCTGTAGTCCACACTTTTAATAATAAATCATCTACAGGAGGAGAAATCATCCTATCGTCTAATTGAATCGCAACCATATTTGTTTTCGGTATTAATTTTGTCAAACTCTCTCTCACTTCTTCTATCTGCTGTTTTAGGAGGGAGGAGATAAAGTCTTTTACATCTTTTTTTACATCTTCTGATCGCCATGAATATAATCCTTCAT
>LBWB01000028.1 GCA_000993405.1 Candidatus Woesebacteria bacterium GW2011_GWB1_39_12 | reverse complement strand
AAAGATAGGCCCAATGTTTTTATTGGCACAAATTATTTTCAAAAGAAGGGATTGTTGTTTGCTGCGCATTTAGATACAGCTCCAGTAGGAAATATAAGATTATGGAAACATAAACCCTTTGCTGGAGAGATTGAGGGCGGCAAGTTATACGGACGCGGCTCAGTTGATTGTAAAGGAGGTATTGCACTATCTGTCTATACACTTAAAATCTTATCCGATTTGGGTTATGAGGATTATGCTAAATTTGTGGCTGCGTCTGACGAGGAGATTGGAGCAGATTCTCCTTTGGGTAGTAAATTTTTGTTAAAGAATGGGCTTAACGCAGAAGCTGCAATTTATACTTACTTTGGCTTGGACGCGATTAAAATTGGTCATAGGGGATTGGTAAAGATTTCCGTAGAGGTATTAGGTGAAGCAGTGCATGCAGGTTCTAAATCTTGGCAGCTGGGGAAAAAAGGCGCAAATGCGATAACAGCAGCGGCCGACTTCTTACAAAATTTGGATGAGTTTCGTTTTAAAGCTAAGCATAATAAGGACTTTCCGGGTTATGGTTTTAAACAAACGCCAATTTATATTGAGGGAGGTTCCAGTGTTGGAATAGTACCTGATAGAGTAAAAATGATAATCGATGCAAGATTTCTGCCTGACCAAGATAGAAATGTTTACATAAAAGAAATTGAGGAATTAGCAAAAAGAAAATCCAAGAACAAAATAGTTATTAAAACCAAGGCAATAAAGAATGTTCCTGGATCAGTAATTTCGAGAAATGAAAAAATAGTAAAGATTTTACAATCCTTATCTAAAGACTTATTAAATATTAAACCAGTGATTGAAGGAGCAGGACCTATCAACGAAGCCTACCTGTTTAATAATGCGGGTATACCTACTGTATGTGGTTTTGGTGTGGACGGCGAGGGAGCTCACTCAACGGATGAATATTTAGAGATAGACTCTTTACCTAAAATTTTAGAAGTTTATGTTAGAGCTGCTATTGAGCTAAGATCTCAAAGGTCTGGCATTTAAAACGTACTTCGAAACACCTACAATTTTTTTAATAATCATATTTTCTTAGACAAAAGTTGTAGCAACGTGAAATATCTTATAGTATTTGGGTATTTTTTGGAAGCAGATTATTTTCCTTTTTTAATTTCAAGAAATTCCTTTCTTGTTTTTATATAGATGATTCCCAGTGTCAATAATAAAATGCCCCAGGACAAAATTCCCAATTTTGCAATGCCACTTTCAAGCTCTTCTCTTTCGCTACCCGCAAGATACCCGACCGTTACCAATAAAGAGTTCCAAGTGAGAGAAGAAACCGATGCGTAGAAAACAAATTTGAAAATATTGTAACTTTGTGATCCGGCAACATAAGCAATCCAGAAGCGAGTAAGGCTGGCCAGAAGAGACGTAGTGAGAATTGTAGGTCCGTGATTTTCCAATAGCCTTTTGGCTAGCTCGAAATATTTCTGTTGATGGAATTTTTTTGCAAGTTGGAATCCTGTTTTTCGGCCAAGAAAATACGCGATTAAGAAAGTTGTCAGCATTCCAAGCGTTCCCGAAAGGATTACACCTGCAAGATTTAATTTATTTCCATAAGAAAAAAAACCACCAAGTGCCACAACAAAACCTCCCGGAATTGTAAAGCCAATGGGAGATGTTTCAACGAGGCTACTTATAAAAATTATAATATTTCCCCAGGATAAATATATTATTTCAATTTTGTCGATTAATCCAACTGCATCCATAGACTCAATTATACCTTGGAAAATATTATTTTTTTGTTTAAAATAAATTCAGAAATGACTTATGAGAAGGAATATGTCGGCGTTACTGATGAATTTTCAACCGATCGCGAGACAGAAGATGAAAGAGTAGTGAGAATTTTAGTTAAGTTAGGGGGATTATCTAAGGGAGTGGAATTAGATGATCCATACAGTGAAGAAGAAATCTTGGGGTCTTACATTTTAACTGAGGATTTCTTACCGCGATCCGCACGTTGGCTGTTTGAGAATGGCGAGTTGCAAGAATGCAGATTAGCAATTTATAATCACGAACCAACGATATCAATAACAACGGATACAAAAGTTTTAAAATATTCTGTTGAGGATGGTCCGCTAGTGAAGAAAACAAAGTATATGTTGGAGGGAGGGGATCAAAAACAATTTGGGGATCCTTATAGGGTTTCCGCAAGAGACATGCTTGATGTTGTTAGATTGGCTGAAAGTCTTGTAGGAAAAATCGATTAGTTAACTGGCCCGGTTCCTCGCAGAAAAACTGCTTGCCATGGGCGGTAGTTAGAAAGGAAAGTTTTTTCATAGATAGTTTCCCCGTTGCGTTCAACGCGATAATTAAAAGTTACTTTTGCCCCCCATGCTTTATAGTCAATTTGTTTTGTCGTTCCGCTAGGAATAGCGGGATCATCCTGATAAAGATCTTCTGGTGGGGGAACGACTGACGTTACAACCGGTTTTGTTGTCGTGGCAACCCGGCCGTCATTTGTTCCGTAGATTTCAAAAATAAGCGTTGATGTTTTTGCATCAAAAATTGTTTGAATAAGGATGTGTGCCGGAGTATCGTTTTTAAATTTCAAATCTGTTGTGGGGTCGAATACGGTTGCGTCAAGCCCGGGTGGAGATTCTTGCTCGTAGTAACCCACTCTATACGAATGCGCCCTCCTTTCGATAATAGGTAGTCCTGCTTTTAGTAATGCTCTAAAGAGCGTTGTTGAAACCTGGCATACACCTCCGCCATCGCCAAGTACGGTTCTTCCGTCACGAATTACGTAGGCCTGTTTGTAACCGGTAAAAGAAGAAACATCTCCTAATGTTTTATTGAAGGAAAATGTATCTCCAGGAGCAACGAGAATGCCGTTAAATTTTGAGGAAGCAAGACTTATATTATGAATCCTTGTAGATATAGAACCCCTGAATTTTGAAACTCCTCTTCCAATTAATTCTTTTATTCCAAGATTATTTACTTCCTCATTTGTTACTTTCGGACGCGCAGTATGAACCGGAATTTGGATAGAGACGCTTTTTTCTTCAGAGGTTTCTAAAGTTCTTAAGCTCTTTATAATATCTTGGCCAAGTTCTTTCTCATTTACTGTTATGCCTTCTTTTGATGGTAAAAACTCTATGACTTTTCCGTTTTCGAACCTAAATACGGCATCCTGAGGTTCGTGATTAAGTTTTGGCGCTATTTCGCGCCTTATATAATCACTAATTTTTTGTTGATTAAATTCTTGTTTTGGATCTAAAAACAAAAAGACGTCTTCATTATCTATTAGGAGTGTTTGATAATCATAGACAATAGAAAGATTTTTACCAAGTAATTTTTCAGCCCTCAGCCTAAGGATCCCCGCCTCTTCCTCGCCAAGAGTCGGATCATTTTTTTTGAAAGGAACTTCGATAGAGGAATAATCACGAGATGCAAGGTGTTCCTCAAAAGTCTTTTTAAAGGAGGTTGTGTCAATACTCTCACCCGCAGAACCTTTGTCGATCACAATCTCGTTTTCTTCCAGGAAAACCGAAGGGAACTTCGGTTCTGTTGAAATTTGTGAGGATATCACTTGGAGGTATTCGTCAAGCGCTTCCTCATTAATATCGATTTTAATTGGGATATTTTTGACGGAAAAATGAGAGACGGCGCGGTTGTAATTGTCTTTAATTAGGTCTCCTGATCTGTAAAAGTTAAAGGCGGTTTCGGTTGTTTGTTTAAGGTCGTAAGAAATAACGTCCTTGAGCGAAAGCTCAAAACTTCTATTCTTAGCTAAAATAGACATTTTTTCTGGTGGCCTGATGTTTTCACTAAGGATAGTTTCTGCCTGCGTCTTTGTCATTCCTCCAACTCTGATTCCTGAAACAATTATTCCCGGAAAGATTCTGTCTTGATAATAAAGATTAAAAGAGAAAACGACTGTTGCAATAAAAAGAATAAACTTTAAAAATAAAATTAAACCCTTCCTTTTAAGAAGTAATTTTGTGGCCTTAATCATATTACAGATTGTATGATATCATGAGTAAAGTTACTATGAAGTAATTTCAAAATTACTTCATATAAATTAGCGTAAGCTCTCAAAACGAAACCCGTTTGACGGGCGAGTTTTGAAACAATTTTTATGTCTGACAATCAAGTTTTTCAACCAGGTGAGCCACCGGTTCACCCTCAAAGTCAACCTATTTCTCAAACAGCGCAATCCGAAGTTGTAATACCAGTCGTAGATCAAACGTCAGCCGCAAAAGAAACGGCTCAGGCTTTCAAACCACCACGAAAAGGTGTTTCAAAAAAGTTAATATTCTTCGGTCTTTTTGTTGTTATTTTATTGGCAATACTTGCATATGTGGCGTCAAAGTTTAAGCCGACAAACCCGCTACTATTCGGTAAGAAGGGGGAAATTGTCTGGTGGGGAGTACAGCACGACAAAGGAGTTTATGCCCCACTTATTGAAGAGTTTGAAAAGGAAAATCCCAACATAAAAATAAGATATGAAAGACAGTCGTCTCAGGACTATAGAGAAAGGTTGACTAATTCTCTTGCTTCAGGGAAAGGGCCAGACATTTTTGAAATTCATAATAGCTGGCCTCCGATGTTTAATAAAGAACTTGCGACGTTACCGGCATCCGTAATGAGCAAAGAGGAGTTTAATGATTCGTTTTATCCAGCAATTGTTGCCAATCTCACGACCGAAAAAGGAATTGTTGCAATGCCTTTAGAGTATGACGCGTTAACCCTTTTTATAAATGAAGACATTTTCGCTTCCTCTCTCCAAAGGCCGCCTGAAACATGGGACGAGTTGAAAAATTTAGTAGATCCAAAAGAGGCAAGGTCCCTAACACTGAGAGATAGGGACGGAAAGATTATCCAATCTGGTATTGCTTTGGGAGGAACTTCAAACATTGATCACTGGCCGGAAATAATAGGACTGATGATGTTTCAAAATAGAGTCAACCCAAGTAATCCTTCCGGGCAGAAAATGGCTGACGTTCTATCTTTTTATACAGATTTTAAAAGACAGAAAATTTGGGATGATACGCTTCCCAGCTCAACAATTGCGTTTGCACAAGGAAAGCTCGCAATGTACTTTGGACCCACAAGAAGAGCATATGATCTTACAAAGAATAATCCTAAACTTCGTTTTAAAACAGTAAGACTTCCCCAATTACCAAAAAACACTCCAACCGATCCTAATTATTCGTACAACACCTTTTGGGTTCATTCCGTTTGGGAGAGAAGTAGCAACAAAGAAGCTGCCTGGACCTTATTGAAATTTTTGGCAGAGGACAGTTCTTTACAAGAGATAAATCAAAATATAAAGAAATATGAGACCTTGGAGAAAGCATATCCGAGGCCTGAGATGAATATTTCTTTGAGAGACGATGATATTTTGGGGTCTATTATAGCTTTTGCGCTGGAGTCATATAGTTGGTATTTAGCCGACAATACTTTTGACGGGAATACGGGAATTAACTCTCAGTTGGAAACTGTTTATAGTGGAGTTGTAAATGAATGGTCGTCAAGGGGAGATGAAAAAGCTTTGATCACCTTACAGGAAGAAGTGCAAAAGATTCTTACTCAATACGGTGTATCTTTAAGATAAAACCGATATTCTGGTATTTTTACCTCTTGACAAAAGTTCACTACTTTTATTAAAATAGCACTCGCTGTTAGTAATTGCTAGCAGCCGTTTCATTTACATGAACACAAAGAAACCTTCTAAAGTAAATCTTAAACCTGCTGCCGGCTACCTATTGATTGAACCACTGGAGGCGGAAGAGAAAACCTCGTCTGGAATTTATTTACCCGACAACGTTTCCGAGAAACCCCAACAAGGAAAAGTTCTAGCAGTAGGCGATGATGAGATTACGGATTCAGGCGTCAAAAGGGACTCACCGGCAAAATTGGGTGACGTTGTAATCTATAAAAAATGGGGCGGAAATGAAGTTAAGATAAAAGGAACAGAATATTTATTTGCAAAATTTGAGGATATACTCGCAATCGTAATCGCCAGGTAAAAGGCAAGAGGTAAAGGGTAAAAGTTTTTACCTTTCACCTTTTACCGTTCACCTAAAGATATGGCTAAACAACTTAAATTTTCAGATGACGCAAGGCAGGCTTTAATGAAGGGAATTGATGTTGTGGCAAAAGCCGTTGTTACAACCTTAGGTCCAAAAGGGAGAAATATTGCACTTGATAAAAAATGGGGTGCTCCGAACATTGTTCATGATGGAGTAACTGTTGCCAAAGAAATTGAACTCAAAGACCCTTTTGAGAATATGGGAGCACAGCTTGTAAAAGAGTCAGCAGATAAGACAAATGACGTTGCAGGAGATGGTACCACAACCGCAACCCTTTTGGCTCAAATGATGACTCAAGCCGGCATGAAAAACGTTACGGCTGGAGCAAATCCTATGATTGTTAAAAAAGGAATTGAGAAGGCAGTCGAAGCGGTTGTAAGCGAACTGAAAAAGATTTCAAAACCAATTAAAAACAGGGAGGAAATTGAACAGGTTGCAACGATTTCAGCAGGAGACTCGGCAATCGGAGCAAAAATTTCGGAAGCGCTTGACAGAGTTGGCCGTGATGGAGTTGTTACAGTAGAAGAGGGAAAAGGTCTTACCATTGATATTGAATACAAAGAAGGAATGGAATTTGACAGGGGATATGTTTCCGCTTATTTTGTTACAAATCCCGAAAGAATGGAAGCGGAAATCGAAAATGCTTATATTCTTCTGACCGACAAAAAAATTACCTCAATACAGGATTTGCTTCCATTTTTAGAGAAATTCGTCAAAATTTCCAAAAGCCTAGTTATTATTGCCGATGAAGTAGAAGGAGAGGCTCTGGCCACATTAGTAGTAAATAAACTGAAAGGTACATTTAACGTTTTGGCAGTTAAAGCTCCGGGATTTGGCGATAGGAGAAAAGAAATGCTCGAAGATATAGCGGTTCTAACCGGAGGTGTTGTTATATCCGAAGACACGGGCAGAACATTTGAATCAATTGAAATAACTGATTTAGGACAAGCTGACAAGGTTTGGGCAGACAAAGACAATGCGAGAATAATTGGAGGAAAAGGAGATAAAAAGGCAATTAACGCAAGAATTACACTTTTGAAAAGCCAAATAGGCAAAACTGATTCTGAATTTGACCGTGAGAAATATGAGGAAAGACTGGCCAAGCTCTCGGGGGGAGTTGCTCAAATTAATGTCGGAGCTGCAACGGAAATCGAGCTTAATGAGAAGAAAGAAAGGGTAAAAGATGCGGTTGGTGCAACAAAAGCTGCAATTGAAGAGGGGATTGTACCGGGAGGCGGAGTAGCACTGCTTCGTGCACGAAAAGTTTTGAATGATCTGAAGGTAGATAATGAAGATGAAAAAGTCGGTGTGGATATAGTTAATGAAGCGCTCGAGGCGCCTCTTCGTTGGCTTGCCAAAAACGCCGGCGAGGATGATGGGTATGTATTAAGAAAAGTCGAGGAGGCAAAGGATGAAGATTACGGATTTAATGCTTTGACGAGTGAGTTTGGGTCGATGACAAAATACGGAATATTAGATCCTTTGAAAGTAACCCGTTCAGCACTTCAGAATGCAGCTTCAGTTGCTATGATGGTTTTAACCACAGAAGGCTTGGTTACGGATATTCCCGAAGAAAAGAGTCCGCCAGCTGGCGGAATGATGCCGGGAGGCGGAATGGGTGGGGGAATGGACTACTAGGAGAATCTAGAGGAATTTATTGAACCATTTAAAATCCTTCTTTAATCTCCATTAAAAACTCCTTAAAATTTAGTTAATGCCGAATGATGTTGTTAGTAAATTGATTGAAAAGACATATCAAGAGTTGAATCAAGCGGAAAAACCACAGGCAAGATCAAGGATTTCCAATACTCCGAATGGTTACATATTCTTAGTTGTTTGGTCAAATGCAAATCTTTTAAGGATATTTGTTAGAAAGTTTACTGAGAACTTGCCTAAATCCGAATACAGATTGAAGGCACAGTTTGATGATAACGCCAGAAGCGTTGTAGCTAACATCGAAGAAGGATTTGCAAGACCGACCACTATGGAATATTTGAATTTTCTTGGATACTCCAGAGCAAGCTTGATTGAAGGAAAAGGAGATGCTCAGAGGAGTTTGCAAGATGGATTCTTAAAATCTTTACCAGGTTCTTCCCTCAAGGATTTGGAGATAGATTTATCCGATTGGCACGAAGCACTGAAACGGTCGGTTATTTCTAAGCCGGCAGGTATTAAAGGAGATTATAGAAAATTAGAGGAGTCTAGAGGACAAAATATACTAAATAAACAAATTCCTCTAAACTCGTTTAAGTTCCTCTATAAGCCTGTAGATAATCTAAAAGCCGAGAACTTAACCTACGAGATTTTTATTGAGCTGATTAACAAAACCGACTGGCACTTAAGAAAATTGGTCGAATCACTCGAGAAAAAACTTGCCAGGGAGCAGAAGTTTCATCAGGTTGAAAAAGCTCGGATTCGAAGCAAACTGCGATTGCAATAAAGGAGTTTACAGGAATCTAGAGGATATTAGAGGACAGAACCGAATTTTTCTAAAATCCTTTAATTTCCTATAACTTCCTCTAAAATCCTCTATAATTACTCCATGTGGAAAGAGGCGGAAGAATTTCTTTTAAAAGATAAATATATCGGTCCTTTGGTTAAAAAATACGGTTCGTGCAAAATAAAACCCAGAGTTCATATAGATTACTTTCAAGGTCTTGTTGGAGAAATAATTGGCCAGCAGCTTTCAGGAAGAGTGGCGGATGTTATTTACGAAAGACTCAAGAAAAAGGTAAATGGAAGACTGACTCCAAGAAAAATTTTAGCACTTTCCGACCAAGAATTGAGAAATTGCGGAATGGCTTGGGCCAAGGTTAGATCGATTAAGGACTTGGCTCAAAGAGTCAAAGATAAGAAGTTACACATTAGAAATTTAAATGAATTACCGGACGATGAAGTTATGAAAGAACTTGTTGCAGTAAAAGGGATTGGTCGTTGGACAGCTGAAATGTTTTTGATGTTTACCTTGGGAAGACTCGACATATTTCCGGTTGACGACTTGGGGATAAAAAAAGGATTCGAAAAAGTTACTGGAAAAAAGTTTGACAGGATTAGGTCGGCAAAATTCACCCTTCGCTGGAAACCCTACCGAACAGTTGCTAGTTGGTATATTTGGAGAATACTCGATAACTAGAGTGCTATAATCATCCGCATATGAACTGGATAGAAAGATTTAAAAGAAAACCTCAAGAAAAAGATGTTATTGAGCTAACAAAAGCAACAGTTGCTCGTTTGGCTAGAACTAATCCTGCGCGGTCAGACTATTATTTTGATAAATTACACGGCTATCTTAGTTTTGCGGTAGAGTGCGGATTAAGAGGAGAGGAAATATTATTGTCTTGTTTTGACCTTGCCGACGCATTAGATCCCTACTACCGAGCCCTTGACTGGCGTGTTAAAACGGACTTTTGGTTTCAAGAAACTGGTAAATATAAAGATATTGCAAGAGAACCACGTTCTATAACAATGCAGCTTTACCCTCAATATTTTGCCGCTATATTGGATGGTAGAAAAAAGTATGAAGGTAGAGCTTTCGATCCCTTTTCAGATAAGATATATGCAGATATTAGGCAAGGAGACAGAATAATTTTCAACATAAATAAAGAAGTAAATGGTTGGTTTAAAGAATGTGTAACATTAAATTTAGAACCCGATATGTTAATGGAATGTTTAGTTGGTAGAGTTTTATTTGCACCCACTGTCCATGGTGTTTATCAGTTTAATGTAAACTTAGGTGAAGAATTTCAGCCGGTGGTTACAGGAACAAGTGAGATACTTCAGCTACAAAGGGCTGCAATTTATTATTCGTTTCCTGATTACGCCAGAAAAATCAGAGATTATGGATTTTTAGGAATCGAGTTAGTAAACCCCAATCGCTTTCAGTAATAAATAACTATTAATTAGCTAGAATTGTTAGTGGGTTAATTGGCTTTCCGTTTTCGTGGATTTCGAGGTGGAGATGGTCTCCTTTGGCACGGCCGGTTGCGCCGACTTTTCCGATTTCAGTAGTATTATTTACTTCTTGGCCTTCAGTAACTTCAATTTTAGAAAGGTGGGCGTAAAGGGAAGTAACGCCATTCCCGTGATTTATTAGAACATTATTTCCATACCCAAACCTGGAATATTCTGTAGTCTCGACTATTCCCGAAGTAATGGGATAGATGGGGTCGCTGGTTATGCCATCGAAATCGATTCCGGGGTGGAAAAACTTATAGCCTTGGGTGATTTTAATATTTTTTAGGGGATATTGAACCCCCTTTTGTGTAGTTAAGATAATGGGAGTTGAAAGTGTTAAATTATTGACGTTTTCAACACCAAGAGTTTGGTTGGGGAGAAGTGAGGAAGCAAATACAAATAGCGCGATATTTACCCCGAAAACCTTCTTAATCTTTTTGTGTCCAAATATATGACTGAAAAAACGGGAAATTTTGTTTCCCGAGCGGGTTTTTTTAATAGCTTTTAAGTTGGGGAAAAGAGGTATATCAATAGATTCTCCGCGCTTTCTTACCAAGTGTAAGTCAAGACGGTAATTTGTAGGCAGGTTGATTGAAAAACGTATCATATTTGGGCAGCTGGTAACAAAAAAATCTCGCAAAATTTGCGAGATATGA
>LBWB01000027.1 GCA_000993405.1 Candidatus Woesebacteria bacterium GW2011_GWB1_39_12 | reverse complement strand
TATTCTCCAAACAGAGCAAGCATCACTCTTGGTAACGCCAGTCCGCTTCCATTCAACAAATGAACCTTGACTGGCTTGCCTCCATTTTGAGGACGATATCGAATCAATGCTGGCTTGCTTTGCCGATCTTCGGTATTCGAAATCGATGAAACTTCCAACCACTCATCTTGATGTTTGACCTCAATGTCAAAAGTTTTGCAAGCCACAGGACTGCGATCCTTTTCTTCAAGTTCTACTACTCGATATTCCAATCCCAACGCTTCGGTCAGCGCACAGACCTGTTCAACCATTTTGTCCAATTCTGCATAGGAATTGTCAGGAGTGCAGAGTTCGAAAAGCTCGATCTTGTGGAAGATGTGAACTCTTCGCAATCCTTTGTCTCTTTTACCATAACTTCCTGCTTCTTTTCTGAAACAAGGACTGAAAGCAACATATTTCTTTGGCAATTCATCCTCTTGAAAGATTTCATTGGAATGAAATCCCACCATCGGCTTTTCAGCCGTTGGAATCAAAAACAGGTTGTCAGTCGTCGCATAGAAGTCCCCGTCAAAGTCAGGAATCATTCCTGATGCCTTGGCAGTTGCCTCATTCACCAGATAGGGAGGAATCACAAAAGTGTATCCCCTCTCTGTGTGAAAGTTGATCATTGTGTTGATCAATTGCCATTCACGAAGCGCATCTTCTCCTGTGAGAAAATAGAACTTCGATCCTGTTGTCTTTGCACCTGCTGCAAAATCAATCAACTTGTTTCTCCTGATCAGTCTGAGCGAAATGATTTGAACATTCATGATGTCTGCGCCCCAAACGCAGAGGCTTACCATTAGCCCACGCTCAGAAATTCATTATATATTACTCACCATTCCTTGTTTTTCAAGTGCTTCAAAAATCATTCTGTGAAAATCAACTGCCCGTCAAATGTAGTAAATTCTACTGAAAACCTTTCCATCGCCGGATTCCATCTAACCATAGTTTTCCACGGCGAAATTTGCCATGCCAACAATGGATCATAATCAATCAAGGCATGATCGTGGGAAATGAATGCCCCGTTTTCGTCATAGCAAGAAACAACTGCCAACACATTTGTGAGTTTTTCGCTGCCTACGTTTTTCACCTGACCCTCCGCGATAAGGTAATCATAGTCGCGGATAAAACTTTTACTCAATAGGTTCAATCTTTGATTCGAGATTGTATTTCCACTTGAATTCACGGACGATGAACGATTATCTACTATTCCTAACATTACCATGAACAAAAATAGTGGTAGGATAATACATCCTGAGCAAAGCCCACACCCGCATTGAATGCCATATGCAATTTGATCTAATATCGACTTTCCACCCATCGGGATCTCCCATGTAAGTAAATCAGCCATAAGCAACTTAACTTTCGTTATCAATGGTAGTTTTTTCATCTCACCAAATCACTCTTTCGAAGCAAAACAGATATAACTTTGCCGTTTGCAATTTCGATCTCGACGAAGGTTCGGATTCTTCCGCTGATGAAAATATATTGCATAGAATCACAAAATCCGCCAATGTCAAATTCTTCTTTACGCTTGTAAGGTTGTCCGAGGATTTTTTCCACTCTTTTTTGGGAGTCACCCACAGAAATTTTGAGATAGGGATGAGAATGATCGAGAAGAGTCCCAAGTAGGAAGCCAACCCAAAAAGATTACGATAAATTCCAACATTCAATTCTCCTCATAGCATTCCGATGTGGATCAGGATTCCATCTCGGAAAATCAGGATGTCATTCCACCTTGCTCCCTCTTCGTTTGGATAGACCCACCATTCTTCCTTGGAGTTGCTTTCACTTTCTGTGGGATGTCTCACAATTTCAACAACTTCTTCTCTTGAATTGCCCACTTTCAAAAGTCTGAACTTCTCTCGTCTCTCGGAAATCGGCAAATGTGATGGAACATGTTGCGGCTTTCTCCGATGAAGAAGAATCCACATCAGAAAAATTGCAATAACGATCCGCAGGATCATTGCTGTTTCTCCTTCAAATCAGATATTCGCTCAAAATCACATCTCCCATGAAGGCGGTCACATCTCCATCGTTGATTCCGAAGACCAAATCTGCATCCTTCGGATTGCTCACAATTTGTCCTCGGGCTTCAGCGTGCATTCGGAACAAGTCAAACAAATTTGGCTTGTTCAACTCCATCACAGATCTTGCCAGCAAAGTCAATGTATCCATTTGATTGCTCACATTGCTTGCGCTCCGAGGATTTGTTCCCACCAAATCTGCCCAGAAAACCTTTCGCTCATCGACATCGATGATCACAGGAATGTAAATTTTTGCGTCCGACACTAAATCCACTTTGTTCTTCACCGAAAGTGCCTCAAACACCTCACCGGACTGAGGACTCTCACGCATCATCCAACCAGCGAAACATTCAGGAAGTTCCTGGAATGGCTGTCCGGTGTAGGACATCACATTGGATACGATATATCTGACTCCATCTGCTTTCAGTTTGCCCAGATCTACATCAATGAATTCACAAGCGCCATTTGGGGCAGAAGTGATGTCTCCACTATGACACCCATAATCGTGTTTCAAATCATAATAGGCAATGGTGCTATGATGAGAAAAATCTTCTCTCAGCATCAAAGCGGACAAATCAATGTCTGTTCGACGATCAGAATCTTTCCACCACAAGAAAAATCTCAACGTATCGCCCTCATTCTCCGGCAAAGTCATTGAGGATCCGCGTGCCAAAGTCTTCAATGACCGGCTTGAAGAACGCTGCGCAAAAGGCACATTGATGCCAGCCAGTGCCGGATCAATGAACACCTTTCCCAACGAACCCAATTTCGCAAAACGATTTCTCAACACTGAACCGATTCCTTCTGCCAACGCAACAATAGTTTCATTTGACATCGTAGGAAGTTCTTTTTCAGAAACTTGAACCTTGGCAATCTGCCCTTTCGGGAAGAAGACACGCAATGTCTTCGAGTTCCGATCAACAAAATGCTGTCGCAGTTGAAGCAACAGAGGAGTAGCAACCCGATCTGCCACTGCCAAGAAACTTTCAATGATCGTTTTTGATTCCTTCCGCGTTCTCAAAATGTGATCAAGTCTTCGGGCAAAATCACCAGGACGTGATTTGAGCAATCGAAGTGTTTCCTCTGTGTCTTGACCCTTCAATGCCCCTTCAACCTGAGAATTGAAGGTTGCATAGGGAAGATTGTTTCTCAAAACATTGAATGCTTCAAAGGAACGCGAAAACTGATGCTTGAAATCTCCGGGATGAAGTCTTTCACCAAGCTTGATCCAAACATTCTTGTGCCGCAACATATCCTCTGTGATATCTCCAGTGCATTGCTCCAAAGCAGACAACAAGAATCGACGTTCGGATTTGCTGAAACTTTTGAATCTGGTGTTTGCCGCCAAAGAGACATCTCCGCCAGATATAGCCGCCGAGACTCGCAACACATCCGTTGCAGTCTTCATTCTATTGACCAACGCAAGTGGCGCTTTCAATTTTGCAATCAACAAAGCTAAGGTTTCCTTTTGGGGAATGTTTTCCGGAATCAAATTGATGACATCCCTGTCTTGAATGAACCAGTCCAGAATTTCTAAGTCAACTGCCGACAAAGATCCATTGGATCTCACCAAGCGAGCGAAAATTGCTTCAAAGTCTTTTTCTTTGCCCAAGCCAATCCAACGCAATTCATGGAACTCATTGAATGCTTCGCGATCTTCCTTTGTGTAGTCGGGCAGATGAATTTCCGTGTTGCCATTCGACACATCGCTCAAAAAAGCTGACCAGTAGTGCTGAAGCGCATTGATGTAAAGTTCTGCTTCCGATGCTTCCATCACTTGTTTTGGAAAATTAGGATACATTGGTGTGAAATCTTTGTGGGCTCCGACTGCCTTCTTCAAAATTGGCAACATCTGGTTGTACCAGAGGACTACTTGTTCAGTGCTTGTTTCCGACAGGGTTTTGAACAACTCGCTGGAAAGTCCGAATCCTAGATTCTTGAAGTTGAACAGCAATGTGCCCAAAGTTTCCTTTGAGCATTCACCTGCTTCTTGAACCGGGGCAAATGCGCAATTTCCTTTTAGAAGGAAGATTTCTCGATTGTCCAATATTTGTTCTCCTGTTTGCAAATAATTGGGAAATTGATCAAGGTAGTTTTTGATGTATTTTAGAAGGAACGTTCCTCAAAATGTTGCAAAACATTCCGAAGTTCGTGCCATCAATCCTGATTCCATTGATCCTTTTTCAAGGTGAAACCATTTCAAGGGATTGACAACAACTGGCGTTGCGCTGACGCTCCTGCTCCATCGATCATCTTCGACGATCTTTGGAATGACTTTTCTTGCGATGTTCAACGATCCATTGACATCTGCGTTGAGAACTGCTCCGCTGTCAGTTTTGAAAAGACCTTTGAATCTGGTTCCTGACATTTGCGGTTTTGGTTGATCCTTGTCAAAAACAGGAATTGGATCTGAATCGATGAACGAAGCTTGACTTGTCCAGGCTTCTTCTGTGAAGACGACCTTGATTCCTTGTTGTTCTGCCTTGAATTGGATCTTTTCGATCAACTTGAAGAAAGGAATTGATTGGAAGTTTTGACTTGTTTTGCTCTTTCGACGAAACTTGGTCTTCTGCTTCCATCCTTGGTTTCTGCCAATGATGATCGTTCCAATTCCGTTGGCTTGGCAATTCTCGATGATGAACTTGGAGGTGTGGTGAAAGAAGTTCTCCAACCTCCAATATCTCTTTCTCGACCTTTTCTTGCTTCTGTTTTTGTTGAACCACTGGTTGATGCTTTTTGGGATGCCACCCCTGATCAAGACTGGATCGTGTTGATCTGAAGTCATGGCACACAAGTTGTTGACACCAAGGTCAATGGCGCAGGTTCCTGGTTGTTTGAGTTTCTTTGGCTCCTTCGGAGCCTCGAAACTCACTTCGATCACGAAACCGAAGGTTTTCGGAGTGATGATCACTTGTTTGAAATCGTTGCAATGCTTGGACTTGATGCTGAACAGCAGATTGGTGGGGACAAGGAGTCCTTGTTTGAGAGGTTTCCTTTTGATGGTCTCATTGAAAAAGATCACCTGTCCCATCTTCTTCTTGTAGCCTGGTGGTTTTGGACATCTGAGAAATTTGGTTTTGTCCTTGTTCCAGACTTTCAGACTCTTGAAGAAATTGCTCCAATCTGTCAGGCACCTTCTGATCGTTTGCATTGCAGTTTTGGTGTTGTGAAGTTGTTGAAAGACTTGCTCTTTGGAAAGCATTTCCCACAATTGAGAAATGCCGAAAACCCTTCGACCTGCGAAATGTTCCTGTCTCATCAGGAAATTGCAGCGATTGAAAAGCCTTGCTGCTTTGAAGCAGATCTCTTCAATTTCTGGTGTTCCTTTGATGAACTGTCTTTCTACTTGAACCATATTCAAGGATACTCGGCTATAACCTAAAATCCCTGCATCAAAATGTTGTTTGTGAAGTTTTCTATGAATTGCTAAACTTTTCTATAAATCTGGTGAAGATACTGAAGCCTTGTTCATGGCCCAAAAAATGAATCCCGAGGAAACCGAAAGAAGTAGTGTTTTATCCAAAAATAGAAGGAACCTCTTCCATAGCCTCGGAAACTTGAAGCTTGTTGTTGCGCATTGGTTCTGCGCTGCTGTTTGCTCTCTTCTCTCCCGCCGAGGGGCTTTCAGGGGCGTCAGCCGTTGAAGATCACAAAATATCTTCCTTCGAATTTGACCACTTTGAATGGATGATCTGTTTCTATTTCAAGATGATCTCTGTGATTTTCAGCATCTACAAAATCATCAAAGATATCTTCATCCAGGATATCTGGTTTTTCATCAACTTCGTCTGGTGGGAACTCCTTTTCATATTGTTCCCAGAAAGGAACTTCCTTCCAACCATCATTCCATTCGCAATAAGCATTCTCCATCCCAAGGAAAAGATGGCTCGAACAAACAATCGACCACACACCAGGAGATGCAGATTCCCTGCCCTCCTTGATGATTTCATGTTCATTGCCCCAGAGGGAAAGAACTATGTCTCCTGGATGTGGTTTCATTGGTTCTCCTATGCTGCCTGTTTGCGCCTTGCGGTGATGCCGAGGATATCCTCCATTTCGACAGCACCAGCGGTAAGTTCATCGAACATCAGACTCAATTTCTCCTTGTCCGGGTATTTCTCATCATTGAGCACATCTTTTGCAAAGGCATCCACTTCCTTGAAAATATCAACCCAGTTTTGATCCATTTCTTCGCGGGTCAAAGCAATTGTATGTGCTCGCTGATAGTTCTCAAATGTCAGAACCTGTTCCGGGATGAGCAGATTTGACAAAAACACCTCATTCATTGCAGTGGCGAGTCTCTCTCTGTTTGCAGGTGAAAGAGTTTCAGCAAGATCCAACACCTTGTCAGGTGCTTTGTCAAGTTTGAGGAACTCCAACAACATGTCGAGGCTTTTCTGTGCATATTTATGATTCAAAATCATTTCATTCTCCTTTTAGTTTTTCGATTCGGGGTTGAATTGTATGTTTCACAAATGTATCAACGATAGATTCAAATTCATCCAAATCTGCAACAATGCGATCGAATTTTTCACGCTCATTTTCCGGAATCTCAAATGAATTGAGGGTGTTTTCGGCGACCAATGTCCTCTTGAAATTCTCGAGCATCGCCCGACTATCATTCCATTCATTCAATCGTTCTTCATCGGTTTCTGGCAAAGTCCTGACAAAAAATTGACGATAGGTTTCAATTTGCTCTGGTGTGAGCAAATCTGACAAGAATTGAGCCCGCATCAATTCACCAAGACGCTTCCGCTGATCAATTGAGTGTGTTGCAGCCAGATCCGTGACATTCTCTGGCACACTTTCAAGATGCATTGTTGCAAGGGTGTCATCCAGCATTTCTTTCGCAATTTCAGGATCCAAAATCATCTCATTCTCCTTTTGGTTGTCATTCTCTCTGTCGGTCGGCAGTTCAGGGGCAGTCCTCTTCGATTTCAATTTGTTCGCAAGTAATTCAATTGTTACTTTATGAAATGTCCAGGACCGTGATTCTTTTGCCATTCACGAAGTCTTACCATTCCAGACTCCAAGCAAATTCAGTTGTTGCAACTCTTCAAAGGATATCTCCGGACTCGTCATCGATATTTCTCAACAATCCAACAAACACCAGTGATCGTTCCGACTACAGTTCCTACAATCGCAGACTTTCGCAAGACACTCTTTTCAGAGTCCTTGCCGCGAAAACCAGAAACAACAGCTCCGGCAGCAGAACCAAGACTCATCATTCCCACCAAACGCTGCGGCCCAAGCCCTGCAAAAAGCAACCACGAGGCGACACTGAGACAGAGAGAGCAAAGAGCCGCGTCGTCTGCGGAGACCTCTGCTACATTTTTGGCGACCCTCTCACGCAATCCTCGTGCCTTGGCAACGAGTTCATCCTTGTTCATTGTCATTCCTTTCATTGATGTGAATTTTGATTTCATTCAGTTTCTTTTCAAGATTGCGAACCTTGACATGTGTGGAGGAAAACCAACCATAGATCTGCTCACTTTTCGCGATCAAACCATCTTTGGCAACCAGATCCATTCCGCCATTGCTCACAATTTCAAGCAATAATCGCTGACACTCAATCAATTCCGCTAAGAAGATGTGTCTCGCCTCTCTCAACCGAGATAACGCTGTTTCAGCAGAAGACAAAAGATCTCCGAGTTCAATGATGGCTTTATCAGTGGCTCGCAATGGAATCCACCTGCCATTCTCTTTTGAGAATAATTCTAAACTATTCAAAGTAGGACTGAATGCAATTTCCCAGCCTGCCATTGAGTTGCTTTCTTTTTCGCCCATCATCTGTCCTCCTATTGATCCAGATTTGAAATGATGCTCGATGCTCACTTGTTAAGGACCGTGAAAGAATGCACATTTTTTTCAACAGACTTCACCAGAGGAGATCCCTCAAGTGTGTTCATTGTATTGGCAAGTGTTTCATCATTTACTTCTGCTGTAAAAACAGGCGAATGCCGGCTCTTTCGTCTGAGAGAAACCCCAATCAAACGCTCTACCTCGCCAGGACGATCTTCATCGGTCAGTAAAATCACTAGCTCTGTCATCTCTTTCTCCTTTCATCCAATCAATTGATTTCAAGTACAGGTTGAATTGATCAACCCAAAAGCATTGTTGTCCAGCGAACTCCAATCATTCCATTGGCACAGATCGGCAAAGATTTGATTTGTGATGTCCTCCTCATAGCAATTCCAAGAAATAACCGGAGTCATTTGTTTCACAGGAAAATTGCGCTGAGATAGACATTCCATTGACATCTGTTGTGTGCTTTCATCACCAAACAACTCATAGAAAGAATCGTTGCCGAACAACCTTGGAACATTTCCTTTCAATTCCCAGCATTTGTCCCAAGCTTCTTCATCCTCTTCTTCGGAAAGGTCAGACTTAGCGATCAAATCCCATTTCAGATCTATTCCAACAACTCTTTCAAGTTGGGGAACATGCAAAAGTCTCTCGTGGCTTCTCGATTCTGCGTCCAATTTGATCAATTCTGGCATCAAATCGTCTGTCGTAAATTTGCAGACTCTGAAATCTGTGTCCCATTCTCGACTATCCATCCCTTTGACAACTGATGTGTGAGTGTTGAAAGCATAGAAATGGGTTTCTTGGCAAAACCAAAAAGTCATCCAGTTGTGATCCAGTTTGTACCCCAACAATGAACAGGCGAAATCTCTGTCATCTTCCACTTTTTGCAAGGTGATGCTGTGAATTGCCCACAGCCAATCAGACAAATCAACCTGTCCAATAAATTGCATTGGCTTGTGGCAAACCCCGCAACGAGGCCAATGCCGATTCACGAATTGTTCAGCCGTTTCCTCGTGCGAAAAGAAGTTCTCAAAGTTTGGCAATCCCCCAAATTTGGATTCTTTCAAGTTGTCTGATGACATTGATTCTGTTTGCACGTCAAAACGAAAGGCGAGATCAAGTGAATCTCCAACCAGAGATTTGGCTTCGTCAAAAGACTGCAAGAACTTTTTGTGATTAGATTTACATTGCCCTGTTCTGTGGCTATATAATGCGAAACTTGGAGGATCATGCTCGGTTTCTCTCCTTGGATCGCGAATGATTGTTGGCAAAAGTGGTTTCATTGATTTTCCTTTTCAAACTTTGTTCTCAACTCAATTGCTTCTGGTTCTGTTTTGGCATACCCTCTGAAACGTTTTTGATTCTTCCGGAATTCAACGCAGAACAATTTTCTCTTTGGATCAAAGTAATATCCCTTGGGTTTTCCACGAACATTCGGTGTTGGATATTCTCCATCAAAATCAGGAAAGTTAGGATTCAAATAGTCATCTCCGTATCTTTTCCTCATTGCTCCATCATAAACCAACGCAGCAGTTTTTTCATCGTCATAATATCCAAGATTGATTTGTCGTTCTTCTACTTGATCATTGATATTGATATAAGCGTGCCATTTTTTGTGATTCTTGTTGAAACAAACTCCGCGAAACTTTGAGGTGTAGTCTCCGATTTGTTTGTTTCGATTCAGACAATTCTGTTTGTTTGAGACGATTCGAAGATTTGATTTCTGGTTGTTCAGTCCATCGTGATCGATGTGATCCACATAGTTTCCTTTTTTGAGGTCAAGAATCAGTCGATGCATCTGAATCGTTGATTTCCAACCTTTGAAAAGTGGATTTCCTTTCTTGTATCCGGGATTGTTTCCTTTGGCATAGACATTGCCATTTCTTCCACTATCTTTGAACCATTTCACCATTGAGACTTTCGAAAAATCTTCATCATCAACAACCGCCCAGTATTTTCCGTTTGAAACTGAAATTTTCTGCATTGACATTTCCCTACTTTCACAGAGATGATACTCAATTCAGTAGGGAAATGCCATAGTTTGCAGAATTATTTTGTCAAAGCATTCCAGGCATTCAAAAGTCCAGATCCGTATTTGTAGGGATCTCCACGATCAACTGCGCTGGAAGTAATCACCTCCCATAGTCTATCCGAGCCTTTAACACCTTTCTGAATCAAGAGTGCTGCTGTTCCTGATACACTTGGACACGACATAGAAGTACCGTTCCAACTCACAAACTGCGCCTTTCCCTGATACACGCTTTCCTGCAAGACACCACCGTCCTCGCCGAATTTGCGAGTGTTTCCACCGGGAGCAGCAATGTTGACGAAATCTCCATAGCTCGAATACTCAGTGATAATTGCATCAGGACCAACGGCGCTGACCGCCATAACCTCTGGATAAGCAGCGGGATAGTGAGGTTCGTCGTCGCCATTATTTCCAGCAGCAGCAACAACCAAAACACCTGCCTTGTGGGCATCCTTGCAGGCTTGATGCAACACAGGGGAATAGCCAGTACCACCTAAACTCATTGAGATCACATGAGCACCTTTCTTCACGGCATAATAGATCCCGTCTGCGATGTCTGAAATTGAGCCATATCCTTGATCGGTCAAAACCTTGACTGGCATAATCCTTGAATCAGGGGCAACACCTGCGCATCCATAACCATTGTCAGTGTCCTGCCCAACAGTTCCTGAAACGTGGGATCCATGACCCATCCCATCCCATGCATCCTTTGAGCCATTTGTGGCATTATAAGGCTCTACACATCGCCTTGAATCAAGGTCGGCGAGGTGAGGACGATCTTTGGCAAGACACTTAAAAGCAACCCCGGTGTCAAGCACTGCGACAACCGCACCCTTTCCTGTTGAACGCTGCCAAGCCTTTGGCATCTCGATCATGTCCAGATGCCACTGCTTTGGATAGAGAGGATCATTCGGCTTCTTCGGTCGTTTGTTAGGATCCGTATTTACCGCAATTGCCGACTCATTGGGCATCAACCCAAGAATTCGGTTTTGCTCAACGTGTTGAATCCTTGAGTCATCTCGCAGATCATCAACCTTGTTGATTGCCATTGCAGGAATTTCAGCACGGAAGATTCCAGTATCCTGTCCAAGCAACGAATTGCTTCGGAAGTGCATTCCGTGGGATCGCTCCACTTGAAGCAGTTGGGCATATCCATCACGAGGGTTTTTCAGTTTGATTACGAGTTCCATTGACATTCTCCTTTCGACAATTCACGCAAATTTTGATCGCAGATGAGTTTCGAAAAACCCACTCGGATTATATGATTCTTTCCATTGCCAGGCTTCTTCAAATGAGAGGAATTTGCAAAAATGAACAATGGATCCTCCGTTCGATAGTTTGACATTCTTGAATCCACACATTTCATCATTCCAATTACCAAGAACACTCCATTGATAATTCCGAGCATATCCTAAATGGAACTTGAATGGAATATCGCAGTGTTGTACATCTCGTAGTTTCCCGCCTGCGACTGCGGATCTCCTCGAACAATAAGGGCAAATTGCTGTCAATCCGGGAAACGTAGGAACGAAGAAAGTATTGCAGGAAAAATCACCAATAGAACGACATCCGCAGTCTTTCCGAGATAACTGAAAT
>LBWB01000026.1 GCA_000993405.1 Candidatus Woesebacteria bacterium GW2011_GWB1_39_12 | reverse complement strand
TTTCATCTCGGCCGATTCCATTCAGAACCTCTGGCCGACATTTGGACAGCAGGATATAGCCAAGATATACGTGGACGCCTCAACTCCCGAAGGGGCGGTTGCCGCCTTTTATACTTACCTGAAAGCCAGAAGAATGGAGGAGGGATTCAAGCTTTTAAGTAAAGCTTATCTGCAAAAAACAAATTTTGAAGAATGGACGAACCGTTTCAAAGATATTTTGGACGTTCAGATCTACGGAACCAGAATGGAAGACGAAAGAAGAAATATCGTTTTCGTTAAATTCTCGACAAGCAATTGGGTCAACGGAGAGAGGCAAGAGCATTATTACGAAGGCACCTGGCAGACGGTATTGGAAGATGGGGTTTATAAGATGTATAGGAGTAATATTAAGGAGGTGGAGAATCCATCTTTCGACTGGTTCTACGCCGACGAATCCTGAGCGTAGTCGAACGGAAAAGAAGTTGAAAATCCAGATTTCGGTTGGTTTTACGAAATCTAAACTTAGCTTCAGGCTCAAAAAAGTAGTAAAATACGGACAGAATGTATACGCCGAATAAATCAATCATTGATAACGACAAGATAAAACTCTTTACCGAGTTAAGAAATATCCTTAATGATCAACCAAACCACTTTGACGTTGCTACTGGATATTTTAATGTTGGTGGCTTCGAACTAGTAGCCCAAGAAATTAAAGGAGTAAAAAAGTTTAGACTTCTGTTGGGCCATTCTCCCTCTGTTGACGACAAGCTAAAACCGGATTTATTCGAGCCGATAACTTTTTATAAAATGAATCTACGCGAAGACCTTGAAAATGAAGAATTTACTTCTAAAAAATCACAAGCAGTCAAAGACCTTATCTCATTCCTTGAGAAGCAGATCGTTGAAGTTAAACTTCTGGAAAAGCCATTCTTACACGGCAAGGCATATATTTTTGATGGCCTGGCCATTATTGGTTCCAGTAACTTTACCTATTCGGGCCTTGCCGGTAACACAGAATTAAACGCAGTTCTTATTGATCCCCACCCCGTTTATGTGAAGAAGGAGTGGTTTGATAAATTTTGGGAGCAAGCCCGTGATTTTAAGCAAGAACTTACCGAAATTCTTAAAAGCTCAAAGCTGGGCACAAAGGAATACTCGCCGTATGAAGTTTATATTAAAGCTCTTTACGAGCTTCAAAGGAAAGAATTAGAACCAACCGATACCCATACAAATGAAAACCTACCGGACAGCGTTGTTAATTTAGCCACTTTTCAAGAGGACGCGGTTAATAGAATTTACTCGTCGCTTACCAACTATAACGGGGTACTTGTTGCCGATTCGGTAGGCCTTGGTAAAACATGGATTGCAAAAAAGGTTATTGAAGACTTCGGCTTCTATAGAAGGCGTAAGTTTTTAGTTGTCTGCCCAGCACAGCTCCACCGGATGTGGCAGGCGGAGCTTAAAGATTTGGGTGTTTCAGAAAACATCATCCACCAAGAGTATTTGGGCGGGGAAGGCTTGGACTATGAAGATTTAGAAAAACGCCACCAAATTAAGCTATCCGATATTTCGCTGATTGTAATTGATGAATCTCACAACTTTAGAAACCCAATATCAAACCGATATGAAAACCTCTTTTCGCTGATAGAGAAAATCCGTTCCTACGGTAAAACCCCAAAAGTAATTTTAATGACTGCGACTCCAATGAATAACACAGTTTGGGACTTTTACTTTCAGCTTATGCTTATTGGTCAAAATAATAAGCGCATGTTTATTAAGCAGGGTATTTTCGATTTACAAAAAGAATTTAACAAGGCACAGAAGGGAAACACCAATCACATTAACGATGTTTTGCAGTCAATCTCAATTCGCAGGACTAGACAATATATCAGAGAAAACTATCATGACGCAAAGTTTAAAACAGAAACTGGCGAATATATAAAGATCGAGTTCCCGGATAGAAAATTGGAAGAAGTCCATTATTCCCTTGATAAAGCATACGATGGTCTCTATGCCGAGATTTCAAGAAAAATAGAGGCAGATTTAACTCTTGCCTATTACAAACTATCCGAATATAACATTTCCGAGAAAAAGGATTTGGTGAAAGTTCAAAGAGGTATTGCTTTGGCCGGAATTTTTCAAACGGTTCTTCTTAAAAGATTGGAAAGTTCGGTTGAGGCATTTAGAAAAAGTGTTAAAAGCCATATGGAATTCCTAACTGAATTTAAAAGTGTTGTCCAAAAAGGAAAAATCCTACGCAAGAAGTTTTTTGAAAAATATATTAACAGTTTAGATGAATCGGTTGAAGATATAGACGACTTGGGAGATTTTGCTAAGCATTTGGAAGACATAGACCTCAAAGACTACAACAAAGAGAAGCTTTTTGCGGATTTAGATCGGGACATTAAGGTTTTTTCAACTATTTACAATGACATTAAAAATATAGATGAGAGCCAAGATGCAAAACTTATTAAGTTCAAGGAGCATTTACTCAAAAATCTCAAAAGCGAGAAAGCCGTTATTTTTTCTTACTACTCGGATACTGTTAAATATGTGGCCCAAGCACTTGATAACGACGCAGACTTCAAGAAAAAGTTTGGCAAGAAAATCGCTTTTGTTACGGGTAGTAATTCGTCCAGTGAACGTCAGGGTATCCTTGAGGATTTCTTAAACGGTAAGACAAACGTCATTATTTCAACCGATATTCTCTCCGAAGGACAAAACCTACAAAGAGCAAAAACTGTTACTAACTACGACCTACATTGGAATCCGGTAAGAATGATTCAAAGGGCGGGACGAATTGATCGTATAGGTTCGCCTTTCAAAGAAATTATTATTTACAACTTCTATCCAGAAGATGAACTAGAGTCTTTGCTTGATTTGGTACAAACACTTCAAAAGAAAATAATGATGATAAACGACACTATTGGCCTTGACGCCTCCGTTTTGGGCGAGCAAATAAATCCTAAAGTGTTTGGAATTATCCGCGACTTAAAAAGTGAAGAGGAAGAAACAAAAGATAAAACAATGGAGCTTTTGGAAGCCGAACAATTCGGCGGTGGCGAGCTGTTCTTTCAGCCTTTGAAAAATTTCGGGCTAGATAAATTGCCGGCGTTTGCGCAAGAGTTACCTCATGGAATACAAAGCGGGTTAAAGAAGGGCTATCGTGGCGTTTTCTTTTACCTCCAATATGCAGGTGAATACCACTTCTGGTATCTCTACGATTTAGTACACAAAGACTTCAAGACAAATAAAACAGAGATTTTAGACTTTATAGCCTGTAGGCAAGACGAGAAGCGTGTCGTACCGGAAGATATTGATGTTTATCAAGCATACGAAGAAATAAAGGGCCGCATTGCAGACCTTTTTAATGAAACAAGATTTGAAGTAGAAATGCGTACCCCTTCGGGCAAGAAAGAGAAGTTTTTAATCGATATGAGAGATGAGCTGGAACATATTAAAACAGAAGTATTATTTGAGGAAGATGTAAAAGGGCGAGCAAAAATAGAAGAAATTGTTATTAAGATTAACGAGGTTAACTTTACTAAAAAACGCCTACAGTATCTAAGGCGATCATGGAACGCTTTTAAAAAGACGCACAAGAGTTGGCGAAAATTGGTAGCCGAGATTGGCGACTTTTTATCTGATAAAGTCGAAACGCCAACAGAGGTCATTGAGGAATTTAACGATAAGAAGTTAAAACTCATTTGTGTTGACTATATTTCATGAACCATGAGAAACCAACTAGATTTAGATGAATTTATTCCGGCAATGGATACACCGGAGAAGGTGTATCAGCTTTTTGATTCGTTAGGATATAAGGTACTTGATTCTCACCTCAAAACTAATCCGTCTGTTTATAACTTACCGGTCAAAGAAGCCGCATTAGTTGAGAAGATTTTTGCGGTTTCAAATTATGACCGCCGTTTTCAGATTCTCTTGTTTAAACTCAAAGAGGAAAACAAAGAGGCAATCCGCACTATACCGGAGAAAATTTTACGCGAGGTAGACTTCCCTTTCATTATTTTTACTCCTGATTTCAAAACTTACACTTTTACTCTTGTTGAAAAAGTCCGTGAGGGACCCGGAGAGTTCAAGCGCAAACTTACAAAACTTGTCATTGACAGCACTCAACCCTACCACACGGACAAAGAAATACTAACGAGCCTTGCTCTTTCTAGTGAAACTAAAAACCCTGTTGAGGTTTATAAACTATTTCAAAGCGCATTTAGTGTTGAGAAGGTTACTAAGAAGTTCTTTACCGAATATCGGGAAGTTTTTGAAAGATTAGTAAGAGAAGTTACAAGACAAAATAAGCACCTAAAATTTACGCTTTTTTCCAGAGATGGTTCTATAGAAAACTTTGTCAAAATACTTTTAGGCCGCCTGATGTTTCTTTACTTCATACAAAAAAGAGGGTGGCTTAACTGTTTTGATGGTTGGGGTAGCGGTGATAAAAAGTTTCTTTATAACAAGTTTCAAGAAGCCAAGAAAGATAAAAAGAATTATTTTAAAGATTATCTCGAGCCGCTTTTTTTTGATACCCTCAACAATCCCCGCCGTGATAAACCAGATCAAGCTACACAGTTTGGCGGCAGGATTCCCTTTCTTAACGGAGGACTTTTTGAACCCGAATACGACTATACAGATGTAAGAAATCACATACTTTTAGAAAACCCAACTTTCGATAATGTTTTCTCGGTTTTTGAAAAATACAATTTTACTGTTAAAGAGGATGAGCCACTGGAAAAAGAAGTTGCCATTGACCCTGAAATGTTGGGTAAGGTTTTTGAGAATCTTCTTGAAGAAAACTTACGTAAAGGTAAAGGCACGTACTATACCCCGCGAGAAATAGTCCACTATATGTGCCACGAAAGCCTCATAAATTATTTAGCTTCAGAAGTTGGTATAGGACAAGAGGAAATACGCAGCTTTTTGGATCGTGAACAATCCCTTGAAAAGAAAGAAACTCTAAGTCCTCTTATAAAGGGAAAGGCAAAAGAAATAGACGAGAAACTAACCGACATTAAGGTTTTAGACCCCGCCTGTGGTTCTGGCGCTTTCTTGGTTGGCATGCTCCATGAAGTTATAAACGCCCGCCTAAGCCTTAATCGGGAGCTTGGGCGTAGCCTCTCCGAATACGAACTTAAAAAGGCAACGATTCAAAATAATATCTATGGTGTAGATATAGACCCGGGAGCTTCTGAAATTGCTAAACTTCGTTTGTGGCTGACTTTAGTTGTTGACCACAACCTTTCAGAAATAGAGCCACTGCCGAACCTTGACTACAAGATTATGGTTGGCAATTCCCTGCTTGATGAATTTATGGGGGTTAAACTCTTTAATTTTGAGAAGGCAAGACAACAAACAAACGGCAAGAAGGTACTCAAACTTTTTGAAGATGATATACAACAAGTCTCAATGTTTGAAGACGATAATAAGGCTAATATCTTAAAAGCCCTGCAACAACTCCACTCCTTATACTTCAAAGAGTCTGACCCTGAAAAGAAAAAGCAAATTAAAACTCAAATAGATAAAATTGAGTTTGATCTTATTGAAGTAACAGTTAAAGACGAGGTTGGAAAGCTGGAATCACAAACAAAACAAATCGCAGATAAGTTTTTGTATGCTGGTGTAGGAATTCCGGCGTCAGAAGCAGAGAGAATTTCAAAGCTATCATCTCAGCAAGCACAGATTTTAGAAACTTTTAATGAGATAAAGAAAAGTAATGTAAAGCCGTTTTTCTTGTTTCAACTCCATTTTTCAGATGTGTTTGAAAGGAAAGGCGGGTTTGATCTAGTCATCGCTAACCCCCCTTATGATGTACTCAATAAAACTGAAGGTCATAAGATTACAGAACGAGAGCTTAATGAACTGCGCCTTAATCCAATATATAAAGATGCCCTCGGAGGCAAGATTAATTTATTTAGGCTTTTCATTGCTCGCGGAATAAATCTATTAAAAGACGATGGAATTATGAGCATGATAATGCCTTACGCATTTATGGGAGATGGAACCTCTCTAGGTATCAGAGATTATTGTTTGGATAAAACCCAAATTATTTTTATTGAAGCATTTCCTGAAAGAGATGATAAAAATGTACGAGTATTTGAATCGGTGAAAATGTCAACTTGTATACTTTGCCTTCAGAAAACTTTACCTCAAAAACCTTTTAGGGTAAGGACTCATTACGCAAGACAAATTTTAGAAGGTGTGCCAACAGTTTGGATAAGCAAAGAAGATATTCACCTTCTTGATCCTGCAAGTCATTCTATACCCATGATTGACGAAAATGAATTATCTGTTCTCAAAAAAATTGTTGATACAGATAAAAGTATTCTACTTTCAAGTATGGGCAGATGTTATGAAGGAGAGATAAATTTAACCTTCCATAAAAAATTTCTTACAAGGGATAAAAGTTACGCCCCCATGATAAAGGGTGCTCAAATTAACCGTTACCGTATTAACAAAATTATGAGTCAAGGCGAAATAGAATACTTAAAAGAAAATGAGTACCTTAAGCAAAACAATGGAGAGAAATCAAAACATCATCAGTATGAACGTATTGTTATGCAGGGAATCACGGGAGTAAATGAGCGCGTGCGTCTCAAAATGACAATTCTTAAAGATGGAACTTATTGTGGTAATTCAGCTAATTATATTCTTTTAAGCGATAGTAAATACAGCAACAGAGGTTTACTTGCTATATTAAACTCTTTTCTTCTGAACTGGTATTTTAAGAAATTTAGCACAAACAGCAATGTTAATGGGTACGAAGTAGATGCTCTACCGATCCCAAAAAACTTAATAGAGTCTCAAGATAAATTAGACAAATTAACAACCACTCTTTTAGCCAGTGAAGGAGACAATAAGGAAGTAGAAGGAGAAATAGACCAGTTAGTTTACAAACTCTACGGCCTCACGCCGGAAGAAATCGAAATTGTGGAGGGTAAAAATGACTAGCATACACGACCAGATCGCCAATAAATTGGCAAACAAATTTGGCACAAAATACAAATCTGATAAAGGAATTGATCTGGTTTTACCAACCAGGGTAATAGAGGTTGAAACCAAAAAGGCCGGAATACAACAAGGCATAAAACAAGTTGAGAAATCAGACAAGGCCAGATATTTAGCGGTTAACAAGATAAACGTAAATAACGCTCTCTCCGCTACTCAGGGAACGGGGGTTGGAGTGATAAATCAAACAGGAAGGATTATTAAAAAAGCAGGCAGATAAATAACTATGTTGCTAAAAGATAACAAACTATTTGAGCTTCCGTCACTTCTGGCAGGGTCTTTTAGTGGACTCGATAGATTAGAGATCTCCTATAACATTCTTATTCTAAAGGAAGTGTTGCAACGAGAAGACACCGGAGATATTGAGCTTGTTTGTCAAGCGAAAAATGGTCCCGAAGAGAAAAGAGGCGGGATACGTTTTTCGGTTGATGATCGTTCTAAAAAAGACATTTTATATCATTGGTTTAAACGGCTGTTAGGTAAAGATATAGAAACCATTTATAACAGCGATTTTACTTTTGGGGGCAAAATCTGTCCGGCGTGTGGAGATGAAATGTTTAAGAGTATGGAGCCAAAAGTCGCCAATCTAGCAGGTATTAATAGCAAATTTCCAAATCAAACGGAATATTGGCGATGCCGTAATAACAAATGTGAATATAGAGAAAAGTGACATGCAACAAATTATTTTCACCACAAAGTATTACTGCGAGTTGTGCAAAAAAGAACAGATAGTGCATCTATACGGTGCTCCGGACTCATCCTTTACTAAGGACGACGAACCAGAGCTAATTGAATGGGCTAGACATTTCCATTGGATTGATAGGCATAGAGTTTGCGCTATTTGTGGAGAGCTTGTCATTTCAGATGAATTAGATTTAGCAGTTAATAATGGAAGTATAAAGATTCACAGTTCTTATACCGACCACTATCAAAATATCCAGCAGGGAGACCAATTCGGTCACCTTTTGATTGTGCACGAAAGTTGTACTCAAAAAATATGACAAAAAAGCAAAAAATCAATAAGACACAATGGACTAAATTTTGGAATGATATGGGGGTTTATATTAGAAAGCCTAAACGCGTTATTAAGAACTACAACCCGCGACGTGATGAAAAAAGACTTATTAAGTTAGGAGTGACTCAGTCAGCTATTGATAAAGTACGCAAATCTTTTGACGAAAAGTACCAAGAACCGCTTCTCCAATTTCACAAGTTCACAATCTTTTTTAGCGAAGATCCGGATACTGTGGTCAAATGGACATATAGCAGGTCTGTATCGGAAGCCTTTACTAAGTTATTCAGAAAGTTGCACTACAACAGTTTTACTTCTGCCAAAAAATCCTTTCGTCAATTATTTTTGCTGTACAAGTTAAACGAACGTGGCGAGGGGAGAATGTTTGAAGCTAAATATATTGGAAGCGGTTCTATTCAAAAATTAGATGGCGGGCCCATAAGAACCTTATTATCTTCTCGCCATGAGAACGCTTCTTACAAAAACCTACCTAAGATTATGTTCGATACTGCAACCATTTTACCTTTTCTTAAGAACAGTCAAGGAAAGAATATCTATAAATTTATCAGACTCAAAAGAAATGATGGGAAAATTACTTTTGATATTTCCGCAGATTCATCGAAGGAAAACAATTTAATAAAACAAAAATTATCTAAATGGTTTCAATCTTACATAGATACTCCTGAAGTAAGTGGAGATTTCACTAAACTAATGAATTTTATTAAATCTGGAGAGTCGGAGCATTTCTTACTGATTGGAATTAACTTTTTTGATAACGAGTATAAGCTTTCGATCTTCCCCCAGTTTAACCAACAAAGAAACGTTGCCCTGTATCAGTTGATGAAACAGAAATTCAATAAAGCGGGCCCGGAAGTACTAGATAAATTTGTTAGTATTAGGGTTTCAAATAAAGAAATTCAAACCAGAGGTCAAGTTTTTGTTGAATTTTATACTCGCCTTACAGAAGGGATTATAGGAGCAATTACATTGCAATTAGATGATAGACGGCTCAATTCTTTAGAGAGAACGAAGTTAAGAGGCGATTTTGAAAAGGACTTTGCTCTACCCCTTGGTAAACGTATTCGTGTTAAAGATATTCCAGAAGATGAAATTTACAGGACATTTTTGCAGAATGTTGCAAAGAAACAAAGAAAAGTAGAGGTTCGTTCTGAAAAATCATTAAATATTTATAAGGCCTTGCTTAATAATAAATTGTTGACCCTAAAATTTGAATCTAAGGACGACGCTCGTTATTGCTTTAATCCGAATTGCAGATTGAAATTCCAGTATAAATGGAACCACAAGACTTGTAGAAACTGTGGCGGATGGATGTTTAATGCCAAGACAATTGTTGTTGATGTAATTGACGAAAAAAGAGTTGCGGAATTTATTTACAAGAAATGTTTAGAACTGGGTTTTACTGCTGAAAGGTTCAAGCGTAAACTAATAAGACGAGATATTTATACTACAGAAGTAAGAAATTCTGATAAATCTATCTGCTTAATCCCTATTACAAAACCTCTTAGTGATCACCATTTAGAAATCCTGCAATTTAGATACCCCAATGCAATAATCATTACTTCAAAAGCTGATGCCCAAATACTAGCAACTACAAGTCATGTCGAAGTACTGGAATTATATAAGGTTATCTCTAAATTGTTGTCTAACGATTCCCAATTTATTAAGCAACTTATTCAAAGGGTAAACCGACAAAGGCTTAATCGTGTACGAAGTTTAGCAGATGAATCAATAACAAGAATCAGCACAGACCAATTTTATAAAGACAAAAATGGAGTATCAAAGAATTTTGGAGCAGAATTTTTCGAAGCTGATTGTTCAATCTTACTTAGTTATATATTCGGAAATTCAATCTGGCTAGGGGCAAATAAAAGAGGTCGTGCATTCCCCGACGGCATTACTGCCATGCCATTGACTAACACTAAATACGGCTGTTTCGTTTGGGACACAAAGTTTTGTGAAACTGCAAGAGTGGCTCTGGGCAAAGACGCAAAAAACACTCGCTACATAAAGGATGGCAAAAAGAATCAAACGGTGAAAGATAACGGAGGGCTGAAGGGATTTATTTTTATCAGTAATGTTCAAGCACCTAAAAATTTTGTTTTAAAATATAGAAAACTTGCAAAAAACTCAGGGAGAATAAAAATATCGTTTGTTCGCGCCGAGCATATAAAAACAATTTTCAATCATTTCAAAGATTACGAAGCGTCAATTAACAGCAATAGTAAAGTTAAGAAAGTATTTTTTGATTCAATTAAAAAACTGCTTTTTAGCACTGCCGGAAAAAGAAATTCATTCGTGTTGGATCAAATAGAGCTTGATTCGCTTCTAAGCGATAATGTAAATAGATACACTCAACTAAGCACACATAAACTAACCGCGAATTAAATGAAACACCCAGGTTTATCAAAGAAAGACATATTCGACAAGTTAGCTGCTAGGATCCGTTCGCGGGCAAAGCAGTTTTTTGCATCAGTTAAAATATATTTCAAGCGCCTGCTTTTTCCTTTGCATCTTAAACTCCCAATACTGTGTGTTAAACAGATTTGAACATCGGGGTTTCATCAGATTTGATCTCACATTTTCAATGCTAAAATTGGGTATGAAGATTAACGCGGAGTGGCACAGGAAACATAAAATGCCGAAGAATCCTTCACTTAATGATAGGATCAAATGGCATGTTGCCCACGCGATGGCGTGTGGCTGCCGCCCAAATCCCCCCAAACTGCAGAAATTAATTCCTTCTTAAAAATTTGACCCTTGAGTGGATTCGGCTAGCTCACTATAAAAAATTTGTTCTTCGATTACACTCAGAATTTTTAAGAGGAGTATAATTGCCTCAGATGGCCATATTTCGAATCTCGGGCACAAAGCTAGGTGGAGTTAAGGAACTGCGCTTTGAGTCATATTTTGATAAAGAGAAAAAACTTCAGAATCTGACAGAGACCAACTTGGACACTCTCTTTGGGCTAGAGTTTGTTTCCACAGAGTTCAATCTTGAAACCTTTTGGCTCGACACCCTGGCATTCAATCCCGTTACCAAGTCTTTTGTCATCATTGAATACAAAAAGGTTGAAAATTTTACCCTTATGGATCAAGGACAGACATATCTTAATCTTATTTTAGATCATAAGGCAGATATTCTATTGGAATATATGGAGAAGACAGGAAAAACATTGAAAAAGAACGATGTTGACTGGAGTCAAACGCGCGTCATGTTTATAGGACCGAAATTTAATACTTATCAGAAGCGGGCATTGAGTCCGAATCTTCCTTTTGAACTTTGGGAGGTTGCGATATATGAAGGAGGATTAATTGAATACGATGAAATAACACCGGTGGGAGCTGAAAGGCGGGCAGAGAAAAAGCCTTCTATCTTGACAGGTACTGCTGCAAAAGAAATAAAAACGTATACGTTAGAGGATCATCTCACAAAAGCCACGGAAGAAATAAAAGATTTATTCCAAAAGACCAGAGAGCAAATTTTGCTACTCGACCCCCAGATAAAGGAGAAAGCGGTTTCTTGGTATATTGGATATCAGTTAAAAGGATACAATATTGTCACTTTACAAATCTATTCAGCCGATAAATTAATGCTAAACCTCTCAGTTGAACATCCTTTTGATCCCGAGAAAAGATTAAAGCCTGCTCCAAAATCATGGCAAGGTTGGTCAAAAATTCCCCTAAGTAGATTCGAATTGCGTCGAGAAGAAGATATCCCGTATATAATGAAAATCATAAAGCAATCCTACGAATTCCGAAAAAAATAATCTTGATCTAATCTTCTTGCATGAAAAAGATATTCTGGAAAATTTGACCCCATAATCCCAGGTTTAGTTCCAATACCGTTGCTATTACCCTATAGTCAATTTGATTTCCTGTATGAACTCTGCTATACTTCTCTTATAGTTAGCAGATTGAAGAAA
>LBWB01000025.1 GCA_000993405.1 Candidatus Woesebacteria bacterium GW2011_GWB1_39_12 | reverse complement strand
ATGGCAAAAAAGTCAAAAGTAATCAGAGAAACGAAAAAGCTTAAATATAAAATTCGCTACAGGAATCGATGTAAATTTTGTGGGAGATCAAGAGGGTATCTTAGACGTTTTGGTCTTTGTAGACTTTGTTTTAGAGAGTATGCTCATCGAGGAGAAATTCCAGGCGTGAGAAAGGCAAGCTGGTAACTTAATAGAAAATGAAAAATAAAAAGACTAAAAAGAAAATTGGGAATATAAATTATCCTGTCGGCGATTTTTTAACTCGTCTTAAAAACGGGAGTCTAGCCGGAAAGAAGACGGTTGAAGTTCAACCTAGTAGATTAATTGCCGCAGTTGCAAAAGTACTCCGGGAAGAGAATTATCTCGAAGAAATACGGGAGGAGGAAAAACAATTAGTCCTTCGTATGAGTTATAGGAAAAAAGAACCCGTGATAACAGATATAAAGCTAATTTCCAAACCGGGGTTGCGTATTTATATTACAAGAGACGAGATTGAAAAAAGGCGTAGTCCATCGATTTTGATAGTATCTACACCCAAAGGCGTCATGTCGTCTCGTGAAGCAATTAAAAAAGGAGTAGGAGGAGAAGTCATTGCAGAAATTCTCTAAAAAAGTATGAGTTTAATAGGAAAATTACCAATAAAGATCCCTGAAGGTGTAAGCGTTAATTTAGATAACCAAACGGTTGTTGTTACAGGTCCAAAGGGTGAACTCAGAATAAATTTACCTAGAAACGTCTTTATAGAAATAGGTGATACAACAAAGGAGATTAAAGTTTTGGTTAAGGGTAAAAATAAACAATCCAAAGCCTTGCACGGAACGAGCCGGGCCTTAATCAACAATATGGTTAAGGGAGTTACGGATGGATGGTCAAAGCATCTTGAATTGGTTGGGACAGGATATCGGGCTGAAGTTTCTGGTAACACACTAATTCTTTCGGTTGGCTATTCTCATCCTGTTAAAATAGAAGCTCCGACAGGAATTGGTTTCAGGGTTGAGAAAACGGACGTATTTATTGACGGAATTGATAAAGAGGTTGTTGGTCAAATTGCTGCCAAAATTCGGGCCATACGCCCCCCAGAACCCTATAAGGGAAAGGGAATCAAGTACAAGGATGAAATTATAAGAAGGAAGGCTGGAAAAGCTGCAAAAGCAGTCGGGGCTCCAGCCTGAAGAGAAGAAAACGAACATGAAAGATAAAATTCAAAAACACTTACGCCGTAAAAAACGGACAAGAGCCAGGGTCTTTGGGACAAAAAGTCGCCCAAGAGTTTCGGTGTATCGATCATCAAAACATTTATACGTTCAGATTATCGATGATGTCAAAGGTGAAACTTTAGTTTCTGTAAGCGATCTGGAATTAAAGAAAAAAACAGATGGAAAAAAAGTACAAAAGAAGTCGCAGAGTAAAGATCCTGAAGTATCTGGAGTTAGCAAAACCGACTTGGCTCGGACGGTTGGCGAGCTCTTGGCAAAGAAAGCGGAAAAGAAGAAAATTAAAAAAATAGTATTTGACCGTGGAGGCTACAAATATCATGGAAGAGTTAAGGCAGTAGCCGAAGGTGCGCGGAAAGGAGGCTTGGTTTTTTAATGAATGAGTTTGGCCAGATTGGTAAAGAATTAGCAGAAACAGTGATTGATATAAGGAGAATTTCCAAGAAGACAAAGGGAGGAAATACTATCCGTTTCTCTGCTTTGGTTGTCGTGGGAGATAAAAAGGGAAAAGTAGGGGTAGGGCTTTCAAAAGCGACTGCAGTATCTGGCGCCATTAGAAAGTCTATTGACGCGGCAAAAAGAAGGATGTTTAAAATCCCACTAAGAGGAACGACCATCCCCTACTCTGTCGAGGAAAAATTTTCTGCAGCCAGAGTTCTTTTAAAGCCGGCTCCACCAGGTTCTGGAATAATAGCCGGTGGACCAATGAGAGTGGTGTTGGAAGCCGCTGGAGTCAGAGATGCTGTTGGTAAAATTTTGGGAACGTCCAATAAAATTTCAAATGTTTACGCAACGCTTGAGGCACTGAGAACTCTTTCCAAGATAGACAGAAGGAAGGAGGCGTTAAAATCAAAATGAGACAATTACCAAAAATAGTTTCAAGAGGCAAAAAAAGATTAGGTCGCGGTTATGGCAGCGGCAAGGGTGGACACACTGTTGGAAGAGGTCAAAAAGGTCAGAAATCGAGAGGTTCAATTGGAATACTTTTTGAAGGGGTTAAGATGAAAAAATCCTTAATCAAAAGATTGCCTCTCAGGCGTGGAAAAGGAAAATTTAAAGCCAAAAGTAAGCCAATTATTATTAAAATGGCGTATCTTGAAATTTTACCCAGCGGCAGTAATGTTACACTGGAACTTCTCATTAGCTCTGGCATTGTGGACAAGAAAGATGCAGAGATGTATGGGGTAAAAGTATTGGGCGACGGGGAAATTAAGAAAAAGTTATCGATTGCCGTTCCGATTTCCAAGTCGGCTGCAAAACTTATTGAGAAGGCGGGTGGGAAGGTGGCTTCCGAAAGCGAGAAAGGAAAATAATGTGTTAAATAAGATAATTCAATTTTTCCAAAAAGCGGTTAAGTCGCCTGATATCAGGAAGAAATTTTTAATTACAGCTGTCCTTCTGGCAATTTTCAGGCTGGCTGCCCACATTCCTGCTGCGGGAATCGACAGAAGTTCTCTTCAAGCTCTTTTCTTGGGTAGTCCGCTTCTTTCTCTTCTAGATGTTTTTTCAGGAGGAACTTTAGCTAATTTTTCAATTATGGCACTCGGGCTTACGCCTTATATTAATGCGTCTATCATTATGCAACTTTTAACATACGTTATACCAAGCTTAGAAGAGCTATCAAAAGAAGGCGAATTTGGTCAGGAGAAAATTAATCAATATACACGCTTTATAACCGTGCCCTTGGCGACCCTACAGGGATTTGGGATGTATACTCTTTTACGAAGTCAGAATGTCATTTCTTCACTCGACCCCGTTCCCTTAATAGCTCTAGTGGTTACAATGGCAGCGGGAAGTATGCTTTCGGTTTGGCTGGGAGAATTGATCAATGAATACGGAGTTGGTAACGGCATATCGTTTTTGATATTTGCCGGTATTATTGCAAGACTTCCTGTAACTCTTGGCCAGTCAATTGCGGTTGTTACGGGAGCAGATCTTCTTAAAATTGTAGTATTTCTTGTTCTTTCAATTGTAATTGTCGGCCTTATTGTTTTTATGAATGAGGCCACCCGTCAGATTCCGGTAAGTTATGCAAGGCGCGTTGGAAGAGTCGGTTTAACTTCATCCTATATCCCCCTGAGAGTAAATCAGGCAGGAGTGATCCCGATAATTTTTGCAGTATCACTGGTTCTTTTGCCATCACTTGCCACTCAATTTTTGTCAGGGGTTGGCAACCCTAAAATCGCTCAACTTGCAAATCAGATCTCTACTTTTTTTAATCCTACTTCGCTTCTTTACAATTTCACCTATTTCTTATTGGTTGTAGGATTTACTTATTTTTATACATCTGTCGTTTTTAATCCGGAGAGAATTTCAGAGAATTTGCAAAAGTCCGGAGGATTTATTCCAGGAATAAGACCTGGAGCTCAAACATCAAAATATCTATCCTCTGTCTTGAATAGAATTACTTTGGTTGGGGCGGTTTTTTTGGGTCTTATTGCAGTTTTACCTTCACTTTTTCAAAACGTAATCGGGGTTGCAAATTTGGCCATTGGGGGAACAGGAATATTGATTGTTGTTTCGGTGATTCTTGAAGTAACTCGGGACCTTGAATCTCAACTTGTAATGAAACGTTACGAAACTTTCTTAAGATAGTTATGAATATTGTGATTTTGGGAGCGCCAGCATCTGGTAAGGGTACTCAAGCACAACTGCTTTCCGAAAAGCTTAAATTATTTCACTTCCAAACAGGCGAGTTGTCCAGAGATTTGGCAGAAAAAGACCCGAGAATCAAGAAGATTGTTGATTCTGGAAAATTAATTCCTGAAGAAGAAATGACTATGTATGCTCTTGATTATCTTAAGGAGAATAAATCAGACCTCAAGAATATATTATTTGAGGGATTCCCAAGGTTTATTTCACAATACGGGGCGCTGGAGATGTTTTTGAAAACAAAAGGTGATGATATAGATGCCGTCATAGCACTCGATATAACTGAGAAAGAAGCAATAAGGAGACTTTCGGCAAGGAGAATCTGTGAGAATTGTGGTGAGGTTTATAACCTTATTACCAGTCCTCCGCCAGAAGCAGGCAAATGCGGCAAGTGTGGTGGTAAATTGATGCAAAGAGCAGATGATAAACCGGAATCGATAAAAGCCAGATTTGCTTATTACAAAGACAATACGAAAAAACTCATTGATTATCTGGATAAAAAAGGGAAATTACTGAGGGTGGATGGAGAACGGCCGATTGAAGTTATTTTTGAAGATATTTTGGAAAGGTTAAAAAAAATAGAAAATGACTGAAAACGACGGAATTATTATAAAGACTCAAAATGAGATTGAGCATATAATTGAGGGCGGAAAAAAATTGTCTGGAGTTAAAAACGAACTAAAAAATTCCGTAAAAGAAGGCGTAAATGCAAAAGAGATTGATGATTTGGCTTCGGAGCTTATTGAAAAGGAGGGTGCAAAGGCCTCGTTTAAAATGGTTCCTGGCTACTCTTGGGCAACGTGCGTAAATATAAACGATGGTGTGGTCCACGGAATTCCCAAACCCAGCGTCGTTTTCAGAAAAGGAGACGTTGTGAGTGTTGACGTAGGGATGTTCTACAAAGGATTTCATACAGATACGTCATTTACTCTGGTTGTAGGATCAAACCCCACTTTTGAAAAGTTTTTGGCAACGGGCAGGAAAGCTTTAGAAAAAGCAATTTCCCAGGTCAGGGTAGAAAATCGAATTTACGACATATCAGAAGCTATTGAATCGGTGGTAAAAGGAGGTGGATACTCCCCTATTCGAGCACTGGTTGGCCATGGTGTTGGTAGGGACTTGCACGAGGAACCGCAGATTCCCTGTTTTACAAACGGTAATAGAGAAAAAAGTCCCACAATTGCCTTGGGAAATGTCTTTGCGATTGAAGTAATGTATGCGATGGGAAATCCTGATATTAAAATTGCGCCAGACGGGTGGACAATTTCAACCTCGGATGGTACAATATCAGGACTTTTCGAAGATACAGTAGTCGTTAGCAAAGAAGGTCCGCTAGTTATAACTTAATAAATACGACTAAGAAAGCTAATGAATTCATTAGCTTGTTTTTTGGTTAAAAGCATGCAAGATCAAGATAGTTTGAAAATTGAGGGAACAGTGACTGAAGCTCTTCCCAATACAATGTTCAGAGTCGAACTTGGCGACGGAAGAGTTATTTTGACTACTTTGAAAGGAATAATGAGAAGACGATATATAAGAATTTTTCCTGGAGATAACGTTTTAGTGGAAATGACCAAGTACGATCAAGAAAGAGGAAGGATTATTCAAAAATACAGAAGGTGAAAGGCGAGAGGTAAACGGTAAAAGTATTTTTAATTATTTTTTTTCACCTTTTACCTTTAACCCTTTACCTAATTTACTATGAAGGTTAACTCGTCTATTAAAAAAAGATGCAAAGATTGCAAAATTGTTAAACGTAAAGGCGTTTTATACGTGATTTGTAAGAATCCAAGGCATAAGCAGCGTCAGGGCTAAAGCCCTGAAGTGCATAGAACAAAGGGCATAGCGCAAAGGAGAAAAGGAGAATAGAGACTTTGTTCTTTGAGCTTTGCACTATGTACTGCGACTGAAAGGAGCAATATGGCAAGAATTGCTGGAGTTGAATTACAAGATAATTGGAAAGTAGATTTTGCCCTTACAAAGATAAAGGGTATAGGTTGGTCGTTGTCTGAAAAAATTCTTAAAAGTCTTAATTTGAAAGATGGTAAAAGAGTTTCTGAGTTGACGTCTGACGAAATTTCGAAATTGGCAAGCGAGGTTGAAAAATACCCTATTGAGGGTGATTTGTTAAGGCAGGTTAAAGGCAATGTTCAAAGATTAAGAACGATTGGTTCTTATCGGGGTATTAGACACACGAGGGGTTTACCAGTACGCGGACAGCGGACGAGGAGTAACGCCCGCACCAAAAGAGGAAAGAGAAAGACGGTTGGAGCGTTCAAGAAAGAGGCTTTGTCCAAGATAGAACAGAAATCTGCCGAGAAGTAAAAGTAATATGATGAATCAAAAGCAATCAAAAAAGGGAGTCGCTCCTGCCATAAGGGATAATGGGAGAGGTAGAATTTATATTTCTGCTTCATTCAACAACACCTTAGTCACGATGACTGATGAGGTTGGAAATACATTAGTTTGGGGCTCTTCAGGAAATGTTGGTTTTAAAGGAACGAGGAAATCAACTCCTTTTGCGGCAACTTCAGCGGTTGATAAAGTTATCAAAAAAGCTAAAGAAGAACATCAAATTCAAGAAGTAGAAATTTATGTCAAAGGACCGGGGCCAGGTAGAGATGCTGCGTTAAGAGCAATCAGAGCGGCCGGACTAAAGATTGCAATGATTGCAGACGTAACGCCGATTCCTCACAACGGGCCTAGGCCGAAGAAAAAAAGGAGAACATGAGAAAAATTACAAATTACAAATTACAAACTACAAACTTTGTTTTTTTTGGAAATTGGAAATTGGAAATTGGAAATTGGAGCGAGAGCGACTAATATGGCAAGATATACAGGACCAAAAGATAGACAATCAAGACGGGAAGGTTATGATCTTTTTGGAAAAGGATCGAAACTGACGAGGATAAATATACCTCCGGGCATCCATGGGCCTAGAGGCGTGAGAGGCCCTTCTCAATATGGACGGCAATTAAGAGAAAAACAGAAAGTCAAAAGGATGTATGGATTAATGGAAAGGCAGTTTAAGAGATACGTTGTGAGGGCTTTAAAAACAAGAGGAAATACAGGGGAAATGCTCCTGAGTCTTTTGGAGAGGAGATTGGATAACGTAGTTTACAGACTGGGATTTGCGCCTACCAGAGCTTCGGCGAGACAATTTGTTTCCCATAGACACGTGTTTGTCGACGGCAAGAGAGTTAACATTCCTTCCTTTGAGTTAAAACAGGGAAATACTATTTCCCTTTCATCTAAAGCTATAAAAATTCCGTCCATTAAAAAACAACTCGAGGAAGAACATAAGCTTCCTTCTTGGATTGCAAGAAAAGCAGCTGTAGGTAAAATTATTGGTTTGCCAAAAAGAGAAGACATAGTTGAACCAGTTTCAGAACAGGATATAGTAGAGTTTTACTCTCGTTGAGAGTAAAACAAATTCGAAATTCTAATATCGAAATCCTAAACATTAAATAAAATAGCAATTTTTTAAAATTCAAACAAGTAAGTAGTAAGTAATAGTTTGATAATTGGAATTTAAATTTTTGAATTTGTTTAGAATTTAGGATTTAGTGCTTAGGATTTCTCAAGCAAAGCTTGAGTGAGGGAGGTGATTTAAATGACTAATGAACCAATTTTTGAAGTAAAAGAAGAAGAAAAAAAGGGTAATTATGCTCGATTTGTCATTTCGCCTTTGGAACAGGGATACGGCGATACCCTTGGGAATTCTTTAAGAAGAGTTCTTTTGATGTCTTTGCCCGGAGCAGCAATTGTAAGCGTAAAGATTCAAGGAGTTAAGCATCAGTTCTCAACCCTGAAGGGCATGAAAGAGGATGTTGTTGAGTTTTTATTGAATCTAAAGAAAGTTCGTTTTAAGGTAAGTAGTGAGAACCCGACTAAAGCATCTATTTCGGCAAGCGGGCCCGGCGATATTAAAGCATCTGACATAAAAACCGATGCAGAAATTGTGGTTGCAAACCCGGATCTTTTCTTGGCATCTCTAAGTAAAGGGACAAAGTTGGAAGCTAAGTTGGAAATTGAGGTAGGAACCGGATATATGCCTAGTGAGGAAAGGATTAAAGAAGAGATTGGCCTAATTCCACTTGATGCCACAATTGATCCGAAAGAGGCACTACTAAGCTCTGCAAAAATTTTGGTCGGATACTTTAATCAACTCGTTTCGCCTAAGAAAGTTGAGAAGAAGGAAGAACTTAAGAAAGATGAGTTGGGAGTCACCGGAAAACTTTCTGTTGAGGAAATAGGTCTTCCAACAAGAGTTGCTAATGCATTGGTTAAAGCTGGCTACGAGTCTGTTGAGGACTTGGTCAGTGCAAAACGAGATGAGCTGGTCAAAGTTAGAAACTTAGGAGAAAAGTCGGTAAAGATTATTGAGGCAGCTCTTGGAGAAAAGGGCCTTGTTTTACCAAATTAGGATGAAAAAGAAAGTATTTGGACGCAAACTCTCAAGAGACAGAGGTTCACGTCAAGCGCTTTTTAGGTCTTTATTAAAAGCGCTTATATTGCATGGTTCAATAAAAACCACGAAGGCAAAAGCAAAAGCAATACAGCCGGAAGTAGATAGATTGGTCACTTTAGCAAAAAAAGGTGAACCTAGCGCAAGAAGACAGGTTTATTCTTTTTTGGCAAATGATAAAGAAAGCGTTAACAAACTTTTTGGAGAAATCTCGGAAGCTTTTACTGATAGGGCTGGTGGTTTCACTCGAATAACTAATTTACCAAGAAGGCGTGGGGATTTGGCGGAAGTTGTGAGATTGGAATGGAGCCAGAAAGTAAGTATAAGTGAAAAGTCTGAATCTAAAAAAGGAAAGAAGAAAGAAGAGCCCCCTGAGATAAAAAGAAAAGATATTAAGTCTTCATTAAGGTCAAGGGTAGCTAAGATTTCCAAAGCGAAACTGAAGAAATAGCTTGTACTTAAACTTAAACTGAAAACCTATGTATAAAACTTATCAACCAAAACAAAAGGATATAAAAAGAAATTGGCACTTGATTGATGCGAAGAATCAAGTTCTAGGAAGATTATCAACACAAGTTGCTATGTTTTTAATGGGGAAGCATAAGCCCAGTTATTCAAATCATTTAGATATGGGAGATTGTGTTGTTATAATTAATGCTGAAAAAGTTGAGTTAACGGGTGCTAAGACAAAACAAAAGGTTTATAGGGGTCATTCAGGTTATCCTGGAGGGTTTAAAGAAGTAAAATTTGAAAAGTTGTTTTCGGATCGGCCGGCAAAAGTAATCGAGCACGCCGTATCTGGAATGCTGCCCGATAATAGGTTAAAGTCGGGAAGACTTAGGAGATTGAAGGTATTTTCGGGCGTAGAACATCCGTATGAGGATAAATTTAAGAACAGATAAATGGCAAGAGATTGAATACTTTTACCTTTCAACTTTTACCTTTTACCTAATAAAAATATGACAAAGAATAAAAAACCAAACTATACATATGCCGCCGGAAGGCGAAGAACGGCCATTGCTAGAGCACGAATTTTTTTTGGTAAGGGAATAACTACAGTTAACGCTAAGCCAATTGAGGAGTATTTTCCCGGAGCCGTTAATAAAGAAATCTGGTCGAAACCGTTTAAAGCTGTTGAGGGAAGCGATAAATATTATGCAAGTATCAAGGTTGAGGGTGGTGGATTAAGAGGACAGGTAGAGGCGGCAGCCCATGCAATTGCCAAGGCATTTACTAAGGAAAATAGGGAACAATTTCGGACTCCGCTTAAAAAATTAGGTCTTTTAACCCGTGACTCCCGTATCCGTGAACGCCGTAAAGTCGGCATGGGCGGGAAAGCAAGGAGGAAGAAGCAGTCACCGAAGAGGTGACGCTTCGACCGACGAAGCCCCTTAAGTTCGCATCTTGAGGCGTGTTTGAATAAAATGAGAAGCCGAGAGATAAGAACTAGAGGGGGCGAGAAATAAGAAACAGCGGGACGCGCAGGAAAAAGCAAAGTCCAAAAAGATAAAAATCACTTTTCTTTTTTGAGGTAATCAGGAAGTAGTTCAGGATGTTCTTGAAAAATTATTCCATCCAGTTTTTTCCTAGCCCTATAGAGTTTACCCTCAACGGCACGCTCTGAAGTCCCAATTTGTTTAGCAATCTCCTTTATGGTCAGATCTTTCCAATATCGCAGGAAAAGTAGCTGTTTCTTTTCTTCAGGCAGCAATTTTATACAGGCTCTGACAGAAGCTCTTAATTCGTCAAGCGCCAGTCTCTCGGTTGGTGAAAGCTCGGTGACATTTGCCCCGGCTATTTCTTCCAAAAGCGGCGCAACAAACACTGACTCTTTGTGAATTTCTTCACGGTAGTAATCTGCAATTTTATTTAAAGCAATTCTGCAAACCCAAGTGAAATAGCTGCTTTTATGTTCAAACGCATTCCAGCCTTCCCAGGCAGCAGAAACAGTTCTTGCGAAAACTTCTTCAGCCATATCTTGGTTTCCTCCAACTCTTTTAACAATAAATTTCATTAATGGTAAAGCAAAACTTCGATATAGGATGACGAATGATTTATGTGGGGTTTTGGACATTTGTATGACTAATAGTATACTTACAAACTGTTTTAAGTGAAATGGATAAAAGTCATCAGGGATTTTACTTTGGTAGATTCCAACCTTTTTCAACTAAACATCTAGATATAGTAAGACAAATAATCGGCGAAAATCCAGATATGAAACTTTCAGTGTGTGTTGCTGGATGGACTGGTGAAAGAGATAGGAACAATTTTTTATTTGGAGAGGAAGTGGCTCATATAACCCGACTATCTCTTTTGGATGTGGGTTTGGATAATCGTGCTGGGGTTTTGGTAGTAGAGCTTCGCCCTGAGTGGAGTTTGGAAGAATCAATAGCACGAGTTCTTCCTAAAACTGAAAATATCTCTGCCTTTTCAGGATCCGATAAAACTCTTGGGGCATTAGAAATGTTGACCTCTGCAGGATTATCTTTACGGATTGTTAGATTAGAGGACGACGATGTAACACCCCCCCGTTCGAGAGAGATTCGTGAATCATTGTTAAAAGGGAATGGCGATTGGATGTCGGCAGTAACTGATAGCACTGCGCAATATCTTTCACAACTTTGGGTTAGAACAAGAATTATGAGTCTTCCTGAAGGAGGAACCAAAAGACCTTGGGCTTCTGAAGGGAATATTAGCTTACAAGGTTCGGAAAGAAGGTAGAAACATAAAGTATTATAGCTACACTTCTTACGTCGCGTATTTTTTCTTCTTTGATAAGCTTGACGGCTTTATTAAACGGGACTTCTATTAGCTTAATCGATTCAAGCTCATCTCCATTAACCCCCTCTTTTTTAACGATTTCCTTTGCAATAAAACCGTATGTTGTACCAACTAGATACGCAGGCAGAATTTTAAATGGACCCAGAGGGATCAATTTTTTAGGGTAATATCCAGTTTCTTCTAACAATTCTCTTTTAGCAGTTTTTTCAAGTGAACTATCTTTGTCTACTTTCCCACCTGGTAAGACATATTCATAACCATTAACCGCTGGACAAAATTTTTTAATTAAGACCAATTTATTGTCTCCAGTTAAAGGTGCAATCATTACGCTTTTATCTGCTTGGTTAAAGGAAATATGTTCCCAGGTAAACTTGTTTCTTCCAAGTTTTAAATCTGCTTCCCAAACAGTAAAAGTTTTTGTTTTGACCTTTTTAGTTTTTTTAAGAATATATTCCTTCATACAGCGTGTGATTATGGTTGCCTTTTGGACTAACAGTGTATTATGACACAAGAGGTTGTCCGTTCGGAAGGTTTTTCTCCATCGAGTGGAGTCGGTCGGGTTAGGACGATTCTCAATGAGACTGCGTTTGGTTTAAGTGAGAATGGAAACTCCTTAATAAGGAATGCTTGGGGTCTAGTATATGATAGCTCTCTAATTAAGGGAATTAGAGAGGAGTTAGAAGAAATTAGGTACGATCTTCGTCAAAAACCAGGTAACCCCCCAATTTATTAACTGATATAATACAAGCAGCATTTCAATGAAAGATTTAATTCGGAATCAAGTAGTCTTAGTGGACAAGAATGATGGCATTATGGGGTTGAAAGAAAAATTTGCTGCACACAAAAATCCTGTTCCTCTTCATCGTGCCATTTCGGTAGTAATTTTTTCTCCCGATAGAAAGAAGATGCTTATTCAAAAAAGGGCAGAGACTAAACCCACTTGGCCTCTTTTTTGGTCAAATACGGTTTGCAGTCATCCTTACAAAGATGAAGATTATGCTCATGCTGCAAGTCGCAGATTAAAAGAAGAAATGGGTTTTTCAACTTCCCTAAAAGAGTTGTACAGATTTATTTATGAGGCGGAAATGGATAAAACTTGGGGAGAACACGAACTGGACGCTGTATTTGTTGGAACATATTCAGGAGAAGTTAATCCTGATCCAAACGAATCAGCTGATTATAAGTGGATTGAAGTAGATGAACTTAAGAAAGATATGAAAGAAAATCCTCAAATTTATACTCCATGGTTTAAAATGATACTGAAGAAAGTGTTATAATTCCTCGCTATGGATGTAAAGAAATATTTATCAGATTATTCTGAGGAAGCAGATTTATATTTAAGTAATTACTTTTCTCAAAAAAGAAAAGAAGCTTCTGGAATTGATCCATTAACAGTGAATGTTTTGAATACTTTAGAAAATTTTATACAAGGTGGGAAAAAAGTCAGAGGTGCTCTCACAGTTCTGGGGTATAAAATGGTTGGGGGGAAAAAAATTGATGACATTCTTCCCGTGTCATGTGCGATTGAAATAATGCATAGCTCACTACTGATCCACGATGACTTTATCGATCATGACAATTTCAGGCGCGGAAAACCTACAGTACATAGAATATATGCAAAAGAAAACTCGGAACACTATGGTGCTTCAATTGCTTTAATTATTGGGGATGTTGGGATTTTCCTAAGCAATCAAATCTTGGCTGATTCGTCTTTTAATCCTAAATTGATTATTAGAGCCTTTCACGAATATGAGGACTTGCTAGTAAATACCGGTTATGGTGAGATTTTGGATATAGCTTTTGATAAAAAAACAAGTATCAGCTGGGATGACATATTGAAGATAAGAAAATATAAAACTGCACACTATACTTTTGTTATGCCTCTTACTGTAGGTGCTGTTTTAGGTGGAGCGGATAGTAGAGTATTAAGTGGTATTAAAAATTATGGAGAACCTATTGGTATTGGTTTTCAAATAAGGGACGATATTTTAGGGGTTTTTGGGGATCCGAAAGTAACTGGGAAAAGTAACGAGTCTGATATCAAAGATGGAAAGCGAACATTTCTTTCCACCAAAGCTATGGAGTTGGTAAGCAGTAGCGATAAGGAATTTCTTAAGAAATATTACGGTTCGAAAGGGTTGAGAAAAAAAGAAGTTATTAAGATTAAAAATATAATAAAGACAAGTGGAGCATTGGAATATTCACAAAATTTAGCCCTAAACTTAGCTGAAAAAGGAAAAAAATATATTCATAAAGTAAGTAAAGACGAAGGAAGTCAGAAAATCCTAGCAGAGTTTGCCAATTTTGTTGTCACAAGGGATAAATGATATAATTTCAAACATGCCTCAAGAGAAAAAATTGAAATTACCTTCAGGCACCAAAGTTCCGGATCATATTGTAATTATTCCCGATGGAGATAGACGTTGGGCTCGTGCTCGTGGACTTTCTCCTCAGGAGGGTCATAAAGCTGGTATTAAAAATATGGTTAAACTTACTCGCGCAGTTAGACATTGGGGAATTCATACAGTTACTGCCTGGGGGCTCTCGACCGAGAATTGGCTTGAAAGACCGAACGCCGAGGTTGATTTTTTGATGAGAGCGATCACCCATCAGTTACGGGTGCATTTGAAAGAAGCAAAAAAAGACGGTGTTCGAATTGTGCATTTGGGTAGGAAGGATAGATTGCCTAAATTCGTTCTGGATGAGATAGCAAGAGTTGAAAAAGAAACAAAAAATAATAAAAAGCATATTCTAAATCTGGCCTTGGATTACGGAGGACAAGATGAGATAGTGCGTGCTGTTCAAAAAATTATCCGCGATGGCGTAAAAGCTGAAGCTGTGGATGTAAAACTTCTTGACAGTCATATGGATACAGCAGATCAGCCATACCCTTATCCGGACTTAATGGTTCGAACCTCTGGAGAACAAAGGACAAGCGGGCTACTTCTCTGGCAATCGCATTATGCCGAAACCTATTGGGAAGCTGATCATTTTCCTGACTTTTCTCCTGAGAAATTAAGGATTGCTATCTTAGATTATTCGCGAAGAAGAAGGAGATTTGGAGGAAATGATGCTGAGGAACATCTTAAATTTAGATCGGAAGTTTCTGCGAGACTGGAACTTAATTGGTGGAGGCTGAGGAAAATTCCGGAAGGAACGAGATTTAGAGATTATGCAATACAGCACCTTAAAGAACAGTACGGGTTGTCTAAAGAGTTGGCAATTGAGGCGGCAAAGCTTATGACTCAAGCGGTTGTGAGTGGGGAAGAGAAGAGATGGGAACAGGCAAAAAGACCTCTGAAAAAGTTTTACCGATTAATTAAAGACGAACTGAAGCTTGCTTTTGAACCGTCATTGGCAACATCCCTGGAAATCAAATTGTGGCAGGATTTGAGTGATAAAGAGTCGGCGGAACAGGCTACCGATATCGAGGATGTGGCAAGGCAGCTTTATGCGGAGATTTACAGAATATCTCTTTTTCAAGCGGCAAAGCTAGCCCATTTAAGAGTTTTAGCTGGGGTTGAAAGAAATTTAGCCGAGCGTGGTTTTGGCGAACAGCATTGGGCACGCGCCGAGGATTATCTTCAGAAATTTTACTCAGCACTTAAAGAACGTGTAGCTTGAGTGCGATCCCAAGCTCTGCTTACAGCACATTGAAAGAACGTGTTACGTAATTCACACTAAATACTTATGTTACCGTGGACTGTATCACTGATACGAGATAAAAACTATCTTTTTACGTCTTTTCGTGTAAAACCTGTATATTCTTTTTTCTTAAATATCATTTTCGATCCGCCTATTTTCTGATAAGCTCTATAGTTATATTCCTTTTCTACTTTTTTCTCTCGATCTGTTATTAGTTCGTAACCGAACGGGTTTTCATCTAATTTTCTTGCAACGAGCATTACTGTAGTCAAGCCGACTTTTAACTCTTTAGCTATTTGTCTGTATTGCATTCCTTCTTTAATCATTTCAGCGATTTGAATTCTCCTTCCGATTTTCATTCTTTCATCGTAAGTTAAAATTGCTTTTATTATTTCCTCTACATCATTTCCATCTTTTGCAGCAAGAAAAGAAGCCCTTAATCTATTCAAGGCACTATATACAAATTCTTTATCGAGAAATTTATACCTTCTCATAACATTTATATTACCACTTTTGTTACCGTGATACAGTCCACGAATACGAGTATAAAAGAAAGAAAAAAGAAAGGAAGGAAAGAGAAATTCTATATGCAAACTACCTCTTAATGTGAAACGTACTCACTAGTTCTAAGGCATAAGGAACTAGTTTTCTACAAAAATCAGTAACTTTAATTGGATCATAAGATTCATCTAAATAATCGTTACTTGCAACAATATAGCAACCTAAAAATGATCTTCTCTTTAGATAACAGGCATGTGCTAGCGCATACGATTCCATATCAGAAACAAATCGATCATGAGTTTTTGTTATGGGTAACATGCACTCAACAACATTGGTAAGAACCGATTGGTCAAACATCCATATATTTCCACCACCGACATAAGCAGTTTGAAACTTCAGATTCATGGATCTTAAAGTACTTTTACATAGTTCTATCTGCTCCTCTCGTACCGGAAAGTAATAGGGCATTCCGCCTAGATTATTTCTGCTTTCTTGAATTTGGTAGTCTTTCTCTCCGAAAATAGAATCCCAAGTTGAAGCATCGGCTGTCGGAGTGTGAGTTATTTTATTTCTTGTGATCCACCCACCGCGATGAAAAAAGCCTAATGGTATGATGATATCTCCTGCTTTGCTTTCGCGGTAACTTCCGCCTACTGCTCCAAATTTTATAACATAATCTGGATTTACTTCTCGTATTGCTTCAAATCCTGCAATTGAAGCGTTAACATCACCTACGTAAGTGTGGACAATAAATATCTTTACCGATTTATAGGAAGTTTCATACAAAGGAAAAGTGTCAAGTATTTTGCTCGTTTTGGGTTTACCCAGCGTTTTTAATAAAGGTTGCAACTCACTATCCATAGCTACTACAAATAGAACTCTTGGAGCTGTGAATTTACTGGATTTTTTCATTAGATCTTACCTAAATCAGTTGCTAATTTTTCTGTTTCAGAAAGTAAATTTTCGACTTCGCTCAGACCTTTTTCCCAGAAATTTTTGTCGGTTATATCAATCCCCAATTTATTAAATATATTTTTAGGCGAATCGGCAAGGCCGGAAGAGAGAAATTCTTTGACCTTTACAATAAATTTGGAATCACTCTTAACCGATGCCTGTAAAGATTTGGAAATTAAAAGACCGGAGGCATAAGAGTAAACATAGAAAAAATAGCGAAAATGTTCAACATAAGTCCACCAGTTTTGAGAACCATGTGATTGCTCGACATAATTTCCCATGTAAGATTTCATATGTTTTTGGAAGAGAGTTCCGATATCTTCTTTTGAAAGATAGCCGATTTTTCTGAATTTTCTGTTAAGCTCTGTTTCAAAGTTATAAAAAGCAATTTGTCTAAAAATACTTGAAACGTCCTGATTTAATTTTGCCATCTGTAAAGTTAACTTTATCTCGTCGTCGACTTGCCTTGATAATTCTTGGATGACAAAATCTTCAAAGAAAGTACTCGCAACCTCAGCAGTCGAAGTAGGAGTCCCGAAATTAAGAGAGTTTTGAGTTTTACGTATCAGCTCATCATTAATTCCGTGCCCCAGTTCATGTGCAAAAGTTCTTACATCGTCTAAGAGGTTATTGTAGTTAAGGAGAATATATGTGGGATGTGTAATTAGTCCATAGATACAAAATGCTCCGCTCCTTTTTCCATTTTTAGGAAATACATCAACGCGGCCTTCATTAAGAAATCCGTTAAAAATGGTCAAGAATTCAGAATCAAGATTTGTAAGTACCTTGGAAATAATTTCAACAGATTCCTGAAACTGGTACTTTTTGTCAATTTTTCCGTATTCTACATTGCGCTCGTGATATGCAAGTTTTGGCACGCCAAAAAGTTTTGCTTTTAGCTCGTAGTATCTTTTTGCTAAACTTAAGTTGTTGGTCACGGTTTCAACGATGGTATCAACCACCTTTGTTTCGATATCATCTCCCAAGTGACGTGCTTCATCGGCTCTTTTGTACTTTCTTAGTTCGTCATTTATTTTTTTATTTTGTAAAACCGAATTTAATTCGTGCTCGGCAACTTCGACGTGTTTTTCCAAAATTTCATTAAAAGATTTCGCCGCCAGATCCCGGACTTTTTTGTTTTTACTATTCATAAGTCCCAGAAGTTCGGAGAAGTTTTTGCCGTCTCTTACTTCTTTTGATAAAAAGGTCGATGTCATTCTGACCCAGTTGGTGTAAGAAGTCGTACTTTTCAAATTCATTATTTTTTCCTCCGGTTCACTTAGAAGATGTTTTTGCGCCTCAAAAAGTTTTTCTAAAAAGTGCTTATAGGGGGAAAGTGGTTTGTAAGTGAGAAATTTCTTTTGAAGTTTGGGTTCAATTTTGGCAACCCGAAGTTCAAAAAATTGAATTTCGTTTTGCAGTTTTTGGGATAGTTCTTCTGCAAGATTAACTTTAGCTTTTATTTTTGTGTCGGACTGGTTTGTTGCATGGCGAAGATCAAAATAATAATTTTCCTGTGCAAGTGTTCCATAGAACCGATTCCAGTTTTCGTATTCATCAAGTGCGGCTTTCAAAACTTTCGGATCTTTCAAATAATCGTCGCGCCTCTCCCACTTTTTAGCAAAACGGCTTGTTTCTCTTATTACCTCTTTTCGTTTTTTAGCAATATTAGGATCATTATCCGACCTAAAAAGAGGCGATAAATCCCAAGTAATTTTCATCTTGTTCATTTTATCTTCCTGAGATTGTATCATATGTAATATATAGTATTGATATGAGTTCAATAAGTCTTTTATTAATCTATTCATTTATTGGGAGTGTTGCAGGATTAATTGGTGGAGTAATCCTGCTTTTTAAAAAAGACTGGGCGAAGACACTTGCGTCTATCTCTGTTCCTCTTGCGGCAGGAATACTTTTGGCTCTTTCTTTTCTTGATCTTTTGCCTGAGGCGGTTGAGGAAGTGGGAGAAACCGCTTTTAGTGTAATTTTGGTGGTTTTTGTAGTACTTTTTTTAATTGAGAGATTTTTCTTTTATCTCCACCACCATCAGGAAACAGGTGAGAAGCATGCAGGCCATAGTCATGTTCAGGGCGAGGAAGTTGTTCCCTTAATTATTTTTGGAGACACCATTCACAACTTTCTTGATGGGGTGGTAATCGGCGCGTCTTTTTTGGTAAATCCTACTTTTGCGATGGTGGTTTCATTTTCGACTTTTTTACACGAAACTCCCCACGAAATTGCTGATTTCGGAATTCTTCTTGCCAAGGGTTGGAGTAGAAAAAAGGCTTTTTGGGCTAACTTTTTTTCTTCTCTCGCAACTTTTCCAGGTGCAATTCTTACCTATTTTTACGCCGAGAGGATTGAGCAAGGCGTTGGAATACTTTTGGCATTGGCAACGGGCTTTTTTCTTTATGTGGCTACAACGGATTTTTTGCCCGAAGCTACTCACGCTCCAAGAAGGTATTTAGGCCAGCAGGCAATTTTTTTGATAATAGGAATTTTGGCAGTTGTTGGAATTAGACTTCTTATCCCCGAAATCGGCCACTAAATTGTTAAGGAAATACCAGTAGCTTTATTCCTAGCAAAAATAAAAACACCGCAACAACACTTCTAAATAATTTCTGAGGAATCTTGTCGACAAATTTTTTGGCAATTTCTGCTCCCACAAAAGATGTTGGTATAAAAAGTATAAAACCAAGAAGAAGAGTTGTTGCTATACGTGTTCCGCCGGCGAAGTATGTAACAATCCTTGACGCATCAATCAGCGCTCCCAAAACTCCTGCCGTAAAAATATAGGTGGATTTGGGAATGTTAAATGCAGTGAGAACAACTGCTCTTAATGCACCTCCTCCAACACCGCTTATTCCTGCCAGAAATCCCGATGAAATTCCTCCCAAAGAAGCTGTCAGGTTTGTTTCTTTAAGCCTAAAGTTAGGCTCCAGAATTAAAAAAGTAACATAGGAAACTAAAATAGTTCCTACAATTCTTGAGGATAGGTTTTCCGGCAGATGAACGATTAGACTGGCTCCATAAGCTGAAGCAATAATTCCGGGAATTCCAAAATAGATAAGTAGTTTCTTGTGAACTCCATGTTTAAATAAAAGCATTTTCCAAAGATCCCCAAACCAATGGATTAATCCGACAAGAAGAAGTGTTTCGGGTAAGGGGAGAAAAAAGAGGACTATTGGAACCATTATTGTCGATATACCGAAACCGGTTATTGTTCCTATGATGCTTGAAAAAAATGTTAAGAGGGTAATTGCCAAAATACTCACGAATTAAGGATAACACAAAGGAAGATTATATTTGAAACTTTACTTGAATTTAAGTTCAAACTTTTTTCCTGTAGCTTCAGCGATGCGATAAAGAGTTTCAATTGTAATATTCTGTTCACCGGATTCAATTCTTGAAATGAATTCTCTTTTAACATCCATTTTCTTGGCAAGTGCCTGTTGAGAAAGTCTTGCTTTCTTTCTTAACTTTCGCAATTCCCAAGCAGCCATTAAGTATCTCGCTCTTTCCTTTATTCTTTCCTGTCTTTCCTTTGGATAACTCGCAAAAAGCTGATCGTAATCAATAAGCTTTCCTGTTTTGAGAGCTTCTCTGATTTTTTTGTCACTAATCTTGCTCATATTGTTTCAGCCTTCTTTCTGCTAACTTAATATTTTTAATAGGAGTCTTTTGTGTTTTCTTTCTGAAAAAATGTAAAGCTAAAATATTCGTTTTCCCGAAATAAGTATAAAGACCTCTATATTCACCTTTAAGTTTTATTCTTATTTCAAAAATATCTTTAGAGATCTTTTTCCCCTCGGGGGATTCAAGCCTTCCTTTTTCCCTAAGCGTATCAAGGGAAGCTTGAAATTCATCTTGTACTTCTAAAGAAAACTTCCTTAGTTCTTTCCCGGCGTTTTCGTCTATTACAATTTTCTTTTCCATATAGTAACTTAAAAGTTACATTCTGTCAAGAGGTTTCAATTTCGAAATTTCTTAATTCCTCAAAGAGTGGTTGGACTTTTTTCTTTCACTCTCTAACGTTAGAAAATAATATTGGAATGTTATCTTTACATAATGGGCAATTTTCTTTTTCGTATAACTCATACGGTGAAGTCAGTAAGTCAATTACTCTAATGCCTGCTATCTCGTTATCTTTTCTATTCATCCACACACTGATGCCAATAACATCGGTTCCAGATTGCTTTAAAAAGTTCACAAACCTTTCCATGTCTACCCCCGATGAAATAATATCTTCTGCGAGCACTACTTTTTCACCTTTTTCGGGGATATTCATATCATGAAAAACTATTGGGTTTTGCTTTCCCAATATTATTCCAAACTCAGTTCCCAAATGTTTTGCTACATAGCTGACTATAATTGCACCGCCGGTTATTGCACCCAAAAGAAGATCAACTTTAGGGAATTCTTTTAAGATTTGTTGTGATTGAAGTTGCGATACACGGTCAAGGTATTTAGGATTTCTGACAATAATATCCTTTTCAAGCCAACCATTACCGTGAAGGCCGTTCCTGAATTCGGTATGTCCTTCATGTAAACATCCGGATGTCCTTATAATTTCTTCAATAGACATATTAGCCAAGTTAGTGGGCTTATATGAATGAATTTTGTATTTTTTGTAAATTTCGTAAATTTTCATTTGAGGAATTTTTTAGTCG
>LBWB01000024.1 GCA_000993405.1 Candidatus Woesebacteria bacterium GW2011_GWB1_39_12 | reverse complement strand
CTGTTTATCTTTGTAAAATCATGCAAGATAAGGCTGTAATGATCGTTCTATTAATAGTTCTGTCAATCACACTTGTATTCCAAACGACCAATAATGCATACGGTGCTGTTACTACACCGACATTTACAACAATTGATGTTTCTGGAACATTTAATGTGAATGATTACCTTTTCGGCATAACATGTACTGATGCCACATATAGGTATGTGGCACTTTACAGTCAGGGTAAACTGGTAAGAATTGACAGATCTACAAACGCAGTTACATTTTTTGATAATAATGCTGTCGCAGCAGGCGAGGATTGGTATTCGCTTGTCACCGATCCTGTTTCTGGAAAAATCTTTGTGAATGAAAGAGATACAGGAAGAAGCCTGTCTTTCAATCCATCAACAGGATTGTTCACATCATTTGCAGTTGTTCCAAACATTGCAGGTGGTGTAGTAAGTTATGTTTCATCATATAATGATGCACCACATAAGATTGCAATAGCAGGAATAGGAACACACACTTTTGGATTTGATAGCAATGGAGAATTAAAATCTGCCAACGGTTACATCTGGCAACCACTTGATGCTGTTTATGATTTCTCAGTTGCAGAAAATGCAGCAGGTGCAGTAGATAGTTCATTTCACGGGATTGTAAGGATAGATCCGTCAGACAATACCATAACAAGATATGCAATAGCAGGTGCGACTGCACTAAGGGGAATAAGTGTAGATTCTTCCGACTCGACTATTTTATGGATTACCGATATTTTAGCAAACAAGTTATTCAGATTTAATACTGTGACAGGACTTGTAACTGATACAATCACCTTGCCAGCGAGTACAAGCCCAAGAGGATTGGCAAACGATGCAACAGCCGTTTACATAGCAGAAAATCAAGTTGGTGGTGCAGGTATCAACAGCAAGATTATCAAAGTAATAAAATCAGATTTTTCAACATCAGAGATAGATACAGGTGCAGATACAGAAAGTGTAACAAAGAGGGGAACATTCTCACTTTACATCGTCAATGGTTTTTTGGTCTGGACTGATGAGGCAAGCCATGTTGGAACAATATCGATCAGTGGCACAAATATCAAAACAATAATGAATCCAGCATCAGATACAAATACAAATCATTTTGCATGTATAGAAGGTAATAACATTACCTTTACAGGACATGGTAGTGCAAAAATTGGCTTCTTTTCCATAACAAATGACAGTACAACCGAATCAGGATCAGGTGATGACTGTGCAGGTGATTGTTATGCACCAAACTTGGGTTGGGATCATGATGGAAAATTTCTTTACAAAGACGGTCTTTATATTAACAACATAGCATACGAAATGAAAAATATATTGCATAACCAGAGAAATCAGACAATAGAATTACCTGTAGGTCAGCCGGTAAACATGACATTAAAAGGATACGACACCTATCCTGACAACATAAACAACTGTGAGATTGGAATAGGGATAAAAAAGGGCAACTTTGTTAAACAGGATGCAACATTCATCATAGGAATATGGCGTTCATTTGATAATCATACCACCATATACTATGAGGGAGATTCCTCAGCATACCGTGACGTAAATGTAAAGTTTACTTGGACACCGACAAAACATCTAATCAACGACATGTTTGCCATACAGGCAATAGATCAGTACAATTACAACAAGATCACATTTATAAATGAAGGGTATCAATCAGTGGGATTATCCCTAGTCGGAACCCCAATTTTCAAGGTAATGGACAAATATGATCATGATAAAATAAAGGATATAGCAGTATTGGACAAAACATTGGTTAATCAAAATATTGCTATAGACGAGAATAATAATTTATGGCAACAATTCGACGGTAAATGGCAGAAGGAATTATCAATGCCTGATAGAACATGCAATATAACAAAACATGGATATGACAGATATTGTAATGAATTCAAGGCAGTAATGAACAATCAGGAATCAATCGCTAGACAGTATTTTGACTCTGATATTATTCAGGCAATTATGAGTCCAATCATAGAAAAGGAACCAATCTCATATGAAAGATTACATGATTCCATACCAAACATGATAAAGGCACAAACCGCTTTTTATCAAAAAGACTTTAACAAAGTCTTAAAATACTCTAATTAAGACTAAAAAGTGTTTGAATAGCAGGTTTCGGATAATCATAACCGTATTTTTAACCATATCATTACTAAATTTACCGTTCAATCCATTTGTATTTGTAAGTGCAAACGGTTCACTCCCAATCAAGTTGGAGCAGAATAAGGAAGGCGAAATCTGGAAACTGCCAAACGGTAAACATGTTTTCAAAGTAGGGGGGGAAGCACCACCAAGAATTTATGAGGGCGGTATCATATTAAACGGAACAGAAATACGCTCAACACTTGTTAATGTAGATATTGAATCAATTGTAGAATCAGAAGTGATATACAAGAATGAAAACGGCATAGTTGCAAAGGAAAACTGGTTCATCTATCAGGGAGAAAACAGGGTTTCATGGGATAGTTTTTCAGAAAAAAATCTCATAATAAAAAACATTCCAATAATTGAAAATGTGGGTGGTTATACGGTTACAGATTATGAAAAAGAAGCCACAAAGGTAAAATCCATGATCAATATATTTGGCACTCTTGACATAGAGTATAAAATTCATGAGGGATTGCCACTAAAACACACCTTGAATTTTACATCACCTACAGGTGGCACATTCAAACTATGCCAGGAATACACAAATTTTGAATTTGACTCCATTCTGCAAAGTGATATTGATTCAGAAACATATGAAACAATAAACACAAACCAAGATACAAAAAAAACAATGGATATAACCACATTAGTGAACAAATCCCTATCATCATTTGACAATAAAATAAAATCAAACCCAAAATTATTACTGCCTGAAATAGTAGAGTTTAAGAAGAACAACAAGTTAGTTTTAGGCGAAATAACATCAGGCGCAAAATCAGATTTTAATTCCTTTGATTATGATTCTCAACAAAAAACGGCTATGTTTTGTTATGGCGAATTTATCTTAAATTCAAATGAAAGTTTTGTTGTTGATCCCGATACATTCACATCAAATAATCCAACACTTGATGGACATATTAGAACACGTGATACAGCAAGTACATCATGTGGACCAATTCTTGACAATGTAAATAATACCGCAACATTAAATGTTGATGTACGATTATCGACTGGTGGCGTACCAGCATGTGCAAGGTCATACATGGAATTCCCTACAACCTCTATTACTTCTGGCTCAACCATAAACGATGTAGATGTTGATTTTGATGTACAAGCGACACAAGATTCTCCTACCACATGTGATTGGAAGTCCATATCTGTCAAACCATCAACATCTGGAAGCACATCAATATGGAATGCTATTGGTTCAGGTTCAACATATGTATCCGGCAGTACAACCTGCCAAACAGTATCAAATAATTTATCAGTTGATCTTGGTACTACAGCAGATACAGATCTTCAAACACTGTTACCATCAGGTTATTTTCCAGTCGGTATAATGTCAAGCAATGAAGTAAGGGATGCAGGTGACAGATTATCACGCATGGCATCAGAGGAAGAGGCTGCTGCAACACCAAAGCCGACACTCACGGTAACATATACTATGCCGATAACATCAATAACATTCGATATAAATTATTTTAACGGTACTGCATTAACATCTGGTACTGTAACTCAGTCAAACACTACAACCAGCCGTTCAATCGCAATAAACTCAACAGGTTTTGCAGGTGTGTTCACAGGTCTGACGGGAAATCAAAACATGTCAACAAAGGAAACATTGGACAGTAATTTTATTACAAATAAAACAAGAAATTTTGCAACTGCTACCACCATAACATCAAACCAGAACATCTATTCCGTAAACTGTATCCAGACTGGATCAGGAATAGACGTTCTGCTATTTACAAACAATAACACTGATGGGCATACCATCACAAACACGACAAGACCTGCCTGTACCACATCAAACCAGCAACCTATAGTAATATCATGGAATACCACATTTTCAGCAGATGGTAAATCATCGGCATCATATCCAACGAAAGTTATGGCAAAAATATTAAACACAACTGCATTTGGTCAAAACGCAACAAAACTATACGGTAATGGAACAGAATATCCGACAACTTGGTCTACACCAAAAATCACAAGTCAGGAAATTACAGTAGGTACTGGATTGCAGACTAGATTATGGAAGTTTTACTTGTGGTTGGATGCAAGACCACAAATTCCTACAGGATTAGGTGCTACTACTGTATCTTCATCGCAAATAGATCTATCATGGACAGCAGGAATTTCAGGTGTAGCACCGATAACTGGATATAAAATTACAAGAGGACTGGATGGAATAACATTTGGTACTGTCGTATCAGCAAATACAGGAACCACCGCAACAACATATTCAGATTCAGGTCTTGCACAAAACACTTTATATTATTATCAGGTTCAAGCGATTAACTCATATGGTACAGGGATAGTTTCAAGTTCTGCATCAGCAACAAGTTCAACCCCACCAACAGGTAGTGGAAGTTCAGACGGTGGTGGTGGAATCATAACAAACAGCAACTTCCAGCAATTATTGTTTGGCCTTGAAATAGACGAAATACAGCAATCAGCAAAACCATCTGATTTACTGCCACTTAACATTCATTTGGAATATACATCTGAAAAGCCAATCAAACTTATCGCAATTGATGCAGGTGAGTTTAATTCTTGGATAACTCATGAAGCATTACCATTAACAATAAAGACAGAACTGTTAAGTGTAAATGATTTTAAAATGATTCCCGCTGCGTTCGCCTTGAGAAACGGGGGCGATATTCCAATACAATTGACCGTACCGATCCAATACTGTAATCCGAAAATTGGAATCACACAAAATTGTGTTGAGGATAAAATATACACGATTCTAGTAAAACTGACATTAGAATTTTACGGAAAGGAATACCAACAGAGTGCAAAAATCACACTTGACCTCAGACAGCAGAAACTAAGCCCTGCATTTCTACAAAACATGATAATTGGGACCATATTATTAGGTATTGCAGTTGGTGGAGTTACGTTTGCTAAGAAGAGAATAAATAAATTTGAAACCGATCATAGGCATAAATCAAGAAAGAAAGGACTTGGTAAATCCAAGTTTGAGCAAGAGGTATCAAAGGTTATTTCATGATCTGATCGCCAAAATTCTTTTATTCTATAATTTCTTCCGGTAGTCATGATAATATATAGAAAACAACTTCGGAGAACGGTATTTCATGAGTAAGTCACCACTGAATATCAAAATAACCGAGATTAAAGAAAAGCAACTTTATGCCTCTTGGCAAACGGTATAGGTAATACGTTTGCTAAAGAAAACAATGTGCAAATTCCATGTCAAAGAAATAGTTGAGTATCAACCACATGATGAAACTTTGATTATAGAGAGAGTAGATATTGGCGAGACTTGTGAAGTGATGATAGGAGAACCAGAATCACTTTGTGGAAACCATTCAACTTATTTGGTTTATACGCTTCCTACTCGTTATGGTGAGTAGGCAAGGATTCCCAAAGTGGCGTGGGTTCAAGATTTTAGATGAGTCTGCTTACTGTCCACTCTGCAAGACCACAAGACAACTATGCAGGGTGTCTTGGCTTTATTTGTGGAAACGTTGTTCTGATTGTTTGGTAAAGATCAAATGACCTTCCTGCTATCAGGTTTACGGACTAGAAATATAGGTCAACGATACTATTATAAACTACAAATTGTATTAGATACAGTATGGAAACAGTAAAAATACTTTCAGGAAACAGAATAACTCTCCCAAAAGATTTCATTGATTTCTGGAAATTAAAAGAAGGGGATCATCTAGGTTTTGCTACAACTAAGGAAAAAGTAACAATAATTCCAATAGAATTTAAGGAGAAAAGAGTAATCAAATGAAAATCGGAACGCCCGAAATGCCAAAGAAGCCTCTAACCAAATACAAGGATCATCTTTACATCGGTTTCAAAACAGTACAAAAGGAATTATTCTATAACCTGACTTTCTTCCAGACTAAATCCTTGCAGGTAAGAACCCAATACCTACCAGTTAGGGATATGGAACATTTCAATCAAATCATGGCTATCAAAGCCAATGAGGTAAAAGCATGAAATACAATTCCTACGAGGTGTTGTTTGCATGAGTAAAATTACATCCCTATCAACAACACAGCAAGAAAAACTAAACACCCATTGTCAAAAACTACATGATTTCATTTTACATTCTGGGAAGGATCTTACAAGAGAAGAAGTGGAATCATACATAGAATGGATTTATTCTAAAATAGGCAAACCAAAACCAATAATCCTAATCTTTGATTCATATCTTGCTCAGAAAGTGGCAATCAACATTTTAAATAATAATAAATTTAGGGAGTCGCAAGTGGAGTCGCAAGTGTGGTCGCAAGTGCGGTCGCAAGTGCGGTCGCAAGTGGAGTCGCAAGTGTGGTCGCAAGTGGAGTCGCAAGTGCGGTCGCAAGTGCGGTCGCAAGGTTTAGAGTTCATAGAACAATCATTCGGGTATGGTTACGAATCATGGTGGCTAACATTCACAGAATACTGGAAAAATGAAGGCATCGTAAAATCAGATGATTTTAACAGTTATCTTGGTTTAAACCGATGCGGTATCTGGTCTATTGTATACTTTGAGAAATCGGTTTTTATCTGCAAACTGCCGATCAAAATACTAAAAGACGAAAGGGGCAGACTACATTCTGTAAAGAGTCCGTCAGTACAATGGCGTGACGGATTAGATAATTATTTTATACATGGTGTTGGTTTTGAGAAAGATTTATGGCAAAAAATAGTAGACAGAAAACTGGAACCAAGGGAACTGATGAAAATGCCAAACACTGACCAAAGGTTTGTGGCATTAAATCATTATGGCTTTGAAAGGGCATTAACCGAATTAGCACCAAAACTAATAGATCAATCCAAAAGGGGAAACAAACTTTACTCGATAAAGTTTGACGCATATACGATGAAATTTTTAAAATACACTGACACCGTTAACGGTGAAAATCGCATATCATTTGTCAAGCCAGAGTTTGACGATGCTGATGAGGCTATGGCGTGGAAACATAATATGACAAAAAACGAATATCAAAATAAATTGAGGGTTGAGGCATGACAGTCATGGATTTATTCAGACATGGGGATGTTGATGGCAGGAAGGTAGGAAAACTACCAGATGCCATAAAACAAATCCATACAAAAACGATAATACGTGGTGAGGCAACAGGTCATCATCATACATTCAACGGTCAAGTTCTCGTGTATGAGCCAACAGCACCTCAATATATCGTGGTTGAAGGTGAGAAAAGACAGGTGCAGAAATACATTCACGTATTAAAAACCGCACAACTGACACATCAGGAACACGCAACGATAGACGTTTCAAGTGGAACGTATGCAATATTGCAGGAGCAGGAATTTGACCCACTCGAACAACAGATTAGGGAGGTCATGGATTGACCCCTAGTCTTATTTTTACTAAACATAAAATACAAAAGGTGAAAAGTGTTTGACAGATTATTACAAATTCCGAGAAATATTTTATTATCTTAAGTGGATAGTTTGTTTTACAATAATAGTGACTGGTTTTGCTGTTAGCATGGGATATGGAACAATTACACAGTTTTATATTATTACTGGCATTGTTTTACCAATACATATTTTATTTTGGGTTATGACTAACATAGAAAAAAGTAAGGATGATGAAAGACATGCAAAACTAGCAAAAAAATACAGAGAAGAATCAAACACAGTGAACGGAAGTGAAAGTTAGTTTGGTAATAGAACAAATCTGTATTTCAGAGTTTCCAAGTTGTACGACACCAATTGATATTCCAAAAGTAAAATCATTTACTGGTCTTGATGATGACATGATGAGAAGAATGTACAATCGCTTGAAATATGCCTTTAAACTTAACGTAGGTTGGATTCAACGATCACAGCCAAGACCATATTATGATTTAGTAATAGTGAGTTATTTTTGGAAATCCAAGAATCAACTTTACCGTGAAAGGCAAGCATTATTAGCACTTGAACAAGTTGGTAAAGTAAAACATCTTGGGAATGATTGTTGGCAGACAACTGATTATAATCAATCAGAGGTTGATCAACCAGTGAAAGAAAACATGGAGTATGACTATAATGGTTGATAGTGTAATTAACGGGGTGGAAGGCTAGTATTTTATGACTGAACATATCGGTCTTGTTTTTGCAGGTGAACAGGCTCTACACTCTAGTAACGAAGATGGCGTTTGCAAGTATTGTGGTAGATTAGTAGAAGAAATAAGAGCAGGTTATTATCAGTGTACTGGTTATCAGGGATCTTACTTCAAAGACGGGCAGTATCTTAATGCACCAAGACATCCTTTGTATCTGGACTGTATCAAAGAAATTAGAAATTGTGGTTACTGTCAAAATAAGAGTTTCGGGTTCTGTAAAAGGCATATTGCTTTAAAACAATTTTTGGAAAGTAATCCAACAGTAAACAACAATTCACCAAAGGAGTCTATCGAATCGAAATGATCGATGGAACCTGTTTTCGATGTGGTAACTTTGGAACCGTGTATGATTTTGAGTTTAAGAACTGTGATGATGAACGAAGTAAAGTAAAAATCTGTTGGGATTGTGATTGGGAGATAACCAACGGTCAGGAAATATCAGTTAATGTTGGTGATATTATGATGACACGTGAAGAAAACGATTATGAATACGATCCCATTAATAATCCGAGGCCATACTAAATGAGTTCAGAAGAATTAGAGATTGAAGAACATACTTGTGCATTTTGTGAAAAATCATGTGAAAATTGCGACTGTCATCCAGAAGGATGTCCAACCTGTAAGGGAGAGATAGACCCATTAGACGCTTCAATCTGTGCAGGATGTCAAAATTATTATGGTGACTGTGATTGTAAACGACAGATCATGCAGGGCGATAGACAGAATCCGACAGAGGTTTCTCATGAATAGTTATACTGTAAGAAGTTTTAAGGTTAATAGAGATTTATGGCGAGAATTCAAAATAGTTTGCATACAATTAGAAAGAGAAATGAGTGATTGTTTTAATGAAGCATTGGAAACATATCTTGCAAAACTACATGATAAAACATCTAAACAACCAATCTTGCAGAAGGTAATTCATGTCTGAGCCTCGACAATGTTGCTTTGTAAATACAAGTAATTTTAGATGTTCTGTTATCCAGAATTTGAATCGCATTCTAATTTTAGAGCCAGATAGAGGGATACAAGAAAAATGGGGATGCTATGACCATCTAAGAGTTTTCATAAAAGAACAATGCGATGATATTGATTTCAAGTTACGCCAGTTAGACAATCTAAAAATTGAAATAGAAAAATCAAAAAAACTTGACATATTGCACAGAACATTATATGAGCAATCAGGACTGAAATCAAACGAATTAAAAAGGGTTGACGATAAAAGAAACATGCTTAAAAAGAAATTTGATCAGGAAATCAGGGATCTAAGAAGCACTTGCCGAAGCATATATTGTAGAAAACCAATCTCGGCAAACGAGGTTAAATGTGCAATAGAAATAAGATCCCATTACAATACACCAAGAACGAATCTATACTATCATAGAACGTGTATCTGGAAATTAAAACTTGCATTGGGTTTTATTATACCAATACAGAAAAAGCAATTTACACTGGATAATCCAGACTTGGATGAAAAACTCCTAAAGACTACAATACCAAATTATTAGCAATACATCATTGATAAATTGACATATACATAAAATTATGATAGTTTTTCAAAGAAAACAGTCAATTGTCAATTAAATCAACCAAACGTTTCTATTAGTCGTGATCTAGCAAAAGATCTGAATGGGATTAAGAGGCTGTAATGGAATAACCTGCAAGCAAGTTGGTGAATCCTGTAAAGGCTGGCAGTTGACAAACAGGATGTTTTGCAGTGAATGTGACAAGTCTTTTAGTCCAGAAAACGTAAAATCGAGTCCGTCAGGCCGTAATATATGTCCATGCTGTGGTGGGTTTGTCAGAAGTTCATCAAGGAGTGCAGGATCAAAAAGGAGGAAGACCGAACTTAAAAAACTTGAAATTTCTAATACTAATTAGTGAATTTTTTTCATTCTGATAACCCTTAATAGGTATCCATGCATACCTAAGCATGACATACTTGTTGAATAGTAAAAAATCACCTGAAATAATAAATTCAACAGAGCCGACAAGTAGTATAAATTTTACAAAACATGATAACATCATGACAGAATATGAAGAAATGTCATCAATTCTGGAAAAAAATGACGATGAAATGTATGTATTTTTAAATAAAAACTGTAATGATTTGTTATGTGATGGCTGCGGTAAGCCACTTGGAAACCAGTTTTGTATAATTCCAAAGAACACAGACAGTAATCCATTGAATAGGGCGGTGATAGTCCACATGTTGGGTTCTTCGACAAGATGTAGAATCAGGAAATGTTCAGGCTGTAATACTATTTGTGTTGATCAGGAAAAATCAACATGTCCTAAATGTGACACTATTCTTCCAAGAAATGTTTTCGAGGAAATATGAGTAGTCTACAATATGTAAAATGGTATCCTGTAAATGAAAAAAGACCAACGGTACAGGATGAAATTGGCCTTCATGTTTCCCAAGACGGAAAAACAAAACCTGTACTTTCCCATGAAACTATAATCAAAAACAACAGAAAAGAGCAGTTTGAGAAAAACGAATTGGAACAAAAGAAATTACTGTTCGCAAGTATTGCCAAGCAATCGGCACAGCAGAACAAACCTGAGAGGGTTCCAGTTGAACAAAGAATCAAAGAAAGGCCAGAACCAGAGCCAATAGAATCAGATCAGTCATTATTAGTAGAACAGACAAGAGAAATTCTTTTGGATTTTCAGATAATGTTAAAAAAATATCTTTATCCAGACTATCCTATACGTAGAACTGATAGAAAAAAATATGTTGATGAGATAAACCGTTTCAGGAAAACAGGCTTTATTGAAATTGTAAGGGCAATAAAAATCAAGGTTGATGCATTATGTTCGTTTGAAAATGTATATGACAGGTCGATGTTTGATCTGGAAGAAAAATCAGGATGGTTTAACAATAAAGTAAAGGAAGTGTTGGAACAAAAAAATTTCGAGTCAGCACAATATGTAATCAGTTCTGTAATGCAAATAGTAATGCAGGACGAAGTGGTGGTACAGAAGAGAAAATTAATGAGTAAGATGAAATAGCATGAGCCAGAGCCAAGACCAGCAGCAATATGACAATTATCAGGATGGTAAGGAACCGCGACATGTAATTGCGCAGTATTTAGATCCAGTTGCAGATTTCGCAACTCAGATGGGAATAGTAAATTACAGATTAAATTACGGTCATGTATTTGATGGTTTGGAAGTTGTTGCAGAGCATTTTGTTGATGCGTTTGACGATTGGGTAAAACAGATAGCAAGACTTGATCTTCCTGTAGACCCAAGAACCGGATTCAAGATACCAAAGGAACTGCCACCAAACCTGGTAAAAGAAATCAAGCAGATCTGGTATGGCAAAACTTGGTATTACTGCATACGGGATTCATCGGGAGAGATTACATCTGACAGAATATTATTTGATGATCCCAAAGGTGTTCTACAGGAAGACGAGGATTCGTTTGAACTACCAGCGTTACTGCATCTAAATCCAAAATCATCATTGAAGAACGACTCTGACCCAAGGGTTTTGATCCAGGAGGCAGTTGATTTCGATGTTGCATGGGCTGGTTATGAACCATCACAATTGGCATCATTTGTAGAATTTGTCTTGGAAGATGATGAAGGAACACATGCAATATTTGAGAATGATGCCGATGTAATGTCATCAGATGCACAGACGTTAGAGATTTCAAGAGAGGTTTACGCCAAACTGATCAGATTTGAGAAAATAGAAATGCTGGCAAGAAAGACAAGATTATGGAGTCTGGCAAAGAATATTTTATCAACCTACAAGTATACACTTAACTTTAATAAATACATGTCAGAACTAAGTGACTGATATAATTGCCAGAGCAGATAGAATCATACAAAGCAAACCATGTTGAATACCATCATGTCTATGATAGGGAACTAATCAGTTCTGATAACAAAAAGCGACCAAAATACATCACACCAGAAATGACATCCGTGATCTTCACGCAGGGCAACAAAGGGTCCGGAAAATCAAGTCTGGATGAATTTATTGCAATGGAAAACTTTGAGGCTGGTCATACTGTAGTCGATCTGCTCTCTGCTGATAACTATGAGTCATTATTCTACATGATAAACTTGAACTGCAAAAAATATTGGGAAGAAAAAGCCAAAGATCCAAACAACGTGATTCCCAAATACCATTGCAATTGCGACAAACGTTATAAATTATTGGTACTGGTTCCAGATTATGTCCAGATAGATCAAAAGGCTCTTGATGCACCAACATTAAACCACAAATACTATTCTAAAAAAGAGTGGAAGGATGCACATCCTGATTCGTTGGAAATGCCAACCGTACTACATTGTAAAAAATGTGACATTATAAGCGTTGGAGATAATACTGATATTGGCTGTCTTATATGCGGTTGTAAAGAACGAGTTAGAACACCTCCTATTCATCCAGGCTATAAAGAATGGATCAAAGTAAAACACATAACAATACCGAATAAGGGATTTAAAAACAGAGATTTATTCATCCAACAATTGACAGATGCACTAATTACTGGTCGTGATGAAAGAAGGATTGTCAGCATTAATGGGATATTTAATAAAAATAGAATCCACAAATACCGATTGACTGAGCAAATTCTTAGGGAGATCAAGCAGATTATTTTATCGAATTTTATTCCACACGATGAATATAGTGTAGCAAAAAAACGAGGATCAGACAAACCAATCCCAAAATCAGAGTGGTCAGAAGAGGAATTAAACTATCACAGGATAACATTACTGTTAAGAGAATTCGGTTCCGTAGCACCTGCTGGTTTGAAGGGTGTAAACGAGGAAACATTGGTGAAAAAAGCATTATTAGATACGATCAGACTGGTAAGACACGCATATATTACAATAATCGCAGATTTTCAACGACATGCTGATGTCATACCTGCAATAAGAGATCAGAAGGACTTTTTTATTTTCAAGCAAACTAATCAAGACATGTTTCCAATGGAAGGATATGGTTGGGTGTGGAACGAGGTTAAAATACAACATGATACTGTTGCAAGAGAGACAAATCCAGCACTTGCAGATAGAGTATGCCCAATGATTGAGGATTTCAAACCAAGCCAGATGTTGGTCCTCTATAAGGATAAATTACCAAATGGCAGGAGATGGAAAATAGAAAGAGCAGGAAGGCCAAAATTCCATCACAAGCAAGAGAACGATAATTTTGAAAAGATCACAGGTTTAGAATTTGGCAATACATGGAGATTCGTAACAGAGGATGAGAACGGGCAAACGGTACAGACAGTAAAAAATGAAATCAATGAGGACAAGAAAGTTAGTGAGTCAAGGCAGCAATCATTGTATGAATTGGTATCTAAGATGAAAAACCCGATAGATCCAACTAAGAAAAAAATGTCATATGGTGAGATTTATGATCACTGTAAGACATTGAATTTGATCCCTGAAAGTTGGAAGGGTGTAGATAACCTAAGAAAATTCATGTCAGACTTTAACAAAAAGTTTAACAAACCACCCACCCAAACGGCTTAAACCGTACCAAAGAACCAATCTTTCCCCAGGTATATTATATCATAAAATGAAATAATGTGAACCAATGATAATTGCCAGTTCAACCGTTATTTTTTAATGTTTGATCTATCTGGCAAGTACGTACTGACAGCAAGTTATACCACGAATAGCACTCACAAAAGGCTCACAAATCCCCTTCACGACTTCACATTCCACGCCTCGACAGAGCAGATCTGCGAAATGTGAACCGTGAACGGAAAACCATACATACCTTCCCGTTGTTCACACTTTCACACAAAAAAGTTATGTCAGACCAAGAAAAACCGATTACTATTAGTATTGACGGAGATGTACGTCAGAGATCGGGCAAGTTACGAGAAAATTTTTGATATATTATTTTTAGTCGTGATTAACGGAAGAGAAACTTTGTTTGCTACATGGTAAAACTTTCCAAAGTGCGCACACAACTATTGTTTTGTTTTTAGATAAAAACAATTCCAGTCACAATTCTTTTAAAGGGTAGGCTCAAACCAAATTCATGACAACTGAACAAATCAGTCTTACAAAAGGCGGTATGTGCAAGGGGAAAGCATTGAGACATATGACAACAACACCATGAACGATCAGGCTTACCTGAAATCATCAGAGGTTGTTGGGGAGCATAGGCCAATAGAGATAGCGGTATGGTCTGATGATCCAAACAAGAACAGCATTGACAACCCGTTCCGAATACATATGAGGGTAATCAACGGAAGGCACAGGTTGTTGCAGAATCCAAACTGGCATCGCAAATACTATGACCTGTCGATAGCAAATGACAAGGTGCTTGCTTACTTTCAACTGAGGCAGCATTTTGATCTGCAAAAGAAATCAAGTCCAAAGGAACGGGAAGTTCTGATAGAACAGATGGCAATGTATATGAACAAGGAGCAGGGATTGCCACCACATGAATGCTGTTCAGAAATAGTAAAACTTCTCGTGCCACAGGGAATTGCATCAGAGTCTACCATCACAACTGCATGTCCACAAAAATACAAGAATGCTGAAAAGTCACTTGCAAAGAAAGGCAAAACATTCGAAAAGGCAGGCAAGGATACAGCCGATGTCAAAAGAGTCAAGGACAAGATTTCTGCAAAGAATACCAAATTGGAAGCCGAAATTAATAGATTGAATACTAGTAGAGATTGATAATGTAAAAATCCATATAAAAGTGGATGCAACAAACAACAAACTGATAGTAGAGAAGGCATGATCTCTCAACCTCTTTTTTATTTTTTGGTGAACTAGATGTCAGTTGATCTTTCCGACAAACTAAAGAAATTCAAGCCATCAATTCTGATACGGGAAGGCTGGACTTATTACAAATTAGACGGAAATGAATACGTTATGGCAACAAAGGCAAACATAAACAGGATTGAGCAATATTGCAACAAAGATGGAACACCTGTGATAAACCCTCAATCAAAATTTCCAATGTATAACTTTGATGCAGAAGTAAAGATCCAGATCATGACCATCGAAGATTATAATGCAATTCTAAAATCTTCATTTGGTTTACAATAGTTCCAGTCGTCTTTTTGTTGTGGTAGCCAACGAGACTGGATGATTAGTGCGGATGCAACCACACGCACAAGAAACCATCCCACAAATTAGTATTTCAAGGTGTCTGAGGATTGACAAGATTCTTTAAATAAAACGAATCATTTAGATTGACATTGGCAACAAAACTTCTCGGTTGGGGCAGGCAGAAGGGCGCAAAGCACGGTTATCCCAAATTGGCAAAGCAATCAAAAACTCCAAAAGGAGTAACCAGTTCTGTTGAATCTACCGGAACAACTCAGCACAAATTTCTAAAGAAGGACGATCATTCACCGTTAAGAGATCAACATGGAAACTCATACGGCTTTACAATTCCAGATAATATACTGAATCATCCAGATTGGAAATCTCCTGAAAACATCAGTAAAGAAATAGAACTCAAACGTAGACAAATAGAAAATATAGATAACGCTATCAGTCAATTTAATCAAAGAAAGAAAGACAATGTTAATGATAAATATCAACATCATAATGAACCTGATGCAATAAAGGAATACGCATATTATAATAAACGAATAAAAGAATTACAAAAAGAACGTGCTGATATAAAAGGACAGATACTATTATTAGAATTTAATCAAAGTTGAACTAGTAAAACAATGGTATAAAATAGTAAATCGAGAACCATGAAAAATAATTGTTGTTGCTGAGTATTTTTGCAAAATTGGCAGAAGTTCTAAAATGAGCCATACAAAATTTAAGAATGGTAGCGCACAGGCGTAAAATTCATTTTCACCAAAATTCTTTTATATGATTTGTTTGATTACTAACTGTTGGAAAAATCGACAACTCAATTAACAAATAAAGGTTTGATGATTATTTTATTAGGAGTAGGTCTTGCAGTTTTTGGAGCATTTTTCATACAACAATTTGACCAACAAACATTGGAATGGGGTTCAGGTCTTGGTATGATCCTAACAGGTGGAGTAATTTCAGGAATGGTTTTTGGAGTTCTTTTCAAATCGGATAATTGGGGTAAGAGTTTAGTTCAACCAATCAGTCAATAATGCCTT
>LBWB01000023.1 GCA_000993405.1 Candidatus Woesebacteria bacterium GW2011_GWB1_39_12 | reverse complement strand
TCTGGCAAGACCGAACCAGAACAGGAATAATACTATGTTTACTTTTGAAGAAAGAGGGCAGATCGATGAACTTTTAGATATTGGTTTTGTCGATTCGTTTAGACAATTTCATAGAGAAGGCAAAAATTACAGCTGGTGGCCATACTATAGAAACGCGAGGGAAAGAAATTTAGGATGGAGAATTGACTATGCTTTTGTCTCGAAAAACATAGCTCCAAAATTAAAGGATGCTTTTATTCTTCCCGAGATTACTGGCTCCGATCACTGTCCGATTGGAGTGGAATTAGGTATTGACTTGATTTAGCACTCGTGGTAATCTTCTGCTAAATATCAGGTAAAAGGCAAGAGGTAAAAGTTAAAGGTTTTTTTCTTTTACCCTTCACCCTTTACCATTTACCTAACGTATGACTGATTCTCTAACAGCGAGACAAACTCAAGTATTGAAAAGCCTTATTGATGAATATATTGATACAGCCGAACCCGTCGGTTCAGAGTCTCTGGATAAAAAATATTCCTTGGGGGTTTCACCAGCAACCATAAGAAACGAGATGATGGATTTAACCCGTATGGGATATTTAAGACAGCCTCACACTTCCGCAGGTCGTGTTCCTTCCCCGAAAGCAATGAAATTTTATATTGACCAGTTGATGGAGGAAAGACACATGAGTGTTGCCGAGGAAGTGAAAGTAAAAGAAGAAGTTAGGGGAGGCAAGGATGATCTTGATCTGCTTCTGGACGAAGCAACCCATGCTTTATCTCAGGCTACCCAGTCTCTTTCGGTTGCGGCACTTAGTGAAGAAGATAAAGTTTGGCATTCGGGCTACTCCCACGTTTTTCATAATCCCGAATTTGCCGATCTTGAAGCAACAGCCCAACTATTTTCTTTTATAGAAGAGTTTCAGATGATGCGAGAACTTTTTTTCAGAAGAATGACTGGAGAATCGGTTGTTGAAGTAATTTTCGGAGAGGAGTTGGGTTGGCCGGGTTTTAATCCAATAGGAGTCGTAGCAACACATTTTGATGTAAAAGGAAAACACGGCGCAATAGGAGTAATAGGGCCGGCACGTATTCCTTACGCAAGAGTAATACCTGTAGTTCGCTACTTTAGAGATGTTATAGAAGAGGTTTGCGGAAGATGAGAAAAACCATCAAGAAATCTGAGGAATCGGAAGTATTAAGGAATCAACTTGCCAGGGCGCTTGCGGATTATGATAATTTGAGAAAAAGGGTTGAAGAAGAGCGTGAAATTTGGATAAAATTCAGTAGCGAACGGGTTATAATTAAGTTACTGCCGATTTTAGACGCATTTGAGGCGGCACAGGCACATTTGGGTGATCAGGGTTTGGCAATTGCTGTAAGTGAATTTAAGAAAGCATTATCTGAAGAGGGAATCGAAGAAATCAGACCTAAAATTGGAGACGCATTTGATGCAAAGTTACATGAAGCCGTGGATATAGTGAGTCCGCCAGCTGGCGGAAAGGATAAAGGAAAAATTGCAGAATTGGTTTTAACAGGTTGGAAGTTTGGGGATGGAAAAATTATAAGATTTGCAAGAACTAAGGTTTTTGGAGATAAAATAGGAGGCGAGGATAAAAATTAATATGTCAAAAATAGTAAGCAGAGCTTGGCACTTTTGCGCTATATTTTAGAAAGGAATTATTATGAGTAAGATAGTAGGAATTGATTTAGGAACAACAAATTCAGTAGTTGCCGTAATGGAGGGGGGTCACCCCAAAGTTATTCCTGCGGCAGATACTGGCCGAAACATAACACCTTCGGTTGTTGAGCCTGTGAAGAATTTAGTTGGAGACGTTGCCAAGCGTCAGATGATATTAAATCCCAAAAATACGATATATTCCATAAAGCGTCTTATGGGTCGAAGAATTGATGATTCTGAGACCGAGAGAACGAAGAAAATGGTTCCGTACGAGGTAGTTTCCGGTAAGGGTAAGATGGCAGAGGTAGAGGTTGAAAACAAGAACTATACTCCTCAGGAAATTTCGGCTAGGGTTTTAATGAAACTCAAAAAAGACGCAGAAGCCTATCTTGGAGAAGGTGTTGATTCCGCTGTAATTACCGTTCCAGCCTATTTTGATGATGCTCAGAGGCAAGCTACAAAACAAGCCGGAGAAATTGCGGGATTTAAGGTTGAGAGAATTATAAATGAGCCAACCGCCGCCGCCCTCGCATATGGTTTGGATAAGAAAAAAACAGAAAAAATTGCTGTATATGATCTTGGGGGCGGAACTTTTGATATTTCAATTCTAGAACTAGGCGACGGAGTATTTGAAGTTAAAGCCACAAACGGTGATACACACCTTGGAGGAGACGATTTTGACGAAGTGATTGTCAATTATATTTGCGATGAATTTAAGAAAGACAACGCGGTTGATCTTCGGGCCGACAAGCAAGCTCTTCAAAGAGTCCGGGATGCTGCCGAAAAAGCCAAGATTGAACTTTCCGCCGCCAGCGAAATTGAAATAAATCAACCTTATATAACTCAGAAAGACGGTCAACCGATGCATTTAACTTTGAAGCTTACTCGAGCAAAACTTGAAAGCTTAGTTTCCGATCTGATCGAAAAGACAATGAAACCGGTTACTTCTTGCTTGAAAGACGCAAAGCTTGATCCGCACGATATTGATGAAGTTATTTTGGTTGGCGGGATGACAAGAATGCCGAAAGTTTTTGAAACGGTCAAAGAATACTTTGGTAAAGAACCGAACAAGAGCGTGAACCCTGACGAAGTGGTCGCTGTCGGTGCTGCAATTCAAGCCGGAGTATTAGGCGGCGAGGTTAAAGACATACTTTTGCTAGATGTTACTCCATTAACTTTGGCAATTGAGACTCTAGGCGGAGTTGCAACAGCAATGGTTCCGAGAAATACTACAATCCCGACCTCTAAAACCGAAATCTTTTCAACTGCAGCGGATAATCAAACCCAAGTTGAAATAAATGTAACACAAGGCGAGCGCCCGATGAGCGCTGATAATAAGAGTCTTGGACGGTTTGTTTTAGACGGCATTCCCCCATCACCACGCGGAGTTCCGCAGGTTGAAGTTACCTTTGACATGGACGCGAGTGGCATCTTAACCGTTACTGCCAAGGATAAAGCAACCGGCAAGACCCAGAACATCAAAATTACCGGAGCAGTCGGGCTATCTGACGATGAAGTTAAAAGAATGCAGGAAGAGGCAGAGCATCATAAAGAAGAAGATACTAAGAAAGCCGAGAAGATTACTGCAAGAAATCAGGCAGACAGCATGGTAGCTGCAGCCGAAAAAGCATTGAAGGATGCAGGAGATAAGGCGCCGGCTGATATAAAAACCAAAGTAGAGGAAAAAATAAAGGGTGTAAAAGATGTTTTAGCAAAAGAAGATGCAGGGAAAGACGAAATAGAAGCAGCAACAAAGGATTTATCGGAAACTCTAAGTCAGATTGGACAGAGTATGTATCAAGGTCAACAGGCAGCTGGGCAGCAAGGCAGCGAGGCATCTTCCGAAGGAGAAAAACCTGAAGAATCTAAAGATGGAGAAAATCCGCCAGCTGGCGGAAAGAAAGAAGATAAGAAGAAGGAAGCAAAAGTGGAGGAAGGAGAAGTGGTAGAGTAAAGAAGAGTTATTCTCACGATCATTGAGGCCTCAAATTGTAATACTTCAAGGGGAAACAAGCGACTGTTATACTGATTTAACATGAGTAAGAGAAACTTTCTGTGGAGTCTTTCCTTACTTGTAATCTTTTTAATCTTTCTTGGTATTGGGGTAATTTATTCTAAGAATAAACAAAAGATAAGTACTTTCACTGAGCACAGACTTTCACCAGGATGCAAATTAATTGACTCTCCTGGATTAGCCGAACAGTTATACCCTAATGAAGTGAACTTTTCTGCCCCTTACTATTTATCATTGTTAGGTCATATTTATAAGACCTTAAATAGAAATTATTCAGTAGAAGTTGATGATCCTTTAATAGGCACAGCAAAAAAAATTAGCGAAGTTGAAGAACCGCCTTCGTCGGAGTTCAGTCTTCAGTTAAAGAAAAAAGGAAATGTTTTGGCTGAGCATAAACTTGGTGTATTTAATTGTGTGAAGTTTCAGGTTGATTTATGTACAGAATTTGATCATAGCGAGGGAGCATTTGTTTTTTTCACAAGTAAGTTGAATGAATTGCCTGATGAAGTTTCTTTTTTCATCTAAATAACGAAATATGCTCTCAGCGTTTCTAAGGAAGACACACCCGAGAGGTAATACGGATTCACCCCTTTCGGATTTAAATAGTTTTCTGACTTCTTTAGGAAATATCTACTATGATGATTCGAATCATCAATACGAAAACTTTGATATTATTTATATGCTGTGAGATTTGTAGGTGCAATTATTGAAAATCCTAAGCGTGGTTTCCTGCTACAACAGAGAGATGAAAAGGCGCCTTCGTTCCCATTGTGCTGGACGTTGTTCGGAGGCATAGTTGAAAGGGGTGAACAACCTAAAGAAGCGCTTTTTAGGGAGTTGAAAGAAGAAATAAATTTAACTAAAAAACTTATCTTAAGTTGCAAGAAAGTGAAGCGCAATCTTCAAGATAAAGGTGCTATCCAATATATTTATCATTTGCAAATGAATGCCAAACTTGATCAATTAATACTAAAGGAAGGTAAACAAATGCAATATGTGAATCGTAAAGACTTGTTTGATAGGAAATTTGCCTTTAATATAGAAAAAGTTTTAAGGAGCTTTATAGACGGAATTTAGATTTACTTTAATGTTCGACTTGTAGAATCAGCAGTATCTTTTTCAATTACTCTATCCGGTCTATCTTCTATGTCGAGAAGCTCGTTTTTGTCATTCATTTAGTAATCATATAGCACGAAAGCATAGAGAATGACAAGTTTATTTGACGAAAATAGGCTTTCTAAAGTAAAATCAGATTAATATGAATGGACAAGTTATTACAATTCTTAATAAAATCCAGAAAGATCTTGTTGAGGTCAAAAAAAGACTTGAAGATCTGGAGCCTATTTATGGAAGTAAGGCGTGGTGGATTTGGTCTGATAAGCTTGCTCTTAAAGATTATAAAGAAGGGAGTTTTAAGAAAGCTTCCTCTAAAAGTGAACTTCAAAAACTTCTTAAGTCTTTCATATCTTAATGAATTTAGTTTTTACAAAGCAAGCAGAGAAACTTTACCAAAAACTTCCTTCCGTCATCCAGAAGAAAGTAGATAGACAGTTTGGTTTTCTTCTTGAAAACTATCGCCATCCGTCTTTAAGGACTCGTAAAATGGGAGGTGAAGAGAAGTTCGAGGCACGAATTGATAAACATTATCGTTTTACTTTCATTACCGTTGAGGAAGATATAGTAATTCTGACCATTGGCCCTCACGATTTTGGTTTGGGAAAACCTTAAAAGCGTTTCCTCCTTTCGGATTTAAATAGTTTTCTGGGTTCGCTTTAAGATTAAGACTTCACAATTGATGGCAACATTTATATAATTAGCACTTAGAAAATTAGAATGCTAACTTGTAATTCTCTTATTATCTTAATATCCTAATATCTTTTTTATGGCTGCGAAAAGCGACTATTACGACATACTTGGAGTTTCAAAAGGCGCATCTAGCGATGAGCTTAAAAAGGCTTACCGGAAACAGGCGTTGGAGTGGCATCCGGATAGGCATCGGGGAGCCGACAAAGAAGCCGCTGAAAAACGCTTCAAAGAGATAAACGAGGCCTATCAAGTACTCTCTGATCCTCAAAAAAAATCCGCATACGATCAATTCGGACACGAGGCTTTTGCCCCCGGCGGAGGCTTTCGAGGAGCTCAAGGCTTTCCGGGAGGTGGTCCGTTTGGTCAAGCCCAGTCAGGCCGGTGGGGACCATTTACCTATACATATACAAGCTCGGGGGGTGACGGCTCCCCTTTTGCTGGTTTTGATTTCGGAGATCCGTTTGATATTTTTGAATCATTTTTCGGTGGTGGGACACCTTTCAGGCAGACCCGCCAAATTCCCCGTTATTCAATAGCAATTGAATTCATGGATGCTATTCATGGAGTTGAGAAGGAAGTTTCAATTGAGGGTAAAAGACGAAAAATTAAAATTCCTCCCGGAGTTGACGAAGGTTCAAGAATCAAATTCGATGACTTTATTTTGTCAATAAATATCAAACCGCATGAAATGTTTGAACGCGACGGAGCGGATATTTACGTGACCATCAAAATTCCGTTTTCTCTGGCAACTCTTGGAGGCGAAATTGAGGTTCCGACTGTTGAGGAAGCAATAAAAATACGCGTACGTCCCGGAACTGCCTCCGGAACATCGCTTCGGCTTCGCGGTAAAGGCGCGCCGATTTTGCACGGTAGAGGGCGAGGAGACGAATATGTTCATCTTATAGTCTTAGTTCCCGAGAAATTAACAAGAGAGCAGAAAGAGCTTATCGAGAATCTTCAAGAGGAAGACCTTTGATTGACTAGAAGTTGCGACAGGAGTAAACTTCATAATTAGATTTAGGGTTTTAGAATTTGGTGGGAATTTTGCCCACCGTTTTTTTTAATAGCGCATATGCAGCAAGCAAGAACAGAATTCGCACAAGCATTAAGAGCAATAGCCGCTGAACGAGGTTTGGAGGCGGATGTTATTTTGGAAACAATAAAAGAGGCAATTATTGCCGCCTATAGGAGAGATGCCAGGGAAAGAGGAGAAGAAACAGAGGAATTCGAGTTTGATGTTGAGATTAATCCGACAAATGGCGAAGCCAAGGTTTTTTCTTGGCCTCTTGAGAAACCTGAAAAGAGAAAAGATGTAACACCTCCGGGTTTTGGTCGAATTGCAGCTCAAACAGCTAAGCAGGTTATTCATCAGAAAATAAGAGAAGCCGAAAAAGGCGCCATAATGGGCGAATTTGAAGGACGCGTTGGGACTTTAATTTCGGGTATGATTTTAAGGTTTGACGGACCCGACGTAAGAATCGACTTGGGCAGAACCGAGGGAATTATGCCCAAAGAAGACCGTGTTCCGACTGAACGTTTAAATCCAAATCAGCGACTTAGCTTTCTTCTAAAAGAGATTAGGGAAACTCCTAAGGGTAAGCAGATTTTTCTTTCCCGAGCTTCGGCTGAATTTGTAAAAAAGCTTTTTGAGAGAGAAGTGCCGGAGATGGCTTCGAAGAGCGTCGAAGTTAAGTTAATTGCTAGAGAAGCCGGCGTTAGAACAAAAATGGCTGTTTTCTCTAATCAATCGGGTGTTGACCCGGTAGGAAGTTGTGTGGGACAAAAAGGGGTAAGAGTTCAGGCAGTGACTAACGAGTTAGGGGGAGAGAGAGTTGATATTATTCAATATACGGATGATACAGAAGATCTTATCAAAGCCTCCCTTGCTCCGGCTGAAGGGTTGAGTGTAAAACTTAGTGAAAAAACAAAAACAGCAATTGTGAAAGCGCCTGAAGATCAACTCTCTTTGGCAATCGGAAGGGATGGTCAAAATGCTCGCCTTGCAGCAAAACTGACTAATTGTAAGATTGAAATAAAAGGTATTCCTGGATCCTCATCCGTTAAAGTTGTGGAGGGTAAAGAAGAAGCGGTAGCAGAACCTGAAAATGGAATAGAGAAGGCGAAGAAAAAAAGTACTAAACGAAGTTAGTATGTTAATTTTTTCAAGAAAGGAATCTAAATATGAGGCAGAATCAGTTCGACAAAACTGGAAGTTTACGGCCCCCAATTGTTGTTGTTCTTGGTCATGTTGATCATGGTAAGACTACCCTCCTTGACTATATAAGAAGAACCAATATAGTCCAGAAAGAGGCTGGTGGTATTACACAAAGAATTGGAGCTTCCGTTGGAATCACAAAAGAAGGTAAAAAAATAACTTTTATCGATACTCCCGGACATGCAGCCTTTGCCAACATGCGCTCAGGAGGAACAAAAGTTGCCGACGTGGCTATCTTGGTCGTTGCGGCAGATGACGGAGTTAAACCCCAGACAAAAGAAGCACTCGAGTATATATTTTCAGCTCAAATTCCTTTTATTGTCGCCGCAACAAAAATAGATTTACCTTCGGCGTCTATTGACAAAGTAAGAAGCGATTTAGAAAAAGAGCAAGTGCTTTTTGAAGGAAGAGGAGGAGATGTGCCCTTGCTTGCCGTATCTGGGAAAACTGGTCAGGGAATTGAAGAGCTTCTGGAAATGATTAATTTGGTTTCGGAGCTCCATGAGATAAAAGGGAATCCAGAAGGAGTACTTGAGGGAGTAGTTATTGAGACAGGTAAAGACAGAAGAGGTGTAATTATCTCAATCGTTGTAAGGGAAGGAACTCTTAGAGTCGGTGATCAAATCGTGACTGATACCCAGAAAGCCAAAGTCCGCGGAATTTTTGATTTCAACGAGAAACCTGTCAAGATTATTGGCCCTGGAGAGCCTGCACTTATTTTGGGTTTTAGCGAAGCACCCAGCGTTGGAAGCAAGATTTGGAGGTTAAATGAGAAAACTTTGATACAAAAAGTGGATGAAAAGAAAAAATTGACAGAAATTAAACTTGGGGAAGGTCAAATTGCTACTATTTTGAAAGCCAAAAATGCAGGGAGCCTGGAGGCAATTATCGCTAATCTTCCAAAGGAAATTGTAGTTCTTTTTTCTGGAGTAGGAGACGTTAACGAGAGTGACGTCTTCTTGGCTAAAAGCTCGAAAGCAAAAATTTTTGCATTTGAGTCAAAAATTTCTGGCTCTGTGAAAAAACTGGCTGAAACAGAAGATATTGATATCGAAACCTTCAATATTATTTATAAACTCTTTGAACGTTTTGATGAATTAATAAAAAAGGCTCAGATAGAAATTTTAGGCAAAGCGGAAATTATTGCAAGTTTTCCTTACGAGAATAAAAGGGTTGCGGGTTGCAGGGTTCTTACTGGCAAAATTTCGAAAACTGATGATTTACGTTTAGTAAGAGACGAAAAGGAATTGGGGCAAATTAAAGTTCTTTCAATAAAAAAAGGTAAAGACAATATTGATTTAGTAAAACAAGGTGAGGAATGTGGTGTTCTTTTTACACCCCAACTTGATTTCAAGATCGGTGATGTGATAATATCCGTTCGCAAGTAATGGAAAACTCTTTTAAATCAATAATTGACCAATCCAAATCTATTCTTATTCTTCTTCCGACGCGGCCATATTTTGACCAGGTCGCAGCAGGTCTTTCGTTGTATCTTTCTTTAAGGGATACGAAGGATATTCAAATCTCTTCTCCTACTCCGATGACGGTTGAGTTTAATAGACTAATTGGTGTCAATAGAATCGCTCAGGAATTAGGAAATAAAAACCTTGTTATCCGCTTTGTTGACTATAAAGCAAATGATATAGAAAGAGTAAGTTACGACATTGAAGATGGACAGTTTAGATTAAGTGTCATACCAAAGCAATCAATAAATCCTCCTTCTAAAGACCAAGTTGAACTTTTTTATTCAGGCATCTCAGCAGACATGATTATTCTTATTGGAGGGGCAAACGAATCCCATTTTCCGGCAACTTCATCAAAAGAACTAGTGGGTGCAAAATTGATTCACATAGGGACGAGAGATATTTCATTATCCTCAAATAAAAGTTTCATATCTTTTTCGCATCCTGCCTCTTCCATTTGCGAGGTTATTGCCGGTTTAATTAAAGAAAGTGGCCTTTCTTTTAACGAAGATATCGCTACGAACATTCTGATGGGTATCGAGGATGCGAGTAATAATTTTACGGACTCCACAGTCACTGCCGAAACTTTTGCAGTCGTAGCCGAACTAATGAGAGCTGGCGGAAAAAGAACTTCTGCCCAACCAACACCCCAAAGGGAAAATTTTCCTCCCGGAGCAATTCCAGGAATGCAATACAGGATGCAAACGCCGCAACAAACTTACCAGCAACAACAGCCAGAAGAAAAGACAGGAAATGCGCAAACTCAAGACCAGGGAAATGAAAAAACTACCGAAGTCCTGGAAGAAATCAACGATGAAAATCCACCCAATGATTGGTTGGCGGCACCAAAAATTTACAAGGGTACATCGATAAGTTAAATTACTTATTGTGACATTCAGTTTTTCCTGTTAAAATAGTTTTTGTTGTATAACCCAGTTTGGAGACTGTCCCACTCCTCACTTAGTTTTACACTTTATAAATGGCTTTAACAAAGGACGAAAAAGAAGAAATAATAAAAAAATTTGCTCGAGAGAAAGGTGATACCGGATCTCCAGAGGTTCAGATTGCACTTCTGACTTCTCAAATAAATAAACTTGCGGAACACCTCAAAGAGCATAAAAAAGATGTTCATTCCCGACGTGGATTACTATCTATGGTTGCAAAAAGAAGAAGATTGCTAAATTATTTAAAAGGAAGAGATGAGGAAAGATATAATAAGTTAGTCAAGGAGCTGGGTTTGGAAAAATAGCTTCGAAAATAATCCTCAAATTTATTAATGAAAAGAATAAGCAAAGCTTGGCCTTTTACAATTTGTAATTAAAAAGATGAAAAAGGTAGAAAAATCAATTGAGTTTGGAGGTAGAACCCTTAAACTCTCTACTGGTGATTTAGCTGAGCAAGCCGATGGAGCTGTTTTGGCTTCCTGTGGCGAAACCGTCGTTTTGGCGACAGTTGTAGCAGCGCCTTTAAAGGTTGATCTTGGATATTTCCCCCTAACGGTTGAGTATCAAGAAAAGCTTTTCGCAGGAGGCAGAATTAAGGGCAGTCGGTGGATCAAAAGGGAAGGGAGGCCAACCGATGAGGAGATTTTAACGGCAAGGTTAATCGATAGATCCATAAGACCCCTTTTTCCTAAAGAATATAAAAAGGACGTCCAAGTTATAACGACTGTCCTTTCAATTGACCTTGAAAACCCGCCCGAAGTTATAGCGCCCATTGCAGTTTCCGCTGCAATCGAAATATCCAGTATTCCTTGGAGTGGACCCGTCGGAATTATAAATATCGGTCTCAAAGACGGAAAGTTTATTACAAATCCAACTGAGAATGAGCTTGCAACATCAGAGATGGATTTAGTTGTTTCCTCGACCAAGGATGCAATTGTAATGATTGAGGCAGGAGTTAGCCAGGTTCCTGAAGAAAAAGTTATCGAAGGTATTGCATTTGCCCAAAAGGAATGTCAAAAGATATTGGAACTTATAAAAGATCTGGCAAAAGAGGTAAAGAAGGAAAAAGAAGAGGTCGAGAAGAAAAAATCGAATACGTCTTTACAAAAGAGTATAGAAAGCCTTGCAGGTAAAGAAATAGAAGAACTTATAGTGACAACATCGACCAAGGAGGCAGGAAATCAAACGTATGACGAATTAAAGCGTGCTGTTACCGAAAAGTTTGAAGGCGAAGAAGCCAGCGAGGCAGCTAATCTTTTTGATGACCTTTTTAAAGAAAAATTAAGAAAACTCATTCTTTCGGGTAAAAGACCAGACGGAAGACGGCATGATGAAATAAGGCCCTTAAGTGCTGCTGTTTCAGTCTTACCGAGAACTCACGGTTCTGCACTTTTTCAAAGGGGTCAAACTCAGGCTTTATCAACAGCCACTTTAGGTGCCCAATCTCTGGAACTTTTTATCGAGACGGCCTCGGGTGAAGAAACAAAACGCTATATTCATCTTTATTCAATGCCCCCCTTTGCAACCGGAGAGGCGGGGAAAGTAGGCGCTCCAAATAGGCGTGAAATAGGTCATGGTGCCTTGGCCGAGCGAGCCTTGATTCCGGTAATTCCGAGCGAGGAGGACTTTCCCTATACAATCCAGGTTGTTTCCGAAATTTTAAGTTCCAACGGTTCCACCAGCATGGCCTCTGTTTGTGGATCAACTCTTTCTTTGATGGATGCTGGTGTTCCGATAAAATCTCCGATTGCTGGAATTGCAATGGGACTTATTATAGAAGATGACAAATCTGCAGTTTTAACCGACATTGTTGGTATAGAGGACGGTTGTGGAGACATGGATTTTAAAATAGCAGGTAGTGCTAGCGGAATTACGGCACTACAACTTGACGTTAAGACTTTGAAACTAACCCTTCCGATTTTAGAGAAAGCCATAAAGCAGGCAAAGGAAGCAAGGATGGAAATTCTTAAGGTAATAACGAAGGCAATTAATAAACCAAGAGAAACCGTCTCAAAATACGCTCCCAAGATCAAGTTGATAAGAATTCCTCAGGATAAAATCGGAGAGCTCATCGGACCTGGAGGCAGAACAATCAAAAAGATTATTGCGGAAACAAACTGCCAGATTGATGTTGACGATGATGGTGTTGTCCATATCGCAGGTACGACCAAAGAGGAGCTGGAAGCAGGAATTTCGAGGGTTGAGGCAATTACCAAGGAACCCAAAGCTGGAGAGATATATGAAGGGGAAGTTAAACGCCTTCTAACTTTTGGTGCATTTGTCGAAATTCTTCCCGGAAAAGAAGGGCTTGTACACGTATCTGATATGAGTGGGGATTTTGTAAAAGATCCATCTGATCTTTTAAAGGTTGGAGATAAATTACAGGTGAGGGTTAAAGGAGTTGACGAAATGGGACGCCTGAACCTTTCAATGATGCTTGACCCTGCCTTTGATGCAATGAAGGAGGAAAGGAGAAAAGAAAGAGGAGGAGTTAGGTCAGATAGAGATAGGGGCAGGAGATTTGATAGTGGAAGAGGGAGATTTGATAAATTTGAAAAAAGAGGAACTGGCGGTCCGCACTTTCCCAAAAGCAGATTTATAGACGAGAGTAAAAAAAGATACTCCTGAAAAATCCCCAAGCTTTGTGGTAAAGTAAGTAAGAAATTCATGTCCGATATAACAGATCAATTAGATTCCCTTTCGACAGCAATCAAAAGTGCCGGTATTCCTGAGGAGTTAAGAAGCGAAATTGTTCTAAGGCTTGAACAACTTAAAGGTTTAAGAGACTCTCCTACTTTCTTACCCGAGTTTGATAGGTTAAATAAATATATTGACTGGATTTTAGCTCTTCCATGGAATGTACGAACAGAAGACATGCTTGATCTTAATCATGCCAGAGAAGTATTAGACAAAAATCATTATGGACTTAATGAGATTAAAGACAGGATTTTGGAATACATGTCCGTGATGCGTCTTAAACAGGATAAAGGTGAAGGAGAGGATATATTGAGAGCCCCCATTCTTTGTTTTGTAGGCCTTGTTGGTACTGGAAAAACGACAATAGCAAGCTCAATTGCAGAAGCGATGGGGAGAAATTTCGCCAGAATTCCGTTCGGAGGAATGGGGGATCCACTAGATTTGCGTGGACAATCCCGTATGCACCCAGAAGCAGAACCCGGGAAAATAATTAAAGCCCTAAGATCAACAAAAAGTAAAAACTGCGTAATTTTGCTTGACGAGATCGATAGGGTTACTGACGAAGGAAGGTCTTCGATAATGGGTGTTTTGGTTGAACTTTTAGATCCCGAGCAGAATAGAAGTTTTAGCGATCATTATCTTGACTACCCGTTTGATCTATCTGAGGTCATGTTTATCGCAACCGCCAACAATACTCATAGTATTTCAACAGCGGTTTTAGATAG
>LBWB01000022.1 GCA_000993405.1 Candidatus Woesebacteria bacterium GW2011_GWB1_39_12 | reverse complement strand
TTTGCTCTGCTTGTTGTTCAATCTCTATCGCAACTTGCCAAGGATCTGATGCAAAAAACATCTTCTGCCCCGCGATATTGCAGGCTTCCAAGGCACTATTCTTGTCCCAACCTTTTTCCGTGAGTTTTTTATAAATCCACTCACCGGCTACAAAAACGTGCTTCCCGACATCACCCATCATTTTTATAATTTGAAATAATTCAGGATCTAATTCTTCCAGCTGAGCAATTATTTCATCAATCATTTCATTGTTTATATCTTCTGGCAAATTGTATTGTGCCATTCTTTTTCTCCTTAGTTGAAATTTTTGGAATACCCACGGCAGAATTCGAATCCACTCTATGAAGGCCGAAACTTCATGTGCTAGTCCATTACACTACGTAGGCAAAAGCCACATTTCTGAATCGAACAGAAGTTTCCACCTTAATGATTTTATACTTAATAATCTAAAGTTCCATCCAATATCAAACCGGATCGCCTTACTTACGAGATAAGTATTCTATCACTAAACTATTGTATTTTGTAGCGATAACTTCGTCCGTTCCCTTTGTTTTTCGAGCCAAAATTGCCTGTCAGAGCATGGCAATTACAACACAATAGCATTAAATTATCTGGTAGATTATTTTTTGCGATACCATCAATGTGATGAACTTGTAGTGGAATTTCGTGCCCTTGCCATATTTTAAGACCACAGCCTTCACATTTCCTCTCTCTATGTCTCCGAAGATATTTTCTAATGGTTGGGCTAGGATGTTCTCCGGAGAATTCTCCAGATTCTATTTTTCTATCTATCTCAGCTTCCTTTTGTTTGTGTTCACAATATTTATTACAATATTTACCTTTTTTATCTAAAATTTTTCCACAATAAAAACACTCTGTAAAATATTTCTTTTTAGTATTAAAATTGCGATTTTTATTATTATTTTGTGCTGAGCAAGAGTGCGAACAATATTTATTGTATCTCTTATCGTATGGTAATTTGCATTTACAATTTCCACATAATTTGGGATTTTTGTTATATGATGCTATACGCTCATTTTTATTTTTTATTATAGTATCCCTGGAAGCTATAGCTCCCAATTTCCCTGCCTCTGAATGAATCATTTTGCCTTTTGACATTTTCGGACTCCTATCTGATATATTAATTCAACAAATAGAAGTCCGAATCCTTCTTTCGGCAAATATAAAGTTTTTTATGCGTCGGTGCTCTGCTTTTGAGATATATCGGCCCAATCTCCCATTCGGAATCGCACCGAAATTTCCAATTTACAAGATGGCGCACTTACCATTGTGCTAATGTGGCAGGATGCCCGATCTAGGTAACGGTCCTAGCATTTCCTGTGTGTAGAACAGGTATCTTCACCATGCAGATCCATCGGGCCAACAAACTATATTACTCAATTGTTCCTGAATTTTCAGGAGCATCAGTTAGAAAAATTGAAATCTTAGAATCCATCCAATCCAAGATTTTTTGCAGATTCTTCGAAGAAGCAATAAATCTAATTCCGGTGAGATACATCACACATTGAAATAATTCAAAATGCTCATTGTTCAAATTTTTTGCATCTATCGTGATGCCCCAATCATCACACATTGTCCTATTTTGTTTGAAGTCAATGTGAATCGCTTCTGGACAATATTTATCTTGCCGGCAAAACAAATGAATTTTTTCTAAGATGGTTTCAGAATCTTTCTCTTTTGGGCGAATTCTTTTATCAGCAATACCCGTCGATAGAATTGACATGTGGTGATGTTTCGTTGCCCACTTTTGCAATTCTGGAAATATCTGCGTTTCTATAACCATCGCAGAGTGCTTGCGTTGCTCGTTCATATCTTTTTGGCGATGGATGCGGGCGGCATCATCAACTCTTAGTTCCTCAATAGTGAGGAGAATGTGTTGCCGCAAGAAATGTTTCTCAATCAACATCTTCCCTTCGTCAAAAATATGAGTTTCATTTTTTTCTAAATCGTGAAAGTCTTTGCAAAAAATGTTTATATAACATTGTTTCTCGTCTTGAAAAATAGTAATTTCCCAATAATCAAGATTTTCATTCTCAAAAGAAGCCTGGATGTTGAATTTTGCCCACCTTTGAAATACTTCGACGTCAGTCAAATGAAATAATGCACCATCCATTGGCCAGTCATCACATTTTCTACCTTCATATTTCGATAGATATACCCACAAGTCTCTGGCATTCTCTTCAAGAGTTTTCATAATCTCATTCCTTGTTTTCAGGAACATCAGCAACTTTTTCTCGCAAACGAACCAAGAAAGTACCTATATCCAAACGTCCTGTTGAACCATTTTGATCATATTCGACTCTGTGCATCCACCATCCTCCGTCGTCTCCGTCAAGATTGATGCGAGTAATAGTAATTTCAACAATTTCCTTGTCAAGAAAGGTCCATTTTTGACCAACCTTGAGATCAGACAAAATTTGAATCATCCTGGAGCACAGCCGAGCCCTCTCAAAATGCTTTTTCATTTGTTTGATGTGATATGAAATTCCAGCAATTTCTTCGTTCATTGTTCTCCTCTTATCTAATCATCAGGGTAAAGAATGTAGCAAGTGTAGTTAGTAATGCAATCTTCCTTGCTCATTTCTTTTCCTATTTCTTTGATTGTTTCTTCTAAAACTTCATCTGATACATTTCCTCGATCATCACAACGAATGATTCCTCTATAACATATATTAGTAGAAGAATAAGCAACATCATATGCAAAATCTTCTCTTCCAACAATCAAAACTTCCATTTCATCTGTCAACTCTGCAATCTGCTCCTTCAATTCTTTGATAGTCATTTAATTTCCTCCCATCTGACTTCTGGACAAACTGCCCACGGGGGGTTAGGAAGCCCGTAAAATTGTTCTTTCCAACTCAGAGGAAAAGCTGCTACACCTTTCAAAATGAATGGCATTTCTTTGTTGAGCGTCCTGTGCATAGAACAAAGAATATAATCATTCATACCGATACCCACTGCTGGAAAAGTTTTCTGCCCATTGACCAATTGTTCAAATGCCTGTCTTCCTCTTTCAATCTGTCCGTATCCGATTCCAGTCAATTCAAGAAACAGACTGAATGCTTTTTGCAAATCTGCACCTGGTTTGATTGAAGTAATCCACCATCGTAGCCCCATCGGGAGATAATATCGTTGTTCGGAGACATATCTACGATATCTCCAAAGAATATCTCTGCCGATCAAACTCTGCCAAATCGACTTCCATCCCACGCACCAATTCCCTCTGACTTTCCAAACCAAAGTCCTTTTGGCACACCGAGAATTGCCAACTTTTGGTTTGCTTCTGGTCTGCTCAATTCCAACGTGCTTCCCGTTCTCGGAAATTTTCCACGCCAACCCATTGCGCAACGCCAGAATTTCAATAGGTGCAATCTTCATTGAAATCACTCCTTTGGGCAAAAGTTTCCTCATAGAGTTTCATTGTTTCAGAATCGCCGATGCTCTTTGCTCTGTTGCATGAGAGCTAAAATTTGCATCGCTCGCGCAAGGTATTTATATAACCAAACGCTTTGCAATATTCATCGATATCTTTAGGTTCTCCAACAGCTTTTTCAAGATTATCGCTTAATTTAACTACTCCGTGTCTATTCGCTTGGGCAACTTTTACTACCAGTGAGCAAGGTCGGATTCCCAGATTACAACATCCAGTATACCAAGATCCTACACCATTGACCAATTTAATTTGATTGGAAAATTCGTCGTCAATGGCAGTAATAGATTCCCAGTCAAGCCCATCGCTCGGAACGCCAAGTTTTTCCAAAGGATTGCATCCAGCAGCCTTGATTGTATCAATACCTTGTTGAATTCTATCTCTGGGAATACCACTATCTGGCCTGAAACCAGTCATTTGCTCAATTTCTTCTTTGGAGATAGAATTCCAAAAATAATCCGATCCGAAAGTATCCGGAAGGTGAATTGCTAATTGATCTCCATACACTTTACGCCAGTCGTCTCGTCTAATACGCGGAGAATCTGCAAGATTATTTCGATAAATACCGCTATATACCATATCGCATTCGTGTGCAACAGTCCCTATCGGTTTTAATCCTAATTCTTTTGCCAACATTACATTGGAAGTACCCACTAATTGGGTCGGACAGATTTCAAGTGTCCTCACTAACGCCTGCCGCTGGAAATTCAATCCAGCCCGACGACGGGTGCCAAATTCAATAACCTTGATATTGGGTCGTGTTGTAAGCAAGTGCATTTTTTCTACGACAGATCGGTCAAATTGATTTGAGTCAATCCCAAATTTTATCATTGCTGATTGCACATATAAATGACTAATGATCGACAAAATTGGAATTTCCCACCAAATTGAGTCCAACCAACCCCCCTCTACTCGAATAAAAAAATCTTTATCGGTATTCTCTACGATTGGAACAGATAACCGAATAGTAATCAATTTTTCTAGAAAATCTTCATTAAAATATCCCAATGAACGAAGATAATTAATGTCATCAGAAGTGAATCTTAGATTTGAAACAAAATCAAATTGATATCTAATATCTTCGATGGAGAAAAATTCATTCAAATTCACATCAGTAGTCCTATTCCTAAATTCATAGGATACTGGGACATCTGAATGCCCATTTTGAAATAAAAAATTAGCAATAGTTATTTTATAGAAATCAGTGTCCAACAATGATGTGATGATTGGAGTCGTCATTTCAAGAGTCCTTTCTTCAACCAATCAATATCAAGAATTTTGCACATTGTTTCGTTGAAATAGTATTGAATAGACAAATAATCACCAATCCCTAAATCTTCGAATAATTTACGAATTGGATCACTATTGTTCAAACTATTCCCGATACCTACTTTGATTCCATTCTGGATGTCATTACCGATGTCTTTAATAATCATATTAATCTGTTTTTCATTCAATGACCTTTTGACAATTTCCCAAGACCATCGCTCCAAACTATCATTAGGGGCCGGAGGACAACCTTGATCAATGAGAAACTGGATTGTCTGCCCAGCCCGATTCTCAACATCATTTTGGGTCAATGCTACGTTTTCTGACAGAGAATTTACAAAATCATCCGCCTTTTTGGGCAGATGGCACATTTTCCGCGGCTGAGTATGTCCTTGTCCATTGAATGGGGTCGAGGCAAAATATACCTCTTGCATCCATTTGAGATGGAATTCTGTTTCCCCTACTGATTTATGCGCCTCTATTTTAGCTTGTTCTGGTGAGCCAAAAGGTCCAATTTTATCTGACCCGATTGATCCATAATAGAATTTTTCGTCAGTATCTCTATATATTGTGAAAATTCTTTGCCTCGACACTGGCATAGAAATATAATCCACACCGACAGAATCGGTGATATAACAAGGAGCAGCAAAACTAAAAACTTCATTCATTTCTTCTCCTCATTGGCAATCAACGAATAGGAATAATCATTGAAACTGAAACTGGCAACGACTTCTTTTGTTTCGCCAGCCATTGAAAAGAAAGAATTGGCTCCTTTGTATTCATAGAGAATAAATGATTGCTCATCGATCCTCACTCCATCACATTGTATGAACTGGACTTTCTTTGTTATGAGATTTTCAACTCTTGCGACATAGATTGAATGTTTCTCTGCGATTTCAACTTGCTGTGGTTCCGAAGTTGTCGTGCAGCCGCACACAATCAAAAACAAGAAAATTCCCAGAAGTAGTTTCATCAGATTGGCTTCAAGCGTCTAATCTCCAGGGCACGATTTTCTCCGGTTGCTTCGACAGAAAAGCAAACAGGAAAAGCATCAAGAGATTTCCCGCAAAGATTGCCAGCCAACACACTTGTCAATGCTTCTTCGGTGAAGGCAACTTCCACAGCTTCAATAGTCTCCCCTTCATCACAGGAGACTACATTCCTGACGATTCCAACTCGTCCATGTGGCATCATTTGGGTCTTTCCTAATTTCGAAAAAACAACGCCAGTTTTCAAGCAAACTGATTGCCCAACTTCAAAAGTTGCCAATTTCATTCTCCTTCCAATGCAATTCTCCTCGCGGACGTGGATTTCAGGGGGATGGCGGTGGTGCTGATAAAAATTACCAAATATTGATGCGAAGTTGTTCCGTTATGAATTGCGTCAACGCTTTTTTCATTCTTGACTGAATGTTCTGATATTGCTCATCCAACCCTGAACCCGATCCCCAATCAAAATCCTCTCGAATCGAAATCCAAGTGTGCAAAAATTCGAAAATATTTCGATCAAGATATAAAGTTTTAGCAAAAGAACAATGGAAATGTCCACAGGTGCCTTTTTTGACAAAGAAAACTTCTTCTGCATCTTGCCAATCTATCGTTGACAAAGGGAAATCACCATTAATTTCTGAATAAAGTCGGATTCCAATATTTTGCAGACTACGTCTTACAAATGCAATCAAATAAGTTTCTGGTGGAATTTTACACACTGGAATAGTTTCGATATTCCATTCTTTTAGAAAATCAAATCTTAGATGATTTTGATCGGTTGAGGTTTGATATTCTGCAAATATCTCTCTTGATGTCATTTTTAAATTCCTAACTGCTTTTTTATGTGATTCCTGATATTCATTAATAATTTACTACAAAAAGATGACCATTCTTGTTTCATTGAACCTTGGACATAAAGATATATTTCATCCATCTTTTTCATATATTCACTAACAAATGGTTGAAGAACACAGAAGTTTACGGCAGAATATACCCAAGTGTCAGAGTGGTAATCTCTATCATAATGTTGTCTCCTTATGAGAAGCATCTCACCTTAGATAGTAAAAAGCAAATCAAAGTTTTTTTCATTATAATTTTCAACTTTATAATAATCTGTCATTTGAGTGAATGAAATGATTTCTACATCATTGGGAATTTCTAGCGACGGCACTTCATCACACTGCCATTTCATTAAATCAGAAAAATCGTACAAAACTTCTTTGTATGTCATATTTTTAACTCTTTTCTGATATAGTCATCAAAAATATTGTTTACTTTTCCAAGCAAAGCACTTGCATATATTTTATAATTGCCAGGACAATATGCCAGCAGCCGAGACAAACGGATACGATATTCGTACATTTCTCCTGGAATATAACAAGTCCTTGAATAACAACAAATCCAAGGATCATCAACGCATCCATGTTGCTTAACAAAGAAAGTCCCACTGGGGTCGCAATATTTTATCAAATGATCATTTTCTTTACAGAATACAACGTGGATATCATCAACCATTCTGACATAAACTATTACTTCATTCCCAGGTGCAATATCAAGATGCTCCTGGGAAGCAAATTTAGGCCACTGCTCCAATTCCTCGACAGATTTTCTATGATGTTCAAAAACATGTTCGGGATTCATCAATGATGCTCCGTTCTTTTCTGTGAGGCAAGATAGGATCCTGAAATCATTTTCAAGATCTTTCTGCCTATATCTGGGTGAGTAGATTCAATCATTGGACGAATCACACAGCCTTCTCTGATTTGTTCTTCTGTCGAAACTATGCTGTTTCCCTCTGCCAATTCCTCCATCTTGGCAAACGAGAATGGGCCAGAGTATATCTCTGGGACTACTGGAATTCCAAACATTTCACAGACTTCGCACATCGCCCGGTGAGAAAGAAAACGATGGTCAATTTCAATGTCAAAACATCGCCAATCAACACTCCCTGCCCGGTGAGAATAGGAAAGATTTTGGATCCGGTCGCCGAAGACCTCACCTCGAACGATTACAATCATTGCGCTGTTTCGTTCAGCCAAAGATTTCATCATGTGCCTCAGAGATGGATATAATTCATAAGGTTTTTCATATATTGACCCGACACCAATTTTTCTTCTGCCGCCCTTTGATGCACACATATATATCCATTCATCTGTTTCTGGATCTTTCGCATAGGCGTAAGATGAGTTTGTGCCATGTAGCTTCTCGGTTGCCACGACTTCTTCACCATCTTCGAAAACCAAAGGATAATTTCTCATGTTTTCAATATCGTAGTCTGTATTGAACAATGGATGTCGTTTTTCTTGTTCCCCGTGTCTGAAAACCGCAGGGGGTTCATACTTGAAGATTCCAAACTTATCTTTCAAATCTATTCCCACAGGATCATTGTCCTCATTCTGAGCAAAGAAACCATAACTAATCACTCCCCTGAGTTTGATAGTTCTGACTCTGCCTTCTTTTGATCCCTTGGTGAAAGAAAGATATTTAGTCACGCCCCATTTATCAGAAATTTCCACCGGAACCATCACTTCACCAGGAACGTGAATAACCACATCACCAGGATTATAGGCATCCTTTTTGTCAATAACCTGCCAACCCCCTACTTTATACACAGCAAGATTGTCTGCATTCTCATGGAGAGATACAGAATCTATGACTACTGGTTTGACAAACAATTCACTCATTTTGATGCTCCTTCAAACTACTTTTTCCAATTCATACAGCATCTTTTTTACATCATGATGAAGTTTTTGTTGTTGGAGACTATCTTTCAATCTCTGCACGAGAGATTTGACTAGTGGTTCAGTATGCACCTCATCCAAAGAATACTCAATTAACTCACATCCTTCAAATTTTCCACCGACAACAGCAAATTCGTCAAAAATTTTTGGTAAATCAACATCTGCATGATCATATTTATTCGGGTAATATATCAATCTCCATTGAGATTCATACAATAGGTTGTTCAACATTTTTTTCAACATTTTTTCTTGGAAGAATTTTCCATCTTTCGTCCAAGCTTCTCTATAACCAGTCCCACTGGAATAGAATTTGCCTTCTTTGTTTTTGACTCGATACATTTTCTCACTCATCTTGATCTGATTCCTCATCAATAAGACTTTCAAAACAGTTAAGAAGCCTACTTGAAAAACACAAAAACTTTTTCACAGCTTCACCTATGGTATCTTCCAAAGTATCTTCCTCTTCATCCTCATCCTCTTCGTCCATCCATGTGTCTTCGTAGTCTTTTTTCGCTTCTTCTAGTGTCGGCATTATATCTATTTCTCCGCCAAAATCGAAACCATATCCATAAATAACATCGCATATGTTATAAGTTCTTATCCTGTTCTTACCTCTAAATTCATCCATCAAACATATAGGAGTTTCGTCAGGAATATCTTTCAAAAATTCTTTCAAATCTCCAACATTATCAATATCCATTTAATTCTCCTTCCGAACTATTTTTCCAATTCCTCTAAAAACATCACTTCTAACGCAATTGAGTTGAGAATGTTATTTCGCGACAATTTTCCTTCGTCATGCGCTTGTTTCATCTTCTTCAAATTGAAGCGAATCAAATCGCCATCTTCTGGATGTTCTGCTAATTTCTGGATTTCTGCTGTTCTACGATTGACTTCGTGAAAAAGTCCGTTTCTAAGAAATCTGCTCATTCTGACTCTCCTTCAACATTTAATTCCATATATTCCACCTGCGGCAACGACCCACTTAGAATAGCATTACCACAGGTGATTCTGCCCAAATCTTCCTCTTTTGAGGCCACAAAGACAATCACATCATATCCTGCCGCTTTCAAAGCATCTTCATAACCAGTATAAGGAGCCAGTGTAGTGTAGTCACCAATAGTAGAAATATCATTTGAAAGAGCAGTACCAGTTTTATGCATCGGTGTCAGTTTACACAGCCAATCATCTGGATCAAAATATCGCAACAACTTATGCGGGTCAATTTCATATCCAGAAATTGCAAAATTCAGTGTGTATTTACGTCCTTTGGGCTTTGGCAAATTGGATACGATTGCACCAATTTCTTCCAAAGATGATGCATTGCCGGAAAACATTTCATCTCTTTCGGCATCGGAGGTAGAATTGATGCTCAGTTGCAAACCAGCATTGCCATCATATACATCATTTTTGATTCTTTGCGCCCATTGCAACAAAAATCCTGACAAATACTTGTTGTGTCGCGGCATCATAGTTGAGACTACCGGATGAACTTTGAAATTTGATCTGAGATTTTGCAAAATTTCAGCAGACTCAAGAACATTTCTATAGTTCAAGGATGGTTCACCCATTCTTGCATAATGTATGTTCAGCCGATTGGAAAATGAAATTTCTGGATGCAATGTCATCGCAATTGCAACTTGATTCAAAAGATCATTCTTTGTTGCATTCTTCCCACTTCCAACCATTGGGACATCGCAATTATGCAATAATGCTTCAGAACAAAAATAATTATGATCAGGAAGTGATGTGAAATTATACACTTTTCCTTCGAATTTTTCTCTGTGAATACTTGAGATTTTCATCTACCTCTTCCTTTGTCATTAATATTATAGAAATATCGATCAAGATTATTGTGGCATTTGGGGCATACTGTGATGCCATCTTCAATCCTGTGGTTACTAACCACCTCATCTATATATTGTGTCCAATTTTCTTTATCAATATCTTTGAATGAAGATATTGCATATTTTTGTTTAACATCGTTTATGAAGTCATTTAGTGGTTTTATATGGTGAACGTGCAAACATCCAGAAATTGGCTTACCAGAACAAACCGTACATATATATTTATCTCTTTCAAAGACTTTTTTGGTCCAAGGTAAATACAATCTGCTTCTACATGCGACATTGAAATCTCTGCATCCCCCTTTCCATAAATGGTGATTAGACCCTCTTTTATATTTAATCTCACCAGATTGGATTTTACCATTAAGTGTTTTGGACATTTTATCTTTAACAAAATTACTAAACATAGGATTTTGAGTTTTCATTCTTTGTGAAAGGATTTTTTTATGGTCATCTGACATAGGTTTTTTATTTGCAGTTCGTTTTTTTATAGCTTCCTGGGTGCAAAATTGAGGAATACCATCTGAACATCTTGCTTTCAGTTTGGCGGCGACGGCGATCCTTATTGCATCATCTGCCATAGGATTATTTTCCTTCATTCTCTTTGAATTCAAAGATCGTAATTCCTCACTCTTAGAAAGAGCGCTCAATTTAACTACTTGTAACTCAATACTTTTCTTTTTGCATAAATCACATAATTTACGCCTTAAAACTGGACCATCCTTTTTCCTTTCTATTTCACCCAATTTTGACATACATCTTCTACATAATAAATCAACATTCATAATTCTATCCATTCTATCTATTATGTACATTACCGATGTTTGATATAATGTACTTTATTTAGAATGAAATTATTTCATCTTTTTCTGTTAATTCAGCAGCTTTCTTCAATCCATTTTGAGTATATACATCATGATCAACTGTAAGTTTTATAGATTTTCCATTTTCTAGAGCGATGCAAATCAATTCACCGCTATAATTTCTCTCAAAAACTTCGGCGATTTCATTAACTCTTATAGTTTGTGTCTGCTCATTAAAGCCAAGAACCAAATTACCGGGCTTAAGGGTTTCAATATCCTGTTCTCCGAATGGAGTATTAACTTTTGTTCCAGCAGGCGAGCAGAACTTACAATTTTGAGAACATCCATATTGAGTAGAGATAGTAATCACCCATTTTTCAGTCAATGGCAGCAAAGTAGTGTGCTTGACTTCACCCAAATCTCTTTGCAATCCAAGAAAATCTGCTTTCAAATTTACTTCTTTGCCATAATCTCCTAAACTAACAATTTCTAACGGACCCAGTTCTCCTTCAACAACTAAAATGTTTCCAGTTGGGACTTGCAAATTTCTCAATAGCCTCATTCTAATTTTCCTTTTCAGTAGTTTCTTGTCTCTTCGCCAGCAACGCTTCCCTCTTCATGTTCATTGTTTCTATGACTTCTTCAAAGGACCAAGGTTTGAAATCGTGCCCATCAACTCCTACATCCATTGATAGTGTATTTGCTGGAGGTTCAAGTGTATTGTGGCTATGACCCCAGAGATGAACCGAAGTCAGATGACAACTATTTCTGAAAGTCAGCATACAATAGTGGCACATCACGATCAATTGCTTTTCGTGTTTCAGTTCGAACATGTCATAGCATGAACTGAACAATGGTGCAATTCCTTTGTTGTCGTGATTGCCCCAAACAAGATTGATGTTTCGACATTTTATTTGGCTGCGATATTTCTTTGCTGTTTCGAAAAATTCGTGTTTTCTTCCGAAACAGAAATCACCAAGATGCCAAAGAATATCATTCGGCTTTACCAGTTGATTTATGTTGTCAATCAGAGTCTGATCGTGTTCTTCGATTGTTTCGAAGGGTCTCGCGCAGTAGCGCAATATATTGTAGTGATTAAAATGTGTATCCGCAGTAAAAAATAAATTGGACATCATTTCATCTCTCTTTCTATTTCAAATTATTTTTTTTAATAATTTGGCTAATACATCCTGCACTTAATTTCAGTATTAAGGATATTTCTTTTTGAGATTTATTATTTTCAAGTAATTTTTTAACATTGGATATATTTATTCTTGCTTGTTCGTATCGAGATATCAAATATTCATCAATATTGACCCATTTTCTGACCATTGCTGGTAAATTATGCTCTTTGATGAAGTTTTTAAGGAATTTCTGATGAATATTATTTGATATACACAGAAGGGCATATCCCTGCGTATTAATTTTTGCTATTGGCGTAGCACACTGAACTTGATTTTCAAGATGTTTCGCAAAAAAATTCAAATTTGCAAGCCAGGATGAATGGACTTTAATTCTTATATTTGTATCATTTCTATTTTGTAGTTTGCTAATATTGCCATCCCCATCAATAAATCCTATAAATAGTGATGTTAATTGATCATCATTTAATCCCCATTTAGATATACCTGGAGGATTGTATGTTTTTCTTTGCCATTTTCCATATCTCTCTTCTAATTTAGAAATTACATTTTTATCTCCTATTGAAGACGAAATAACTTTAGAATCATTACTAAATTGAGTCTTATTATTATAATAATTTATTTTTACATTACATTTGATTGCAAATTTTTTAAGATGTTCTATGTCTTTTAATGATAAAGTAATAGATAATCTCCCATTTGATATACATCCATCTGCGAGAATAAAACCAATCCAATAAAAAGATTCAAGTGAATTTTCATCTAATATCCATAGTAAATTATTTTGTATATATTTACTATTTTTACTACGTTGATTAGATCTTTGTTCTTTCGAAAAGAAGAGTCCTAATTGATTTGCCTTTAATTTAATCGCATCTTCAGTACGATTAATAATTTTTGCAATTTCAGAAGGTGTTTTTTCTCCATAGAATTCTTTGAGTAATTTTATTTCGTGAGAAATCCATCCTCTCGGATTACGTCGGCGAACCCCGAGCAGTGAACATTTTCATCTAACTCGTCCTTTCTTTGTCAGTTTGTTTCGGAATGTTGAGATTCTTCACGCAAATCCTCAACAAATGTTCGCAGATTCTCTGGAAGTTTGTCAAGATCATAGTCAGCAGTCCGATGCAGAATCAACGATCTCAATGCTTCCTTCCCTTTTTCATCGGCTTGGGTGTAATCCCATTGCATATTTTGCAGTTCTTGGACCATCCCTTGATTGTAGGCTTTTGACTCTTCAAAAGTTTTTCGCCGAATTGCTTCTTGTCTCGGCAAGAAAAAATTCTGCAACGCGAGATCACTTGCGGCGGCATACCACACGAGTCCGACAACAGCAGCAAACGCTAACAAAACCAACAATCCCACTGGAACTGGCTTTTCTGATTTCATTTCATGCTCCTTTCTACGCTGAACGAATATCTTCCACAATTCGATATTTCTTGCCAACTGGCTGAGAAGAAGTGATCAGGACTTCATCACCTTCTTTGAGGGTCAACAGAAAATGACGAACATCATTAGGAACAAAGAAAACCTGTTTGTCTTTGCAGATGATCCAATTCTCTCGATGATAGACCTCTTCCGGCAAAACAATTGGATGAGTGTTTCCGTTAGGATAAGAATGCCAAGTAGATCGGACTATTTCCTCTTCTTTGGCAACTCTTTCAATGACCAATTTCTCTGATCGTCGATTTCGACGGCAGAGATTCTTGTCTGCCCATTCAGATGCAAGTTTGAGGACTACGCCACAAACAACAACCACAACGACGCCAAGCAGTTCATCACTGATGGTCCTTTGAGACTCCATTTCATTCTCCTTTGTCCAGTTTGATTTCATTCATCCACGGCAAATTTCAGGGGCA
>LBWB01000021.1 GCA_000993405.1 Candidatus Woesebacteria bacterium GW2011_GWB1_39_12 | reverse complement strand
GACAGTTATTTAACATCTACTGCAAATGGAGCATTTTTAATCAACGGAACTGATGCTAATTTCACCAATCTTAACATAGGCTCTGGAACTGCTAATTTTGAAATCAACAATAATGTGACTGGCAATAATGTTTTATTCAATACAACCAACAGCCAATTTCATTTCTATTTCAATGAAACATCAACATTTCATGGAACAGTTAATACTACTAACATAACATTATCTCCTAATTGTGCAGATAACCAAATAATAAAATGGAGCAATGGTTATGGAATATGCCAAGCAGATGCCACTGGAAGTGCAAGCGTTATGACTAACGGCTCAGATGCCAATTTTACTTTATTGAATGTCTACAAGCTGAACGGAACAGAAACTGGACTGTTCAACAAATCAATCTCTTTAGTCAACTATAATCAATCCATATCATTAGATTCCTATAACAAGAGCATCTCCCTTGTAAATTACAACCAGTCAATATCCTTAGTCAATTACCTAACAACTTCCTTCTTATCTGCATTCTGGCAGTTATCCAACTTAACCAATTACTTCGGAGACTCTTCTTTCAATAGTTCTGTGATAAGGGTGACAAATAGCTCTTGGCTTAAAACCACTTTGGACAATACAACCATCAACAGGAGCATATCCCTTGATAGCTACAACAAGTCAATATCTTTAGTAAACTACAATTACAGTATTTCCCTGACAAATTACTGGAACATAGGAACGCCACTCTCAAACTTCCAACTGGGAAATGTCAGCAACAACACACTAACAAAGGGAGACAACACAACATCTGGAATGTGGAATATGAACGGAACAAACTTAATGACAACCAACAACAGAATAAATGTATCATCATTAAGCATTGTAGGAAATGGGAATGGAGTTAATTTCTCCCTAAGCAATGGCTCTGGAACATCAGTATCAACGTGCACATTTTCAAACAATGGAAGTGGAGTATGTATTTGTGGTTGTTAAAATGAAATGGAAAATGAAAAAAATAATAATCTTAATGATAATGCTTTTAATAGCAGAAAATGTATTTGCATTTAATGAAACATCTGTTGTTTATGAAATCATAATACCTTCTATTGCAGATTTGACTAATGTAGTTTTTAAAGTTGATTACACTCCAATTTCAAATGTATCGTTAAACACAGGTGTTAATTTTAGAAATAGAATTTACTACCCTTATGTTAAATTTTTAGTTAATCAATCAATCCTTCCTTTCTTCAACGAAAAAACGTTTAATATATCTTACACTTTGGGTTTTAACAAACCTTATTGGCACACAGATGTAGGAGATTATTATGTAATAAAAGATTCAAAATATATTTTCAAACCAACTTTTAGATGTTTTAATTCTCACGGAAGCATAAACGGAATAGTTGTAAACAGAGACGAATCTGAGAATCTGACTTTGACTGTAAACTATAATCTAAGCAGTTTGGCTTTTTTGAATGAAAATATAACTTGTGAAGACCCAATTCTTCCTGCTGGTGTTGTCTTCTATGACGAATTCGCAGATATTGCCCAGTGGACAACAGCAAGCACTACATGGAGTTCTGATGGAGTTCAGGCAATAGGAGAAGATTGTGATGCAGGTCCTGGTGGAACAAATCTAACAACTGGAAACATAGACTTAACTGATTGTGCTGCTGGTTCTGCATTGGTTCAATGGTCTGACATTGATACCCAAGGAATAGAAAGTACAGACTGCCTTAAATTTTCAAATTCAAGTGATGGTGGTGTAACTTGGTCACCTATGGGAACTGCTTTTTGTGATGACTCAAACTCAGAAGTTGGCAGGTCACATACACTAACAAATGGCGCCTCCTACACATCTAATTTCAGGTGGAGATTTGTTTGTCAAGGTGTATCTAGTGTAGAAAAAGTAAGGGTATTAAGATTTAATGTAACATGCACAGATGCTAAACCACCAAGAATAAATGCTTCACTTGATATCACTTCTCCATTCCAGCAGCAAAGAGTAAACATGACTGCTAACGTCACAGATGGAGTAGGATTAAGTTATTGCCAATTTATTGACAATCAAAGTTTAGCAAATGGCGCAAAAACTTTCTTTAATCAATCTCTTACAAATACACATAACCAATGCTCACAGAATTACACAATAAGATTAGGACCAGGAAGCGTAATCAATTTTACAGTGATTGTAAATGACACAAGTGGAATCAAGAATTTCAGCCAGCAGTTGGTAGTTACCCAACTCCTAGAATTAAGCCCTTTTATGGATACAAATAATTTTGATTTTGGCAATGGAAATCCTAGTAATATGGTTATAAGAGGTTATGGAAATAATTCTAACCTAACATCGACAAACTTTTCTGGTTCTTTTGGCAGCAGAATATTCGATTCATCCAACACAAACACAAAATGGAGTAATATTACATGGGGTGTGGGTATCCCTTATGGTGAAGAATTGCCAAGCGGAGGCAAAAACACAAGTTTTGGATTAATGGATGGGAATGTGTTATTATTTCATTTTAACAATGATTCTTCTGTAGGTGAGAATAATTCATTTGTTTATGATTATAGTGGGATGGGGAATAATGGAACCATCTCCAATGCTAATCTGACAACAGATTCTTACTTCGGAAGAATGGCAGCAAGATTTGAAAATGGCACAATAATTGTTCAAAATACAACCTCATTAAACGACCTAGCTCAGTTATCAATATCAGCATGGGTACTATTTAACTCTTCAGTGCAAAAACAAACTATGAGAATAGTATCTAAACAAGATTCACTTACTAGAAATGGCTGGAGACTTCAAATTGATTTTTCTTTACAACAGTCAAGAATGGACTTCATTGCAACTTATGATGCTACTGATACATCTATATCATATACAGCTCTATATCTTGATTCTGTTTTTTCAGAACAAAGAATACTTAACGACACTTGGAACCACATTGCAGTATCATGGGATGGAACAGACACAGCCAGAGGTATGGTCATATATTTTAATGGAGATAATAGTACCCAATACCATTCTTCAAGTGCTGGTAACCGTCAGCCAGACACTAATGCAACACTACTAATTAGTAACACCCAACTTGGAGAGAGACCTATGAATGGGTCTATAGATGAAGTAGCAATTTGGAACAGAAGTTTATCTAAAGATGAAATTTGGGATTTATATATCAGAGGTGTTTCAAGATTAAATTTAACGGCAAGGATATGCTCTGACCCAATTTGCTCGAATGTTATTGAAACAAGAAACCTTACTAACAATGGAACATTTGGAAGAAATCTAAATATGGGTTTTACACAAAATGCAAGATACTTCCAATACAATTTCACTTATTCTAATAATGCATCTACATCGAGGAATACTTCTGAAATTACTTATAGGTCTTATTGGAACACAACAGTAGACATTGGCAATGTAACTATCCAATTTGAGAATGATAGTGGTGAAGTCGCTGCACCAGACATAACAATATCATTGAAATTTCCTCTAAATTTTTCAAATTTTGTTTTCAACGATAGCAACACATCAATCACTCTAAATTCAACCATAAACAGCACAAGCAATTCAGCTCTTGATATATTTGTTTATGGGGCAAATGATACAACTCTCTTAAACCAGGGAAACAGTTCTCTTCTTTTTAAGACCACAACTTCTAATACTAATGGACCTTACAATATAAGTTATAATTGGACCTCACCAGTTACACAGCCAAACGATAAAACTTTATTATTACTCCATTTTGACAATATAAGTGAATTCAATGAGAGTAACCAGACTTTTCACGATTTCTCCGCCAAAAGGATAAATGCTAATTGTTCAGGATTTACCTGTCCCCAACAAAACTTTACAAATTCCAAATTTGGAGGAGCAGTAAGATTTAATAGTTCATCTCAACTAAATGTTACATCTCAACAATTATTGGAATTAGGAAATATTGTTAAAAACTTTACAATTACCACATGGATAAGAATAGCAGGCAATACCTCGCCAGCCTGCGGATTCACTACATTCATATCTTGGGAGAACGCTGCTGGCGATTCATCTCAATTCTATTCTTTGCAAGGTAGAAACCATGTTATTGGATACAATAGATTTCCACCTTCAAGCGGTCCAGCAGAAACTTCAGTAATTAATATTAGCAACGACAAGGATTGGCATTTCATTGCAATGAATTTAAGAGACGATGAAAATATAATTAATTTTTGGGTAGATGGCAGAAATGAAACTGTTACATATACTGAAACTTATAGTGGTGGTGCATGGACTGCTGTAAGTTTAGGGCGAAGAGCTATTGCAGGAGGATGTTCACTAAACGGAACATTAGATGATTTTGCAATCTGGAACTCCAGCTTGTCCAATGATGATGTAATGAATTTATACAGATTAAAAAATCAATCAGATTGGTTCTGGAAGGTAAATGCAACAAATCCCTCTGATTTGACAAGTGCAGAAAATAAAACATATCAATTTAATATTTCTGCGCCAACTACTATTGTTACTCCACCAGCAACCACCTGCGATTGCCCAACTTCAGGAAATTGGATTATAGACGATGGCTCAATCTGTGAACTGACAACAACCTGCAACATAGGGGCAAATGCTCTAAGAATAACGAATGGTAGATTAAGAATACAAGGCAATGGAAGATTAGATGCAACACATTGCTTTGTTTGCAATCCCCCAACATGCGGATTATATATAAGTTCAATTTCAAAATTACATTGTAGACCATGAAAAAAATAATATTGATTTGGATTTTTGTAATCACCATAATAAGTTATAGTGCTATTGCTGTAAACTATGTCCCTCAATTTGAAGGGAATTATGTAGCCATAAACATATCAAGCACGATAGGAGCAATTACTCATATTGCTTTCAGGAATAGCACAACCCAGCCTTGGAATTTAACCAACATTACAATCAACACAAGTATGACTTCTGGAGCAGGAAACATCACAAATTCAACACAGTACGTTCCAATACTAGTATCCAAAAACATAACACAATATGGGAATGGAACTCTTATAAGAGTTGATGCCATAAAAGACGCAAATGCAAGAATTGAAGTATGGTATATATTTGTCCCAAATAATGACAAAAAACTAACATTCATAAAAACAATGGCTCATAGGCAAAATTCCCCTGAAACATTAACAAATCAAAACACTTATTTTACCTGCGCAAGCAACTGCATAACAACAGGACCTTATTGGAACAACAAAACTGTGATGGGTGGAGACATAAAAGGATTAAATTTCCAGATTGCAGCCTCAAATAATGATTTAAATCTATCAGTTTTTGCTAGCATAGCAAACTATACAACATTTACCTCAAGTGGAACGACAGACACAATAAGCGTGAATTGGGATAGCACTATTGATGGTGGAATAGATTATTGGAGATATATAATTACCCCTGTGGCTTATGGAGATAATGATGCAAAATATTCCTATCCTTTTGAATATGACCATAATCTTACAACTCCCGAGTTAATAGGATTATACCCTAATTGGTTTTACAGGGATGATGGAACAGTTTTAAGGAGCTGGCATAGTTCATTTTTAGATAGATACTGGAGATATGCAAGATTCGGAGCAGATGAATGGACTACTGCTGGGTTTACTGAAGGATATTTAAGTAATTTTAGAAATTATGGTAATATCGAACATCTTGTTTATGGTATGTTAATAACTGATGTAATGACAGAATACCGCTTGCAATATTTTGATGGAACACTTAATGGTGGAGACTATGGTATGCAGAGACTTAATCATGCCTGGGAAATATTTGACATTACTGGATTTAATCTTTACAAAAATACCGCAGTAAACAGCACCATTCACTACTACAATGATTTGACTCCAACAAACTTAGGTGGCAATTCAACAGGATGCACTGGAAAAGTATGGATAGATGGAGTAGGTAGGTTTTCTGCATTTATCAGGTCAGCAACAGATACAAACGCAAATATGTCCTCATTAGTCAAGGAAAGAGTACTAAATGAAACATTATGCCAATTGCAAGGATTGCCTTATGGCTCATTTGATGTTGATGGTAAAAAAATCCACGGATGGTATCCAGTAACACAGACTTGGGCAGCTACCAATGACACAAGCAATAATGATAGATGGTATTGGATAAGAGGAGAAGGTTGGATACATCAAGGATGGAGACCTATTGCAGAGGCTATGACATTAAATCAAACAATGTTTAATAACTCTGATTTTTTTGTCAGCGCAAGCGTAAATCTAACAAAAACCCTTATCAATTACATAAATCCAGATGGAAGTTCATATCAAACACTAAACCAAACTTCTTATGTTAAACAAACAAATAACATCATGTGGGTTCCTGGCATGGTAGATACAATACTCACAAATAACCTATCTAGGAGTTTAGTTTTGCAACCTTCTCTTGATATTATTTGTTGGTCTGAAAGCAATACAGTCCCAACAACAGGCTCAATCTGCGCAGCAAATAACAACGCAATAGAAACCTGGAAATGTGGACAATCTTACAATAATGGAGCATTTCCAGAAGCAACACAAAAATTAGGAATCAAAGATATAGTTGGAAGGGTAAAGAAAAACTCCCAATTATCATTCAATAAAACCACATTGATTTGTGGTGTACCAGGCGAAGATTATACAGATATAGCTGGAAACTCATTAGGCTCAAGCAAGAACCTGTTGCTCTTCAATCTAAGCCCAAAAACTGAATTCACTGTTGAAGGAAACAAAAGTGATGTAAGATTTAGAATATATGTTGTGCCGACAATCGATTACAATATAAGCTTATTTACTGGTAGCAACCAATATATATCATCAACATATTCCCGTTCAGATGCGAGTGGATTATTGCAGTTTAAGGCAAATATTACAAACCTAACAAGAATTAATCTAACTGGACAGGGAACAAGCAAAGGATATTCCATTTTTAATAATGATGAAACTTTTTTCATTGAATTATACCCAACAACACAGATAGATGCTGGAATTGTGTTTGATATTCATGCAAATAGCTCATATCAAATTAACAATATAAGTTTAATAATCAATAGTACACTTAACCAGACAGTCTATCTTTCATATCTCAAAAGCCAGCAAAAGCACATACTATTTAGAATTGGATTTGAACAGGAGTTTATGACAGATTATCCAATTAGGGAACTTCCTCTAATAAATAACATGACATGGATTAATGACCCTGCTATTTGTCCAGTTGGCAATGGTTGCATAAGGTCCTGGAATCAAACTTCTAAATTAATCTATGCTCCACCACCAAATTTGTCAGGTCAAACTAAGAATATCTGGGCTAACCTAACAGGTGGAGCAATTTCAATGGTATTCATACCGCAAACAAATTATAAAGATTCCAGCCTTAATTTTAATCAGTTCTGGCTGAAAAGCAACACAGGACCAACCCAAAGGCAGGTTATGAGCAGATGGAGTAACTCATTAGAAGGATTTTATTGGTTTGTAAACGGAACATCAACAGATACAGGGACATTGGACAGGGATACAGCAACTACAAATAAAACATTGTTCTATCAAGTCAGATGGTGCAATGATGGAAGTGGGTACAAAAGCGAGATATGGATTGATGGATTAAAGCATGGAACTACTGCTGGCGTTCTTGCTAACATGACAAATGATACTTTGGATAATATAGCAATCGGCTCGTCAGAAATAGACAGCTGGGGTGCAAATGAAATAATTGATGAATTTGTCATCTGGGACCATTGCTTGACAGATAAAGAAATGCAGGACAATTATTATGCTTTCAAATATGGGGATATATACAATACAGATGTAAACATATCAATCCTTATAGACAATGTTACAGCTTACACAATAAGTGCTCAATCTTATAGTTATATTCCTTCAATCATCACAAGCTCATCCATAACTCTTGGTGAAATAGTTGAGCAAATTCAAGCAAAGATAACATTAGCGAAAAATGGGATAATCAGGTTTATGAAGGGAAAAATAGTCTTCAGGAAAAATGGATGAAAAACCAAAAGGTTTATATAGGCATATAAGAAAGATAATTTTAATCATGTTATTATTGCAGCTGCCTTCATCATACGCAGTCTGCATCTATGGCGTTGGTGTTTATGGTGAAGGAATTTATGGTGGTGGTTGTCCAACTGAAGGTGTACCAGAAGAAGGAAGTGCTGCCTTTTGGAGTGTCCCTTTAACCATACCCAATAATTCAGGATTAATTAATGGGACATGCAGGGAAAAACAGCAAGTCTTCAATGGATATTGCTATGATTGTGACCCACTTAACAGTTATTTAAATTATTTAAATACAACAAAAACATTGACATGCAACACCTGCAATCCAGGATATTTACTTTATAATAATGATTGCATCACATCCCAGGATTTTGGCAACACAATATCATCACAAAGCTCAAAAATAAATTTATCATTTTTCCTTTTAATATTGGCTATATTGCTTGTTTATTACTGGAACGAAGACAGGATAAAGAAGCGAAAGGTGGTAGAGGCAGACATAGAGGATGAGGATTAGATGGAAAAAAAACAATTTGCCTTTATTTTTACCGCAGCATTTATAGCACTCACAGTCTACATATATTTTAATAATTCTTATGTCGAGCAGACTATTGTTAATGATGGATTAAAAGGAGTTTTGTTTTACATATTAAGCAATCCAGCTTATGTATTACTGTTTTTCTCAATCATGCATTACAATCAGGAGATTGGGATACTCAAAAATGTTATAGGTGGATTTGTCTTGGTTTTGGCATTGGATATTGTTTCATTCCCAAGGCTTTCTCAAGTAACATTTCCAGTAGATGTTTCTTCACTTGCTTCTTCTGACGCTTTGCTGGTGGGAAAAATAATGTCTTTTGGAGTTTCATATTCTTATGCATGGACCTTCTATTACCTTGTTGTCCCGATTGTTTTGATTATTGCATCTTTACAGATTTTAGGAATACATAATTTTTACCAGCAGATTGTAAGAAAACAATGAAAAACAAAAATACAATGTGGGTTATTGCAGGCTTTATAGCATTGTTGATATTTTCAGGATTGCTGTCAGATTATTACCCATCCTGGCTTAAAGGTCAAAATGGAGGCATGAGCCTTTCAATGGATAGCGCAGCTTATACAATATCCAGGATGTTTGGGAGCGAGGAAATGTGGCTGGGTTATTTTGTATTGGTAGGAATAATAATCCTAATCATCTACAAACTTACGAACAGAAAAAAATAAAATGGCAAATAAAAACTTAAGCTGGATATGGGTTGTTTTGGTCATTGCAGCAGTTTTACTTTACTCTAAATACGGAAAAATTCCTAACTTTGCTGTACTACCTCCAGAAGACCAGTTTAAATCAGAATATTATTCCCAATGGAGTGATTCAACAAGCAGCCATATTTTTTCCACAACAGGCTCAATAGGTTATGGAACAGGAAACTTAATCAGGGATGGTAATATTGTCTATACAAACACTGGGGGGGATATTGTTGTAGGCAATGGAGAAATTGTATTTGATAATCAGAATTATAAAGGTCAGGAAGTTTTAATTTATTTAACTGGGAAAGGTTATAATGCATTTACAACTTCTAGTGGGGGGATAGCAGGTGGTTGCAGTATCACTGGGGCAGGTTTGCGTTGCATAAGGGAACCCAACTCCTATTACACAACCTGTGATGAAACAGTTGTTAAATATATTCCAAATACTTTTGATACCTCTATATACTCTGTTTATGTGAATGGAATAAAAGTTAATGAGTTGAATGTTGGAAATACCTTCCATCCCAGAGTTTCTTGTTCTACTGATGGAACAACAGCAAACGCTTTTCTTGGATTTATTCATTTTGTTGGTAGCAAAGCCCAATTTGATTGCGACTTATCACCTAATGAAGTATGGATAAGGGAGAGGTTCACACAACAATTGAACATAAGCGATTTAGCTTACATACCTACAAAATTTTGCAATAGTGGAAGACCTTTCATTTTAAGAGACTTAAATCTGGGAGAAACCACAGTCAGGAGAGAAGAAGGGATAGAACCGTTAAACAGGGGGGAAACAATCCCTTCAAGAGCATTAACTGGCACTGAAGTTCTGGAAGTGAGTTATGCAACATTTTTGGTTGCTGGTCTCGGGGAGCCTTGTGCTTTTGATGAAGTCAAGGAAAACATTAATGGGGCATGGGCTTGCAGGAAGTTCCTGGAACCTCTTGTACTAACTATCCAGTGCCAGAAAGATGCAGACTGCCCAACTCCATTAAAAAATTCATGCCCTAATTACTTCATTGGCTGCCAGAGCAATACTTGCAAATATGATGATACTCAGTTAAATTCTTCAGTTTGCAGGAACGAAATAATCACAATTATCCATGATATCCAGTTACAGGATGTAAGGGTATTTGTCAACGTGTCTGGCTCAACCACATTCAAGTTTGCCCATCCTTACAATGACGCATTATTCAGCATAGGCAACAAGCAATTTACAACCTCAACAAAATATACCTGCGCCCCTCCTGCATCTGGAGAGACAATAAGACCGCCTGTCCCAGAACCTGGATGTTACCATGGCGAAGCTGCTTATAATGGTCAAACCCTACTCTTTACGGATGGTCAGCAATATACCTTAAATCCACATATAAAATTAACATATTATGATGCTGGAAAAGTGACAAGGAATGATGTCACAGGGCTTTTAGATATAAGGTATCTTTATGGAGTTTATTATTTTACAATAACTGACCCATTAAGCCTTAATATTGAGGACACAAATGAAATATTGCTTAACTCTGTTAAGGATGTTTCATTAAGCATTGTAAATAATATGCCTGAAGGGGATGTTTTGCTGAAAGTAGCGCAGCAAGTAAAGTCAACAAACACAATCCTGCCAGAGCAAATTTTTAATCTGCACCTTCTGCCAGGGAATAATATAGTAACTTTTCCGCTTGTGACATCCAATCTTGGCATTAACCAGATTACTGTAAACTCCTTTTACAAGATAGCACCAGAGATAGAGAATGTGTATTTAATGCCCTCAAACGGGTTTATTGTAAATTACAAAGTGGTGACAGAATTTTCTGGCAGCCAATGCAAGGAAAATGAAGTTACCCTTATAAATGGTATATGTAAAGCAGTAATCCAGACATGTGTAGACATCAACCTAAATAGTCTTTGCGACCTGAACGAACCAATAATATGGGCAGACCCCACTACAAATACTCCAGTATGCGCAGATAGGGACTCTGATAGGATATGTGATGGAGTCGAATCCTTATTCTGCAAGGATACAAACAAAAATTCAATCTGTGATTCTGATGAAATTAAATGGTTGTCTACATATTGCATAGATGAAAATGGAAATGGGATATGCGATGGAGTTGAAAACACAAACACAGTGTTATGTGATGCAATTTACACTCCAGTATGTGACCCATCAACTAATATAACTTACCCTAATAAATGCTTTGCTAATGGGTTTGGAGTAACCAGCACAATCCAGGATGCTTGTGTTGTGCCGCCTACTATAATAAGGATGGATTGTGCAACAGGTGCAGTCCCTATTCCTGCTGGATACATCTGTGATTTCGAGACAGGATGGCTTATAAAAAGAGATACAGTTTATATTAATACTACTATAGACTGCCGAAACTTAGCACCATCAAATGGATACACTTGCATTCAAGTAGGCGAAGATTGGGTATGGACCAGAACACAACTGGTAGATATTGATTGTTTTTCCAGAGGCTGCCCGCAGGCTAATCAGCTTTGCCAAGGTGGGATTTGTGTTCAGGAATCCATAAAGTGCCCTACACAGGTTAGTTGCTCAATATATGGCTCAGATTCAGTTTGTGATACCACTTTAGGGATTTGCACCAAGATACAATACCTATACATTAATACAACTCAAATAATCAAAGCAAGTTGTTCAGATTGCCCCATAGGAAGCCAGTGTGTTCCTCAAAACAACACAGTGCTTTGCGTGCAGAGCACAACAACTACAACATATTCACCAACAGATTCACCAATAGACACAAAAGCAATATTAATAATAGGGGGGATAGCAATCGGAGTATTTTTATTGTTTAGGTTGTTTAATTAAAATGAAAGACAAAGATTACTGGAGTAATGAGGAGTTAGAGGACGATTAAATGCCACTACCTCAAGGAACACGGTTTGTAGTCAGGACTTTCTCTTCTGGGAAGAGGGTGAGACTGGCATTTTCAAAAACTGGGCAGATGGTTGAGGCAAAATCTCTTGGTCCAATCATAGTGAAGGAAAACCATCCGATGTCATTAAAGAGAAGAAAAACACATACGAGGAAAAGATGAAACTTGCAAAATTCATAGTTGTAGGGCTTACATTGATAATAACAGAAGCAACCCTTTTAGCTATCCTTGGGCTAGCTTACAGGTTTTTAAAATTTTCTGAAGTTATGTTTATTAGCTTTGTTTTGTTTGATGTCTTTTTATTGGGAACCTCAACCCACAAATTTTCAAGGAATTTTGACATGCATTCAGTTGTTCCAAACCAATCAAAACAAACAATAGAAGTCGGAGGCAGAAAATATGAATTCAGCGACGAATATTAAAACAATTCTCTTATTATTCCTTATAGGAATAGCTCTGTTGGGATGCTCTTCGCAGCCAGACTACTCAACTAATCAACCCCCAACGTCGGATAATTCTGTAGGCGGTGGCTGCGGGGTTTCCCAACAATCAGACAACACTCCTTGTTACAAGGACAATGAGGGGTTCTGCCAAATACAAAAAGGTGTGTAATTGGCAAAAACAAACAATAGTGGATTGATAATCATAATAATTATCTTAGCTATTGTAATATTCTTGTTCAAATCAGGATTTCAATTACAATCCCTCCTTCCAATGTCTGAAATAATATTAAACCCAAGTGGAGATTCTTCATTGGTCTTGTACCTAAATTTTGATGACACTGCTAATCCTTGGAAAGATTCAAGCATTTACAACCATCCAATGATACCAAAAGGAAGCGTGGCTTTGGCTCCAGTGGACAAATGCAAATACCAGACCTGTGCAGATTTTACTGGAGCAACTGGAGATTATTTGGAAACTGCGCAAAAATTTAATCTTAACAATGGAATTGCAATTTCTTTTTGGATAAAACTAACTGAGGGTAATAATGGTTATTTTCAGTTAGGAAGTGGTGGCAACTTTAAATGGTGTCAGGAAAGTGTTTATGGACTTAGTTGCGGTTTCAATACAGAAACCAATAGAGTTGGAACTGTTGGTGGAGACCCATTAGGGAGGCAAATTCCCTTGAACACATGGACACATTACTTTATTCAATATGATGAAACCAATTATAGGATTTGGAAAGATGGGGTTTTATCCAGAGATAGGGTTGAAGCATTCGGAAACCTTAATTACTCAATCGGTGATATCATCCAAGTTGGTTCTGGAATTTATGGAATAAACACCCACGGATACATGGACGAGTTTATGGTTTTCAACAGGAGTAATTTCACCAATGCAGAAGTCAATGCTATCTTCGATTCACGAAGGTTGGGAACTGCATTAGGCTCTGATATCTATGTTGATGCCATCAAATACAAACTTCCTTACGATTTCACTATTTTTCCACATCCCATCAAATTGCAGACAATGCCTATCCGTGTAACTTTTGGAAATGGAGGTTCCAGCGATGTAACTAATTTTCCTTACGATGTAACTATTGAGGGAACTCAAGTATGCTCTGGAATATTGAGCTTAAACAGCGGACAGACAGCCGAAGTTTCATGCAATTTTAATCCAACTGAGAAAAAGTTATACCAGGGTTCAGTCAACATAAATGTCGCAGATGACAACCTAAACAATAACAAGCAGAAGATTTTTATCCCTTTTATGGACAGACCTTGGTTTCAATTTAGCCTAAATGAATGGAACACAGTATTAAAACCATACTGCCAAAATCCCTCTTACAAGGTGCCTTACAATGCCTGCCAATGGATGAGTAGTTTTGTAGCAGAAAGATTCCAATCACAATGGACTGGAGAGGATATCGACCCAAGGGCAAAAAAAGCAAGGGAAAATGCAATGGGGTGTATGTATAAAAATTATGATAATTATGCAGATAGGTGTAACATCGCAAAAGGTATGCTCCAAGGGTTTGGAAATCTGGCAGACACTAATATAAATAGTTTTAGCAATGTCCATTCACAATCCGAATTAGGTCAGTTGGGAATAACTTTCGATATAATGTTTCCTTATCTGACAGAAGCCGAAGTTACCACTTTGGCAAGACAATACCATTCTTTATGCCAGCATGTGACTGATGTAGTGAACATAGAAAATGACCAGGAAGGAATAATCTCAGGCGGAAACGGTTTTGGATTCGGCTCTGGCATGGGGCAATTTTGCTACACCATAATAGGGTTATATGAGGAAAATCCAACTTTGATACAACAATTAGACCAGTCTTACTGGGGTAAAAGTATAGTTGATTTATGGATGGGAAGGGATTTGGCTTTCATCAGGTCAAGGCAAAAT
>LBWB01000020.1 GCA_000993405.1 Candidatus Woesebacteria bacterium GW2011_GWB1_39_12 | reverse complement strand
TTTACGCATTAAACCTCCCATTCGACCCCATTCCTTCGCTTGGTTGCGTGCAATTTCAATATGATTTTGTGTGTCCATAGAGGATTTGACATTTAACATTTTCTAATGTACCATAGGGTTGCTATTAAAGTCAAGAATATGAAAAAGATCGAATCTCTCAAAGGATTCCACGCCGACAAGAAATCACAAGTTTACTGGCTCAAGCGCTGGCAGTACGAGATTGACTTCTGGCTCAAAAAAAGGAACGAGCTTCCCGCGCCTAGGTTTTCTGATTTCTGCCTTACAAAGTGCGATGAACTCTGCGTAAAGATTTTAAGAAACTATCCATCACAAAATGTATTTTAGTTTGCTTTAATTGTCATATGGAGATTGAAGAAAACTATAAAAAATAAAATTATGTTTATATATAAAAAAGAAAATCAATTACCTATAAAAAGTTGGATACCAGAAGAACAATATTATGCTGATGAAAAAATGGTTGAACAAGTTGAAAACTTAGCAAAATTACCATTTGCATTTAGTCATATCGTTTTATCCCCAGATGGACACGTCGGTTACGGAATGCCTATTGGAGGAGTTTTGGCTACCCAAGGTGTTGTGATTCCAAATGCGGTTGGTGTGGATATCGGTTGCGGAATGTGTGCCGTCAAGACTTCTATCACCGAAATCACCTTAGAGCAGTTAAAACATATTTTGGGAGGTTCTAAAGAATATCACGGGGGTATTCATTCAGAGATTCCAGTGGGTTCTCAACACCAAAATGAGAAACAAGATGAATCTCTGATGCCAAAACTTGAAGGAAAATATGAAATCGTCGAGCAAGAATACACAGCCGCGTTGAAACAGCTCGGCACTTTGGGAGGTGGAAACCATTTTATTGAGATTCAAAAGGGATCAGATGGACATGTTTGGCTGATGATTCACTCTGGCTCTCGAAACTTCGGCCTGAAGAATGCACAACATTATAACGAAAAAGCTATCGCACTCAATGAGAAATGGCACTCTAACATACCGAAGAAATGGGACTTGGCTTTCCTTCCCTTGGAATCCGAAGAAGGCCAGATGTATATCCGAGAGATGAACTATTGCGTCGATTTTGCCCTTGCAAACCGGAGGCACATGATGGAGAAAATCAAGCAAATTTTCAGTGCAGAAATAAACGGAACGACTTTTGATCCGATGATTAACATCGCCCATAACTATGCGACGCTAGAACATCACTTTAATTCTGACGTAATGGTTCATCGGAAGGGGGCAACGCTCGCTCGTGAGGGAACTATTGGAATCATCCCAGGCTCTCAAGGCACATCAAGTTATATTGTTCGAGGGAAAGGAAATCCTGAAAGTTTTAATTCCTGCTCTCATGGTGCCGGACGAAAGATGTCCAGAACAAAAGCTGAAGAAACATTATCGCTTGAAGAAGAAACCCGTAAACTAGACGAAATGGGCGTCCTTCACGCAATCCGAGGGAAGAAAGACCTTGACGAGGCCCCTGGAGCTTACAAGCCGATAGGTGAAGTTATGCGTAATCAGTCCGACCTTGTAGAAATACTCGTAGAGCTTTCTCCACTTGCCGTCGTGAAAGGTTAAAATCCTTGACAAATCCCCGACCTTAGCCCTATAGTAGACCTACTCCTAAAAATGGATACCACGACCTCTACAGTGGCGAACTGGGGGGAAACGTGAGGCACTGCGCCCGACTGCTGGAATATGCAGATCGGGTGTTTTGTTTGGTTCCTAACTCGTCCGCTAGGGGCAGGCAGGAAGGACATTATAGAACCCGTCTTAGGCTGTCTTAAAACAACCTATCCCTTTCCTAGCCTTTTCCTAGCCTTCTCCTATCCCGAACCTAGCCCTTCAAGCGTACGATTTTTGCGTACGGTTGCAGGAAGTTGCAGGAATCTGGCAGGATTTTTTAACCATGCAGAGTTGCTGAACAAAAAGCCCAGCCTTTACGGGCTGGTTTTGAGTTATCCACTTCTTAAACAAAATACGCCGCTCGACTAGATTCATCGAATGACGTATTTTGGTTATTGTCCAAGATAACAAGACTAGTTTACCTGATAAACCAGTCCTCTGTCAAATCTTTGACACGGGGCTGGATTTTTTTGCCCCTAGGTTGACCGCCTTCCAACAAATAGGCACTCCACTGGCAATGTACTGCCTTGAACAGGATTGTCTTCAGACCCAAACCCGGGCAACGCGCAAGTATTCGATCTTGCAATCCACCCAGCGTCCCGGTCTTCTCGCCTGTGGATAATTCAAACGACAATAGCTACGTTGTTCACTAGCTTATAGAAAACCTTTTTGAATCCCTCGTTACTTACGAGAAGGGATTGGGTGGAGTGTTTGCTAGATTTATTCAGAAAAAGAGCGTAAGATGGTCTCACTGACGATGTAACTCGTCCGCGAAGAGGGTGGCGAAACAATCCTCGGATATGTTGGATATCTTTCTAACTCTTTTGATTTCTTGATAATGTGTCGCAAAATGGCTGGGGAGGCAAAAGAGAAGGTGCGGGGAAGAAAATAGCCACCGCAACTCTTATTGCACAAAAGTTTAGAAAAGCACTTGCCAAACGAATTAACAAGGACGCAAATAAGTGGATGGATGCGATTGAAGACGCGGCTCTTGGACATTGGATCGAAGCCAAACAAATTGACGGAAGCATGAGGGTTTACAAGACAAAGCCGGACCCGAATGCGTGGCAAAAGGCAACGGATAGGGCTTTTGGAAATCCTGAACAAGGAATTGATTTGACAACTCAAGGAGAGAAAATAGGCGAGTTGAGAGAAATTCTTTTAGTCTTGGCCAATGAACGAAATAGAAAAGATGCAGAAATTAGTAGCGGTGCTTTACCGAACTCCGGAGGGGAAACCGATCAAGCTCACTCCGACGCAAAGCAGGATATTCAGTCTCGTCTTCAAGAGGCAATATCCTAGAATTCACTTGATGTGCCATACTCGATACGGGAAAAGTCTTGTTGTTGCTTTGGCAGTTTTGACCAGAATAACAACCTTTCCAGAGAAATGGGTAATTGTAGCTCCGAGTTTTATTAAAGCTCGCATCATAATGGGCTATATTATTGATCATCTTTTTGACAATGAATATACAAAATCACTTTTGGTTTCCAATGAAGGGGAAAAAATTGAACACCTACAACAAGAACGAAACAAAGACCATTTAACATTCAAACTTGGAATGAAAGAAGGCAAACCTCTATTAAGCGAAGTTTATGTTCTTTCCGCAGATTCAAGGAACAAACTTTCGAGCGGCGATTCGCTTATGGGTCAAGGTTCGAGCAATCTTGTTCTTGATGAAGCCGCGCTGATTGATGATAATATTGAGGCAAAGGTTTTTCGTATGTTGGGAGACTGTGCCGAAGACAGTTTTTATTTAAAGATTGGAAATCCATTTAGAAGAAATCATTTTTATAAATCTTCGATAGACAAGAATTATTTTCACCTGAATGTGGATTATCAACAAGGAATCGAAGAGGGAAGATTGACTGAAAGTTTTGTTACGGAAGCAAAAAAGAAACCGCACTTTGACGTTCTTTACGAGAATAAATTTCCCGATGAGGATATGCTTGATGATCAGGGATATACTTCACTTATCAACCAGAGTGAAATTGAGAGATCGTTTACGGATATTCCTCGTGAGGCTTGTGTTGGCGCTCCAAGATTATCTGTTGATGTCGCCGGCGAAGGTTCAAACTTGAACGTATGGATTTTACGATATGAGAATTATGCGGAAATTTTGGCAAAAGCCGACAAAGTTGATACAATGGATAATGCCGTAACGACTATAAGGCTAGCAAAAGAAAACAATGTGGATGAACGGAATACGTTTATAGACAAAAACGGAATTGGAAAAGGAGTTTTTGACATGCTTCACAGAATGAATTTTAACTGCGTCGGAGTGATGGCATCAGAAAAGGCTGACGAAGGAGAAGATGAGCAAATGTTCGTAAATCGTCGCGCACAAAACTATTGGAGACTTCGAGACTGGATTATCGCTGGCGGGAGATTAGACGAAGCGCACAAAGACGACTGGATGGAATTGTTGAACATCAAATATAAAGCTATTGATAATCGCAAAATACAAATAATGCCAAAATTGCAAATGGCGCGTTTAGGAATAGACAGTCCCGATTGCATTGACGCTCTAGCCCAAAGTTTTGACAATAAGTTTGTCTACGACAAAAAATTACTGGAAAAAGAAACAGAAAAGTTTGATGCTTATTCTCTTTAATCCATATGCCGACCCAAGAAATAAAAACCGTTATTCAGACGGCGTTTGAAAAAGAAAAGACAGGAGAAGCTATCTTTTCCCCGATTTATTCCAACGAGGAAATGGAATATAACAGATTTTGGATGAAGCGTGCCCAGAGTGCGTACAATCAGCATACAGGCCTGTTTACCGAGTTTGACGACAAATCCTTTCTTGATTGGGTTGAGACAAATCGCAAAAGTTCTAATTCTTACAATCCGCCAAAAACGAATGAAGAAGATTCGCGTATCGTTTCAGGCATTACTCGGGAAAAAAATAACACAATTCTTTCCGCGTTACTTAATTTCAATTTTGAGGGGAACATTACGGCTTACGACCAAGAAGACAATAAATTGCGTGAGATGGGATATGTGGTGGAAGATTCGGTCAGAAAGAGCCGCACACTTGAAGGATATGAAGCTAAACGTCTGCTTTATTACAAGGAATTTTTAGATCAAGGAAATGTTTTTGTTCTTGAATTTGAAAAAGAAAATATTATCTGCGACAAGAAAGTTTTGAGAGGAAATCTTAAAGAAGCTGGAAAGAATCTAAAATCCGTATCGTGGGAAAAAAAACTTAAACGTCTTTATTCTTCCTGCGAATCCGAAATGATTTCGATTGAAGATGTTTATTTGGGTAATATAAAAGAGTTTTTTATCCAAAAACAGCCGTATGTTATTATTCGGATGGTAAAACATTATGAAGTTGAAAAACAAAAATACGGCGATTGGGAGCGATGGCAAAATGTTTCTCGGAAAGTTCAGACATTCCTTTCACAATCTCAAGACATCACAAGTCAGGATTTTAACAACTGGTCAATGGTTACTATTGAGGAAAATATGGTCGAGGAACTTCATTGTTTTGATCCGATCAATAATGAATATGCCATATTTTTAAACGGAATTTCGATGCTTCCGAAGGAATTTCCTTTGACAGCGATATCTCCATCTCGGCTCATCCCGATTGCAAAAGGGGACAATGAACCGATTAGTCGTTATTTCGCCTATTCCCGTTCAACTTCCTCAAAAACAGAGGTGGATCAAAAGTATTTCGATGAATGGTTACGGGTACTCTTGCTTAAATCTAAAAAGTCGGCCGATCCGCCAATGGCGAACAATACCGGAAAAATTATATCTCGAAAGTTGATGTTACCCGGCAAAATCGCGCAGGGAATAAACCCAGCCCTCATCGGGCCAATAGGCCCCACTGAAGGAATGACGCAGGCGGAGTTCGCGATGTTCAGTCTTGTGAAACAGATTATTAACGAAAAGAGTTTTGATCCAACCCTTTCAGGAGACGAAATCGGCGGAAATCCTACGGCCACAGAGATGATTCAGCGCAAGCAACAGCAGATGATGAAACTCGGACAGACTATTATGGGAATTGTTGAATTTGAAAAACAACTTATTCGTTTGCGAATTTTCAATATTCTTGCGAACTGGACGAAACCGCTTGATGAAAAAATTGATGAAATTAAAAAAGAGATAAAAAAAATTTATCGTTCGTTTTCTGTCGAGACGACTTTTCAAGATAACGGGAAAAGGGGGCGCAGAATTATATCTTTCGATCCCTCTCTTCAATCTGCTTTTAAGGACAAGGAAAGTCTAAAAATGTTGGCAGATTATGAAAACGAAATTAAAAAACGGAACGGAGAGGAAGTTCGATTTACTTTTTTGAATTCCGAAGAATTAAAAACCATTGATTTGCGGTGGGAGATTGATATTACTCCAACTGAAAAACATTCTTCAACGCTTGACAGCGCGATGTTCTCGAAAGATTTGGCGGAAGCGTATCAATTCTTTGGCCCACAATCTGTGAATCAGTCCTATGCGAAAGAGAAATTTGCAGTTTTGAAAAAGCTTGATCCTGACAGGTTTTTTTCAGAAGGACAACAGAATACCTCGATGATGAGTTCAGAAACGACAAACCAGTCCGTTTTAGAGGCACAAATGATGCCAAAAACTCAAAAGGAATCCAGTCTCAATATGTTGCTCAAAGCGTAATTTATGATTAAGAGGTTTTTAGAATCTCAAGTCCAAAAAGCAATAAAAGCAGAATTGGAAAAAACCAAAGGAAACATTACCCGAAAAACCATCACGGAAATGACACGCGAACAATTAAATTCGGTGTTGAAAGGATGCATAAACATTGAGAATCTTCCTGAACAAGAAAAGAACGAAATGTTGGCTTCAGCCCGTCGTGTTTTTGAAGAACAAGCGTTTGGATTCGTGATTCGCTCTCTTCTCGAAGCCCAGAAAGATTTTATTGCTACGCAATCTACGAACGAAAATCAAGATTTGATGGGGCGGTTTACGATAAACGGAATTGTTTTGGTGAATGAAGAAATGGAAAGATTAAGACTCGATTTTTTGAACAAAATACAAAATAATTCATTTAACAAGAATGATTTATGAACGAAAATGAGGAAAAATCCCCAGAAGAAATTGCCGAGGCACTGAAAACACAACTAGAAGAAAAAGAAAAAGTGCTTGTGGAAAAGCAGGCGGAAATCGAGAAATTAAAAGACAAGGAGTTTAATTTCAAGCGCCTTCGAGATATGACAGAAGAAGAATTAGGGCGTCTCTCCGTCGTGGAAAAAAGCTTGATGCAAAAACAAGAAAAACTGGAAGAAGAATCAAAGTCTTTTGCCTCAAAAGTCATTGAATCGCACAAAAATGACTCTTTGGCTGTTTTGGTTGGAGACGATGCAGATATGAAGAAAAAAGTCCTTTTTCATTATGAACGCTTGAAAGACGAAGCTGTAACGAAAGAAGAAATTGCAAGTAAGATGCGCGAGGCGTGGCTGTTGGCGGGAGGAATAAAATCTTTTTCAACGACCCCCATTTCAGGCGGACTCGATTCTTATTATCCGTCTCCGACATCTTTCAAAAAAGGTACGGAATTGACCGAAACACAGAAAGAACTCGCAAAAGCGATGGGAATTAAAGACGAAGACTTAAAAAAATATAATAAATAATCTATGCCAGATAAAATCGTTGAAAAAACCGAAGAGCAAGAGAACATAACGATATCAAAAACCGCACTTGATAAAATTCTTTTGAAAATCGAACGACTTGAATCAGCCGCGTCAAAAGAAGCTCTTGGAAATTTTGATAAAAAAAATCAAAAGAAATTCGGTAAAAATGCGCGAGTGAATTTATGGGATGATAAAATCATCGTCGGTTGGCGTTTGACGAAAGATATCGTTGAAAAAGCCCCCTTGACTGGTGTTTGGCGCGAAGACCAAAGGATAAGGTTATGTTTTCTTGACGAAAAAGAAGAATCTGAAGAAATTGAATATGTAACTTTTTCGCGCAGATATCATTCGCTTCCCGTATCTATTAAAAAAGAAATTAAGTCTTTTGAGAAGGTCAATGGAGAGGAAGTTGAACGGATGATTTTTACCGTGGAAACGAAAGAAAATACTCCACGGACGTTTGACATTGATTCACGATTCATCAACTAATATGTACATTGGACGCTATAAAATTTTGAAGACGAGAAATTTAGATGATTCGTTTATAGAAATAACTCTCAAAGAACACCGCCCAATTACACTTCATAAGGAACTTTATGATTTGGTCATTCAAGAAACTCCGATGGAAAACGCGGAAGTTACGGATGCTATTGTTCACACTTTCGCCGTGAAATTCGTGTCAGAATTAGCAAAATACAAACTCGATTTTTATCTTGGGCGGACGATCGGGGAAAAAATGGGGATTCTTTGTCACAATCTTCGTGAACGATTATTGGCCAAAACATTTAATTGTTCCGGTGGAGATAATATATCGCTCGATAAAGTTATCGAGAGACTGTGAGTAAAATCCTTTTGCTTGGATGTGGGGCAAGAAAAGAAATTGAGATAAAACAAAAACAGACCGTACCAGCCGAGGTGGTAACTTTGGATTGGAACGAAGATGTGAAATCGGATATCGTATGGGATTTGAACAGGCGTCCGTTACCCTTCAAAGATAATGAATTTGATGAAGTTCACGCTTATGAAGTACTAGAGCATATAGGCTCGCAGGGCGATGCAAAAGGGTTCTTTGAGGAGTTTACCGAGTATTGGCGAATACTCGCGCCACAGGGTATTTTGTGCGGTTCAGTGCCACATTGGAAATCAGTTTGGGCTTCTGGAGACCCCTCACATAAGCGCATATTGCCTGATATGATTTTTCATTTCCTAAACCAAGAAATGTATGAAGGTTGTGAGAAAACACAAATGACGGATTTTAGAAGTATTTGGAAAAAGAGTTTTAAGATGATTTGGTCAAAAAAGAAAGACTTTCGATTTTATTTTGTTCTGCAAAAGGTATGAAAATTGCCATTTGTATTCCGCACAATTATTCTCATTTTGAGAAGTCTTTTGTTGTGTCGCTCATTGAGCTTATTGTTTATACAAATTTTTGGATACAAAAGACGAAACGAGGCATAGAGATTAGTTTTTTAGTTCAAGACGGTTTGAAGCTTGACGTTATGCGGAATAATTTGGTTAAAATCTGCTTGGATAATAACCAAACACATATTCTCTTTCTCGATTCCGATATGGCTTTTCCGCGAAATACTATCCAACGGATGATTGAGGATTTTGAAGATAATCCAAAGATTGAAGCTGTTACAGGGCTTTATACGTGGAAAAAACCCCCATTCATTCCTCACGTTTATTCAAAATACAACAAAGACAAAGATAATTTTAGCGTGGCTGGACAATTTCCGATGGATAAATTATTCAAGGTCGAAGGGGCGGGGACAGGATGTTTGATGGTAAAAATTGATGTTTTCAAACGCACTACGGCTCCGTGGTTTAGTTTCGAGGAAATTACCAAAGGAGCGATTTCTAAAATGAAAATGGGGGAAGACCTTTATTTCTGCAAAAAAGCAAAACCTTTGATGCTTTGCGATCCGAGAATAATTTGCGAACATTTTGCCGCGAGAGCCTATAGTATAAAGGATTATTTTTCTTTCAATAAAATCAAGCCGAAAAAGAACGGAAATTTTGTCTTGACAAAGAAACAGATAAAAGCTATAGGAGAAACTCACAAAAATAATTTCAGATAATTATCAACTTTTAATTTTTTGTGTTATCCTATTTAGGACAATTTACGCGGTTCCTGCCGTAGTTAAAAAACAGGACTTGTTTACGGGGAGCAAACCCTAGTCAAAAAAACACAAGTCAGCACATTCGTGCGGACTTTTATTTATTAACTAATATAAGCAAAAATATGCGATGGAGTAAAGGACGCACAAAACAGGTTTATCTTCCACGAACCGCGTCGGTAACGTTTACTTCTGGCAATCTTGTTATGCTCACGAGCGGTCTTGTGGCAACTGCTACAACCCAGTCAACGGAGCACGTTGGGATTATTCTTGAGGGTGTCGCTTCTACAGATTCAGACTTTGCAACTTCGGCAGTGAAGGTTTGTGTTGAGGTTCCCTTGGAGCCGTCTTGCGAATTTGAAGCAACTGTAACAGGAACTCTTCTGACGACCGACATTGGGAACATTTATGATCTTTCAGATGCCAACACAGTCAATCAGGACGGAACAACTTATGGAGTAGTGCTTTGTAAGGGTTTCATTAGCGCTACAAAAGGTCGCTTTTCACTAAACTCCAACCAAGATTTTCAGGATAAGACTTGGGAGTAAGATAAATTAAAAATAATTTTATGGCAGAACTTAACGTAGCAACACTTAGCGATTTGGTGCGTTTAGCTCCAATGCTTTGGGAAATCGGTAAGGATTCCGTTCAACAGACAATGCGGACATCCGGCCTTGTGAAGGAAATTCCAATTCCTGCGAACTCTGGCAACACTCGTGAATTTAGTGAAATTGACCTTCAGGAATATGCCAAGACAAAGAATCCCGGCGATCAGGCGGAACGAGCGGCAGTCCAACAAGGGTTGACTTTACTAGCTCTTGTAAAATCTTTTCTGATCAATGGGGAAAACCTAAAAGCCTTCGCATAAGCGAAGACTCATGGCAACCCTCAAGAACCTTTACATCAAAATGGCTTGTAGTCGTCCTAGACTGAGTGTAAGATAGGTCTCGTATGAACAAATACGAATCAGCCTATTTTGCCGGTTTGATGGACGGTGAAGGGTGTTTCAACATCAACTTCAATAGGAAGAGAAATACCTACCAAGCTCGCCTGACCATGTCAAACACCAACGAAAAACTCGTTGAATGGTGTAGAGACAGGGTGGGAGGTAAGATTTACCTCCGTAAAAAATATGCCGTCCACCATAAAGATAAATGGGAATGGATGTCGTGGGGCGATAAAGAGACATTGAAAAGTTTGCTTCAAAACACTCTTCCTTTCCTTGTTGGAAAGCGCGAACAGTGCAAGGTGCTGATACGTTTTCAAAAGACTCTTACCGAAAGTCATGGAGGTAAGAAAGTCGGTGATAGCGTAAAGGCTTATCGTGAGCAACTTTATCAACAAATAAAAGTTTTGAACGCTAAAGGGCTTGCAGAGACTGAGTGAAAAGACCCTCAAAGTGAGGGAAGCGACAGTCCGAACTGCATGGAAACATGCAGAGATAGGCAGAAATGCCCTATTCGCTCCTTGACAATAGATTAGATGTAATGATTGGTTCGACTTTTCCGAAGTGTAAAAGGCGATGGTAACTCTGGTGTGAAGATTCGCTAGGAAATAGATAAAGATTCTCGACTCGGTTGTCATCCTTTATCTCGTTGATATGGTGGACAGCTTCTCCTTTTTGGAGGAAACGCCCAAGCGACTTTTCAACAACAAGCACTTGCTCCGGAACGTACGGTTTGGAAGGCATAGTGAGAGGATGCCCGTGAGACAGAACATGGATATATCCTTGGCTGGTCTTGAACCTTCCACCTTTCCACTTTCCGCACAGTTCACCTTTTCTAGAACCTACCTTTCGGCAAGGGATACCGAGACGCAAGAGATGATAACGGATCGTGGTCTGGTTAACAGAACAAAGATCAGCAATCTTCTCTTGGCTCAACCCTTCTTTCACATAGGAATCGAATAACCAATCACGGTCTAAAAATTGTTTCATACAGGTAAACTGTAAAACAATGTATATCTATTGTCAAAGAGAGGTAACAGATTGATAGCAAAATCATGTATCAAAAGCGCGTCGCTCTCGATATTGGCGTTGAATACGAGCTTCGCACACAACATAAATATCCGGAGATTTATGCGCGTCTGACAAATCTGGGACGGACGGTAACAAATCGTCTTGATCTTGATTTAGCGCATCGTATTGGCTTCGCATCCGCAACGACTTATACAGATATGGACGGGAATACGATTGATATTTCCGTTGGGGATACTCTTGCTCTTGCGTCCTCAGTTCATACTTTGCGCGGTTCTTCAACAACCTTCCGTAATGTCTTGGCCAATAATCCGCGTCTTTCAAAGGGTGCACTTGAAGCGATCGAGCGGTTGGCTGTCGAGGAAACCTACAACCAGTTTGGTGAACTGATGACAGAGATGCCTTTTGACATTCTTTGGACGACCGCTGATCCGAACACTGTCAATACGGCCCGCGAGTATCTTCAGTCGAGTGCAGATGTAGAAGGTTCTAACTCCGGCGTAAAGAACGTATATCTATCGAAGTATCGCCACGTGGTGCTTCCGAAGATTGCGACGACTGCGGCTGGGGCCCCGAATACAGACAAACGTTATTACTGGGGCATTGCTTCTTCTCGTTTCTCCACATTTCATTTGGGAATTTGGGAAGAACCACATCTTAAAACACCAGAAACAACGGATGCCGCCGAGGATTTCTCGACGGACACTGTTCAATTCGGCGCGCGCGGAGGTTACGGAATCGTCATCGTGAGTGCGTCTTGGGTAAAAATTTCGTATGGAGACGGGTCAGCCTAACTGTAGGCTAAGATAACAATAAAAACGTAGGGGTAAATCCTCGCTAAGGGGACACCGGTTGGACGGAGGCTTGCGTTAAAAAACTTATGACAACTTACAATCCTAACAGTGGCATTGGTCTTGCAGAGAATATTCGGCTTAATCTTGCTCTTCCTGTAATGGGTAGGCTCTTAATTGTGTGTCCTTCAACAGACGCCAATTTCAACAAACTATCTAACATCGTTAAGACGGATTCGGAAGGCGTTGTTCGACTTTACACGACAATAGCCGCCGCTTATGACGCCGCTACAACGAACGCAAACGACGTGATTGCCCTTTCGGCTAATTCGTCTCACGCGGTAGGAACGAGTGGCTTGACTGTCTCCAAAAACCGCATCCATTTTATCGGGATGGATGGTGGAGATCACTTGGTAGAACCGGGGGTGAAGATTCAAGCGTCCAGTGCGGCTTCGACAGCCGCGTTCGTCATTAAGAATACTGGCGTTCGCAATACGTTCCGCAATCTTCGCGTTATCCAGACATCCACAGACGCTTTAGCTCTTACGGTTTTCCAGGACGGCGGCGAGGGAACAGTTATGAAGAATGTCGAGCTTATGTTCGGGGTTGTTGATAATCTCGACCAGACAACTGCTCACGAGTTTGTGGCTGGTACAGATTCGGGAACATTCATTGATTGTAAATTTGGAGCGGATACACTTTTGACTTCTGCCGCTCGTTCGATTCTCCATATTGATCAAGTAACCGCGAGCCAAGAGTTCAAGAGCAACTTCTTTCGACGTTGCACATTTATGGTTTCGTCTTCAAGTACTGGAGTTTTGGCCATCAAAATGGATGCCGCTGGAGATATTCTGTTTTCCAATCTATTTGAGGATTGCACATTCATTGCGTCGTTAGATTCTGCTGGTGGTGTTGCTTGCACGAGAGCTGTGGCCACTGCGAACGGAACGACAAAAGGGACGATTTATATTTCGTACCCGCGCGTGTTCGGTTTCGACGATATTGGAACAAACGGGACGAACAACGACAACTTGTATGTGTTCAGCCACGCTCCGAGCGCGGCCAATATCACTGCGGCACAACCGACGACTTCCTAAAAACTTAACTAGACTTCTGTGTGGGGAGAGGGGGGCGACTCAAGGTCATCTCCCCATCCGCGAAGTTTAACCAAATATGTTACTTGACGGATACGATAAACAAAATGCGGTAACGAATCGTTTACCGCTTCCAGTTGATGTTGTTGCAGATACGGCTTATGGCCAATCTATTACAGGAGAAACTGTTGCTCTTTATTACTTCGATAGTGGTGTCGTAACAGCCGACGCAGGACAGGCCGCAGGGACGGTCGTGATCGCTAAACTTGCCTATTCAGGCGTGATGGATAGTCTCGGTGCAATGGTAGGAAACGATAAAGATACTTCTTTAGCGTGGACGACGAATACAGTATTACCGATTGCGGATATTCAGCCTTGCAAATACAGTGAGATTGAAAATCCATCTAACGCAACTTTGGCGCAGATCGCCGCAGACGTAACAGCGAACTTCACAAACGGACAATGGTGTCTGGATCACCGAAACGGAATTATTTACGGAAAGAAAAAGACGACAGGGACAAGCGACACTGCCGCATACAAAGTTTCCACACAGACGGTCGCAGGAGGCACATCAGTAGCCGCAACCGTTAAATTGACAGATGGTACCGATATCCTCGACGTGATTGTTCAAGATGCCGCTTTTGGTACAGCCACGAAGGGTTTGGCAGTATTCGGCAAATATCAAGCTACCCCGACAACCTATACAGATGGCGATGCCACACCGATACTCTTGGACGCAAACGGGCGCGTTGTGCTTTCTTCCGATATCGAGATTGGAGCCGTCGAACTCAAAGATGGTGCGACTGATACGCGCGCAACCATCAACGCCGCGAATACCGCAAGAACAACCGCCACCACCGTACTTGCCACACAGCCTATTGACGCGGCAGGGAACGTACTAGGAAGGGATGCGGCAAACACAGCGCGAACCACAGGGACGCTCGTTAATCCCGTTCAAGTCGTTGACGCGGCAGGGAATGCGGTAAACATTACAGCCGCCAATACAGCACGAACGACAGGAACATTAACGCTTCCAACGCAACCGATTGATGAGGCCGGATTAGTGCTTGGTCGGGATGCCGCGAATACCGCGAGAACAACAGGGACAAAGGTTGCCCCGTCTCAACTTGTCGGGGCTGATGGGACTGTGCCGCCGACAGGTTCTCTACTTACCAACGCCCCTTTTGCCAAGATTACTGACGGAACAAGTAATTTGACACTCGGCACAGGTACGACAAAAACCGTACCATCCGCAATCAACGATGGCACTACGATGGCCACCGTTACAACCGGAACGATTAAGGCATTGAATGTCGCCATCTCGGACGGGGCGACCATCCCGGCAGTCCTAACAGGAACAACAAAAACTTTGGCAACATCCATTCACGACGGGACAACTTTATTGACTTTGAATACAGGCACTAAGAAAACAATGCCTGTCCAGTTAAGCGATGGAACTACTGATCAGGCCGTCATCGCCACGATTCAATCGGCAAAAGAAGACATCTCTTCGGTGGGGGGCGTTGCCGTGCCAGCGATGAATGCGGCTTTTGGGACTACAACTCCATTGGTTCCGATTGCAGGGAAGTTTATGGCGACCCCGACAACTTATGATGAGGGTGATGCCGTGCCGCTTGCTTTGGATGCTAATGGAAGAATGATTCTTTCTTCTGATATCGAACTTGGTGCTGTCGAGATGAAAGACGGTGCTACGGATGCCCGTGCAACCATTGACGCGGCCAACACCGCCAGAACGACCGCTACGACAGTTTTGGCCACCCAGCCGATAGATGCCGCAGGAAATGTATTAGGTCGCACTGCGGCGAACGTAGCGCGAACCACGGCAACTCTTGTAGATCCAGTGGAAATAGTGGATGCGGCGGGGAATGTAGTGAATATCACGGCCGCAAATACAGCCAGAACCACAGCCACACTTGTACTTCCAACGCAAGTTGTAGATGAAGCAGGATTAGTTTTGGGTCGCGATGCCGCAAACACTGCACGAACCACAGGAACCAAAGTGGCTCCTTCACAGCTTGTGGGTGCGGATGGAACGGTTCCGCCTACAGGGTCGTTGCTAACAAATGCTCCTTTTGCAAAGATTACCGACGGAATCAGTAATCTAACTTTGGGGGTCGGAACAACCAAAACCGTACCTGCGGAACTGAACGATGGAACGACCAAAATTATCTTCGGCACAGGAACGCAAAAGACGGTTCCCGTAGCCATTTCAGACGGCACAACAGAGGTTGATGTCATTGCCACGATTAACGCGATAAAGGCGGACGTTTCTTCAGTCGCAGGAACGGCAACGGCGGTCAACGTCGGAGTAGCAAGTGCAGGGGCTCAACGCATTGCTCTTGCGCGTGATGCGCGCGGAAATTCTATTCCTTCTGACTTCGAAAGCCCACAAGATTTTGCGGTGGCCTATACTTCAAACGTAACAATCACTTGTTCGGGTGCGTCATTCACTATTGACGACGCAAATTGCACCGTGCTTTATGTTCAAGTGAAGCCCACGGGTTCGACTTGGGGAGCGCGTTATGTGAATGGGCAAGATGGTATTTCACTTATTGCGGCTTCAAATGTCATCACGATTGCGGGTGCAGGAACACCATTTGCGGCAAGCGATACCTA
>LBWB01000019.1 GCA_000993405.1 Candidatus Woesebacteria bacterium GW2011_GWB1_39_12 | reverse complement strand
GACAAGAAAATTTAGATGAATTTGGAAGGAACCTATCTATCCCAGAAATTCAGGAGGTGATTGACAGGATGATCATCAATGGCTCCACAGGATGCGCCAGTCAGTCAAAGGTAGATTTGACTGATCTTGGATATGCAATATCAGATTTGATTGGCAAGAAATATCCTATTCCAGTCATTGTTGATGCCATTGTAAAATCAAAATATTCAGAATATTGGAATATTGATGTTCAACCAAGAGAATTCTATTATATGGAATATTATTGTTGGTGCAATTTAATTTTTTCTGAAAAAACAAAAATCGAGGAAAAGTGAAATGACAGCAGAGCAAAAAATCAAGTTCAGGCATCATGCGCTTGTTTTGATGGAAATGGCAAAACAATATGATTGTTCATATAGGTTAGAAAAGGAAATTCAAGATCTATTGATGACAGCATCTGGATTGATGGCTGGGTATGTTTTTTCAGTCGAAGAAATCAGACAAATGGCAAAAATCGAGGAGAAACAAAATTGATTCATCCGAAACTATATCACAAGGACAAAAACAACAGACTTTGGGAATGGAACGTCAGATCCGAACGCAATGAAGTCATCACCGAACACGGGATGGTTGATGGCAAAAAACAAGAACAGAGATATGTTGCCCAACCGACGAACGTTGGCAAAGCCAATGAGAGAACTCCAGAACAACAAGCAGATTTCGAGGCAGAAGCCAAATGGAAGTTTCAGTTGGAGAGAAAATACTCATTGAGTCCAGAGGATGCCGAAGATCTGGTTTTCCTACCTATGTTGGCTCACAAATTCGAAGCCAAGAAGAAGCATCTTTTCAAAGACAAGACAATGACAAAATTCCTTGGTTGCGACATGCAACCCAAGTTGGATGGTGTCAGGTGTATGGCTTTGAAAGAAGATGGCAAGGTTGTCCTGTTGTCAAGGCAGGGCAAGGAATGGAAATTTGTTCCTCACATCAACGATCAGTTGGAATGGCTTCCAGATGGTGATTGCTTGGATGGAGAACTGTATATCCACGATGAAGAGATGTCATTTCAGGTGATCACCTCTTGGTGCAAAGGAAAAGACAAGAAACCACATCCAGAAAGCCACAGAATTGAATATCACGTCTATGACTACCCAATGGTCGCCAATGATCCAAATTGGGCAATTTGGAAAAATCGAGGGAAAAAATTGGCAGAAATTCCTGAATCTCAAAATGTCAAGATTGTGCCGACTTTTGCTTGCGAGAAATTCGAGGACATTGCCAAGTTTCACGCCCAATTTGTTGAAGAGGGGTATGAGGGTGGCATCATTCGTTTGAGAGATGGTGAATATTCCTTTGGACAACGTTCTGATGCCCTGTTGAAAGTGAAGTCATTCTGCGATGATGAATATATCGTCGTCGGTTGGACAACTGGAAAAGAGGGAAGTCGTGAAGGCAATTGTGTGATCTGGGTTTGCAAGGACAACAATTCAGATGCAACCTTCCAGGTCAGACCGCAAGGCACACATTCTGACAGGGAAGAATTGACGAAAATTGCAGATCAGTTTGTTGGACAAAGGTTGAAAGTGAAATACTTTGAATTGACAGATGATGGGATTCCACGATTCCCCGTCGGTCAGGGGTTCAGGGCAGAGGAGGATTGAAATGGAAGAAAAAGTTATTTTAGAATTTTCGAGGCGAGACTATGAAATGCTGCGTGATTACCTGAATGGCGTGTTCGACTATTGGAGCAAAATCGACGATTTGCTTTCTTCGATGCCATTTGACATCACAGATTGCCTTGATGACGAAGACGAAGATGAGATATTGCACGAAAAATACGGAATGCAATATGAATGGGAATTTCGCAGTGCCGCGAAGGATCTGTTGAATAAGTTATTGGATAAGTAGTCCAGAGATAAAGGATGACTGATATTCCTTTTCGAAATATATATTGATTATAGAATGTTATAGAGTCTTATAGGCAATTATAGAAATTCGAGGAGGAAGATATGAAACAGGTGAATATTCAACTCAAAGATGAACAATTGAAATCTTTGAGGAAAATTGCTGAAACAAAAAATTTGTGTGTATCTGGAATGGTTCGAGATATTGTAGATGACTATATTGCTTATCATTTGGTAGAAATAGATAATAGATTTGAAAAACTTTTCAGTCTCCCAAATATTGGTAATAGTTTGGAGATTGGATTGTCTGAAAACGGGATGATTGTGGGATATGGCCCAAAGAAGTTGAAAGACATGGCGATTATATGTGATTCTGTATCTTTCAACCGACAAATAGTAGATAATTATCAAATTGAAGATACTCTTGAAATATCAGGAGCAATGATCGTAAGAGATAAATTTTGGGCCCCTATATTCACATTAGACAACATAGTGGATGTGTTTTCAATTGCTGCTTCATTTTTGTATTTCACAAAAAATAATTCAGATATTTCGGTCAAATTTGAAATAGAATCCAATCCTAATCCCTATGGCAATCTGGTGGTTAGATCACTAAAGCAGGATTTATTGCCTCAATATATGGAAAAAACAATAAGACTGCGAGAGCCATTGCGTGCTGTATCATTTTATGATATATATTGTCTATCAGAAAGATGTATCAAATATCAAATAACAATAGAAAATTCTATTGATGATATAAAAGTTTTAGGAGAAATTACATCTATTACAGATAAATTTTTACCAATAAATCAAATATCTGATTTTATGCTAAAATCTTATTCAACAAAATATCCAATAATAGATATGTGTGCTGATTCAGAATTTAAATTTATTAAAAATAAAAAAGATATAGAAATAAAATCACCTCATTGTTCATTAGAAGAAAAACAAAAAATTGAAGGATATGTTTTAGAATTCAAATCAAAGGAGAAAAATGTTGGAAACATTAGTCCATCGTGATGGTGGAGATATCTTTATTGAATCTGATATTTTGGTTAAAAAAAGAGGCGATGTTCTTTGTGAAAGAATAAAAGTTTTTGGAGGTTGGATCGTCAGTTTTGATTCCGAAATTTGTGGCGGAGAAGGAAGAATATTCGTTTCAGATCCGAAACATGAGTGGGAAATTGAGGAAATAGGAGAGGATCCTAAAAAAGTTGAAGAGAAAAGATTATTGACTCAGATTGACATCCTGCTTCGTAATTTTGATTGTCCATCTTCATCAGATGATTTTTTGTTCAATGTTTTCAAAAAGTGGAGTCAGTTCAAGGACTGGAATCTTCTCGAAGCTAAAAAGATGTCAGCTAAGCAATTTGAAATAGATTCCTTGATGACTGATCTGGAAATTGATAATCTGGACCAACTCAAAAATTTAGCAATATTTGGTTCACAGATGATGAGAAATGGAATTTCGAGTCGTGTGATAGACCAACCTACGCAAAAAAGTTTGTCTCAAAGTAATGATTTGAAATGATTATCAAATTTGGATGAATCGAGTAAAACTGAAATGACAAAAGAAGAAAAACTGATTGACGCAGCAAGAAATGGACATCTCTCAGTTGTCGGAGTTCCTCAAACCAGAAGCCAAGACTCCCGAATTGATGGAGAAGCTGCTGAAAACAGCAGAGCAGGTGGAGGAGATGGAGGTTGAGAAGCAGAGAGAGCAGTTGAAACAACTGGTTGGATGAAAGGAGAATGAGGTGAATTGCAAATGTTGTGGAAAAGAAATTGAAGAATCTGATTTTCAAATGATTGGTTGGAAGAAAGCGAACCAATGCACAGGTGGGGCAGTTGTCAAACTTGGAATTCCAAAAGATGCTAAAATAGTCAGATGCAACAATTCCAAGGTGATTCGGGCAGAAAGAGTTTTTGTTCTTGACATCAGATTGTTTTCTCCAAGATATTTTCAAGAAGGATCCCAAATCCCCTGGGCAAACAATATATATCGAGCCAACGGCAAGAAAACAACTTATTATCTTGGACAAATAGTAGAAGCAGATTCGTTTGATCCTGATCCCGATAAAGATTGCGCACATGGAATTCATTTCTTTGAAAATTATGAAGATTTGAATTGTTTGAGCAAATGTGAATCTGATAGAGAGTGGTTTATTGCAGAGAATCGCCCAACAGAATCTCCTGCATCAACAGAATCTGTTGAATCAACAAAAAACAGAAAATCTTGGCAGTTATTCTGTCGCCGCCCCTGAAAACTGACTCTGCCGAGCGAATAGCACCTTGCATCATTATATAGGGGGGCTGCTGGTGTCCTTGCGAGAAAGGAAGTGGTAATGTGCAATCTAAAAATTGAAATATCCGGCGGATGTTCTATGGATTTGGGTGAGTTGGTGGATAATTTCGCCAAGATTTTGAAAGATGAAGGTTTCGGAAAAATTACAATCATATTTGAAAACAAAAATACAGAGTTAGGTGCATCAGTCTATGACGGCTTTTTAGAAGATGAATCTGTTTTCATACATATTTTGGACTAATATTAGATTTACGATCTGGAATAAATTAGAAGACATCCAAATTTCCGGAGCCACAGAGGTATCTGAATTTGTAATTTTCGCCCAACATCGATGAACCATCACAATCCTGCCCCCTGAAATCAACCCTCACCTGCTGAATGAACCGCGAGACCTTGGCGTCTTGGGAAAGTTTATCATAAAGGAGAAAAACTGAATGAAACAGGAAATGAGTTTGCGCGAAGAAGTGAGCCTGATGATCAAAAGTCGATATCCACTGATCTATGTGGTCAGTTGGGAAGGATCAAGGGTCAGAAAGGAACTTGCCGAAATCGCACAGGAATCCAAAAAGCAGTCATATTTCTGGGATGTTGTTTCTGGTTGGGTCGATGCAAATGGGCATCGGGTGAATCTTGATGCCCCAATTCAAGAAGGAACAGCCAAGAAAAAGGTCAGCAATGTAGAGGTCGAATCTGCACAGCGGGCAGTTGATGGCATTCTTCACACTGCTTCGCAGCCATGCGAAGCCAAGGGCAGGTTGTTCATTTTGACTGATTTTGAAGAATATCTTGAAAACGGATATGTTCGCGGTGCAATGCGCAAGTGTGCGGAAAAGTTCCCCTATGATGGGCACGACACTATCATTCTGGTTTCTTCGGTGATGAAAATCCCTGATGCAATGAGCAAGGATGTCACGATCGTGGATGCCAAGATGCCTGATTATCGGGAACTGCGTGAGCACTTTGAGAAGTTCGTTGAATCACTGCCAGAAGAAGCCAAGGTTGATCTGACCGAAGATGATCGTGAAACTCTGGTCAAGGCGGCGCTGGGACTGACATTGAGTGAGGCAGAAAATGCTTTTGCGAAGGCAGTTGTTCAGAACAAGCGACTTTCTCGCGACGATGTGCAGTTGATCTTGGAAGAGAAGAAGCAGATTGTCAGGAAGAGTGGGTCTCTGGAATACCTGGAATCCAAAGTTGGTTTTGATGCAGTGGGCGGAATGGACCTGCTCCGCGATTGGTTGAAGAAAAGGAAGCATTCACTCAATGAGGACGCCAAGGAATTTGGCATTCCCAATGCCAAAGGTGTGCTGCTGCTTGGCACCCAAGGTACTGGCAAGTCTTTGATCTGCAAGACTCTTGGAGATTTACTTGAAAGGCCAGTATTGAGGCTGGATCTTGGATCTTTGATGTCAAAATGGCTGGGAGAATCTGAAAATAATATGCGTAAAGCCCTTGATGCTGCTTCCTCCTGCTCACCAGCTATTCTTTTTCTTGACGAGCTCGAGAAAGGCTTCTCTGGAATGCAGGAATCTGGTGATTCGGGAACTTCTTCTCGTGTTTTGAGTTTCTTTTTGAGCTGGATGCAGGACAATGAAAAGCCTGTTTTCGTGGTGGCGACGTGTAATGATTTCCGAAAGTTGCCGCCAGAGCTGTTGAGAAAAGGGAGATTCGATGAAATCTTCTTTATCGATCTGCCATCGCGGCAAGAGCGAGAGGACATTTTCCGTGTCCACTTGGAGTTGAGGCACCGCGACCCGTCGGAGTTTGAAGTTGAGAAACTGGCCCAAAGAACAATAGGGTTCTCCGGCGCAGAAATCGAACAGGTAGTTATCAGCGGGCTTTATGATGCCTATGATGAAAAGCGAGAATTGACAAGCGATGATATGATCAATAATATTGAATCTTCTATCCCAATGTCTCGAACGATGTCAGAGAAGATTCAGGCACTTCGTGATTGGGCAACGTGATTGGGCAAGCCAGAAGGCTCGGAGAGCTTCTTCTACGACGGCATGGGACGAAGAAAAGGCACTCTCGGAGAAGAAAACAACAGCAAAGAAGTAGAAAAGATTCTATCCCCTTCAGGATGAAAAATGATTCAGAATTGAGTATTCTAATCCTGAAGGGGATAGAATATGAGTAAAAAATGCCCACAATGCAATATATATTTTGATGGACATCCAAATAGGAAATATTGTACTATTGAATGTAGAAGAAAGTTTTATGAAGAAGAATGCTCAATATGTCATAAAATAAAAATGCCAGGTTCTAAGCAAAATGGAATCATTGTCTGTGCGGAATGTTTCAGAAAAAATAAAAAAGAAATTTGTGTTGAATGCGGAAATGACAGACCAGTCCATTGCAGAATGGAAGATGGAACTTCACTTTGTAATCAATGCTATCGAGAAAATAACAAAAAAATATGTGATAAATGTAAGAAATTATCAGTAATTACTATAAATAAAAATAATATGCGTTTATGTTGTAATTGTTATAAGAAAAAAGAAAATTGTATCAAATGCGGAAAATTAGGGGTAGTAGGGAAAAGAAATTCTGACGGAACTAGTATTTGTGATTATTGTAATAGAAAAGATAAAAAAGAAATTTGTCTTCAATGTAATAAATTAAAAATGGTTCATTCAAGATTCGATGGCAATTCAATATGTGCAAATTGTCTGCGCAAACACAAAAAAGAAAAATGTTATTTGTGCAAAGAAAATAAATCAGTTTCGTCTAGGGATAATGGTAAGCCAGTTTGTGATAATTGCCAAAGAAAGAGACAAATAATTTCTTGCTATATCTGTGAAAAAGAAAAACAAAGACATAGAAACATTAACGGAAATCCAATATGTACAAATTGTTCTCAATTCTATAAAAAATCAGGATATAATTTAGAACTTACTAAAGAAATTATCAAAAATAATAAATATTTTCATCATCTAATATTTGAAAAAGAATTCAAAGAAATATTCGATTCAGAAATATCATTTGCAAGATTATTAATAGAGGGAATCATTTTAAATAATGTAGAAAATTCTTTTTTGAGATATGATTATTTTTCTAAAAACAGAAAAATAGCAGTAGAAATAAATGAACCAGTTCACTATGATAAAAAATTATTCAATAGTAGATACGAAACAAAAAATAAAAATTTTGATGATTATGTCAGAGACTTCAAAACTAAACTTTTAGTCGCAAATCAAAATAATTTTAAAGTAATAATTATAAATATTCAATATAGAATGACCGCCGAGGAACTAATAAAATTATATCGTGATAAGTTATCAGAGTATCTATATCTTGCAACAACATCCAACTGAAGGTGATTGATGTCGAACGAGGGCAGCACAAAGAGAACTATGTCTCTCTGTTCAAAAATGAATTGGAAGGATTGAAATGAACATTGATGAAATTGATGATCAGATAGATAATTTGATCAAAATTAAGAAAAAATTGATTCAAGAAAAGATAGTTTCTTGCGATCACCCACTTTGTCAGATCAGAGAATGTGATTTCGAAAAGTTGAACTATCTTGGAAGTCTGCCACCTCGCAGAGTTTGTTTGAAGTGTGGTTTGGGAGAAGAGGGATATGGGGCAGGATATCACTTTCTTTCCCCTGGGATTCTTGATCCTGTCAATCTTTCCAGAAAAGAAGTCCAGGAAGCAACCAGGTTTTTTCTCACCCAGGAAGAATATTGGCGAAAGTGGCACTTGATCAAAGACGGAAAAGCCATCAACGAAGATTTTTGGCCAGGATTAAAGATTGTGGAAGAAAAATAAATGAAACGATATCATATGTTTGGCGGAGACAATTATGAATCTAATGGAGGCTGGAACGAACATCTGAGATCTTCTGATTCTCTGCAAGAATTGACTGATTCTGTAAAATACGACATCTATGATGCTGATGCAGAAATAGCAAAAATCAAAAACACCAAAGGTGTGTCTGAAAAAGACAAGGAAAAATGGATCACCGATCGCGAGAGAATGAGAGGGATGGCAACTAATTTTTCTGTCGGCGGAACGATCTATGATTGGATTGAAATAATTGATCTCGAAACAGAAGAACCTGTTTGGCAATCTTGGCGATTAGGGGAGGGATAAATGGCAAGATATTTGATGTTTGGTAGCAGTTTTCACACACCCAACGGCGGATGGGGTGATCATCTGAAATCTTCTGATTCTCTGCAAGAATTGATTGATTCTGTGAAACCTAATGTCTATGACATAGATGCAAAAATTGCGCAAGCTGAAAAAGATCTATGGTGGAAAAAGAAAGACAAAGAGAAATTCATTGCCAGTTGGGAAATTCATCGCGGACAGATTGAGATATTCCCTTTGTCAGAGGAAGAATTGCTGTTGGTCAGAAAATTTGCTCTTGGAGAGAAAGAGTTGAAACAGCAAGCAATTGAAATCTACTGGAAAGGACTTGCCAACGGATTGCATTGGCACTCCTGTCCTGAGATGGGATATATGTACTAGATTGACAATCCAGTTCCATGATTCATTATGAAAGAAGTTCACCTCAACAAAATAAAAGAAAAAGATTGAATGGTTCATTCTCCTAAAATGACAAAAGGGATCCTTCCGGCTTCGTCTGGAAGGATCCCATCCCTTTATTCTAAATTGATTTTATTCAATGAAAGAAAAATTGAAATGACAAAAGAAGACAAACTGATTGAATCGGCTTCGAAAGGTCATCTCCCGGTTGTCCAGGAATTGCTCAAAGCAGGAGCAGACATCCATGCAGAGCAAGATCAGGAGTTCCTCAAACCAGAAGCCAAGACTCCCGAATTGATGGAGAAGCTGCTGAAAACAGCAGAGCAGGTGGAGGAGATGGAGGTTGAGAAGCAGAGAGAAGAATTGCAGCAGTTGGTTTGAGAATGAAATGATAAAAAGTTTATTGAATCATTAAAATATTTTAATATTGAAGGAGAGATTTTAAATGAAGAAGTTGTTTATTCCTGAACACGGAAGTGTTGTTTTGACTGACTATCAGCATTCATTGTTTGAAAAATGTCCATTTGAGTGCTATTGGCATCTCGGAATGGAAACCAAATCCTGCAAGGAATCGCTGAAAAGCAAAGGATTGACCAACAATTCAGGTGGATTGACAGATTTAGGCAAGAAAGTTCGGGACAAGATCCAATCGAACAGACAAGCAGTTGCCAGTCTGAATTCCAAAGCAACAGATGTTTTGGAGAGTAGCAACCAATCTGACATTGAAGCAGCCAAAAGAGTGCTTGGTGAGATGCTGAAAACTGCCGAAGTGGCAGACTGGTTCGACATTTCAAATGTCCTGCGAATTTTGTCAAGAAAAACAGAAACTGCGCCGAAGTTTCATTGAGGAGAGATGAAATGACAGAAGAAACAAGATTGCGGATGTTCAGGGTGATTGAAATTTTGACATCCGATGGTGATTACAGCGAATATGAAGCAGAACAAGAACCACTTTTCTACTATTGTTCTAAATCGTTGTCTGCTTTGGCGTACTATGACAAAATTGGACAATATCTTTGTTTTATCGGTTGGTGTAGTCAATGTGGAAGCAACTCTTGTAATCGCTTCTTTTGCAAAGACAAAGAAGAAATATTAGAAACTCTTTCAACTTCTCTGCGAGAATTTGGCGATGAGGCTTACGGGATTCGAATATGTGATTTGGATGCTGATGATTACAAAACTATGAAAACAGCAAAAGTGCTTAATTTTGAATTGATTTACAAAGGAGAAATGAAATGAAAGAAATTTTGGACAAGAAACCTTACAAATATGAAACCAGTGATGGAAAACTCTTTACAAACAAAGAATACGCAGGAAAACACGAAGCAGCTATCCGTCGTCTAAATGACAGCACTTTATTCAAAAATAATGCAGAACAAAGAAGAGCAACTATTGATAAAATCAATGTCTGCCTTCGTGGTAGATATGCAATCGATGGGCGACTTGACCAAATGTCAGATCTTGATAGAATAGATTTTGTGTATTATGTTATTTCACGCACTGAACTTGATACACCAGAGGAAAGCCACCATTACGCTGCAATGGAAAATCAAATAGACAATGTAAAATATGTTTTGATAGATCGTAATGAGTGTCCTGAATGTTCCGGATGGAATGGTAGATATGTTTATTTGTTTCCATCCAAAGATGCTTTGCTTGAAAAGATGAACAATGAAAAAATATATCCAGGAATTGGTTGGCAGTTGTACGATCTCTCACGAGAATATGCAACACCATTAGATGTAAAAGCAATGTTTGAGTTTTGAAAAGGAGAAATAAATGAAAATGATTATTGAAACAGAATTGCAGTCAATTGAGATGGAGATGGAAATTGTCGACAATGAGATTGTGCTTGTCGATTCTTTGAGTGGGGAAACATTGTCATCAATTCGCATTGATGACATCCTAAACGAAGATAAACAGACTATTGAAGGATATTCTGTCTATTTTTCGACTGAAGTTCCGACAGGAACACCTATGATGGCAAAGATGGAATATACAGAATCAGTGCAGGTTGATCATGTGGGATGAGGAAAGATTTTCAGAAAAGTTCAAGGATTTCTTTGATGAGAATTCTGATCATCGAAGGATGATCATTGACAGAATCAAGGATATCACTTGGTTGAAATTTTCTTTTAGATGCGATGCTGAAAGATTTAAATTTTCTTTCAGCAGTGATGCTGAAAGGTTGAGATATATCGAGAATTATCTGGTAATCATCATTGAAGAGTTGCCAGAAATCATCTCGAACATTGACGAGGTGAAATATATTCTCATTCATCACATCAAAGGATCTGATGAAGTTGTTGGTTGTCGCAACAAAGAAGAGGTCATTTCCAATGCGTTGGAGATGAAAATTATTCCTGGAACCAGTTGTCGAGAATATACTTGGTCTTTGCATGATATCCTTGCCGATGATTATATGAATCCTATTACTATGGAAGTTTCTATGAGTTTCTGAAAGGAAGGTTGAAATGAAAGTAGTAATCAATGAATGTTTTGGCGGTTTTAGTGTTTCTTTGAAAGCTCTGGAATATATGGGCATAGATCCAAAATCAGACGAAGCACTTGATTTTGGATATGTTTCTTGGGATTACGATTCTGATCTTGAAGAAAATGAACAAGAAGATATTGAAGAAATTGCCCAAAATGACTCAAGCTTCGACGAAGATTATGAAGATTTTTGGAAAAAGATTGATGACGAAAAGATACGAATCAGAACAGATCCAAGATTGATCAAATGCGTTGAGGAAATTGGTGAGGAATCATTCGGGAATTTTGCTGAATTGAAAATAGTTGAAATTCCAGATGATGTTGAATGGGGAATCGATGACTATGATGGAATTGAAACGATTCACGAGAAACACAGGGTATGGTTTTGACATTGAAGGAAGAATAATGAATGAAAAAGTCAAATGGTTGATAGAAAACTGCGGATTTGGCGCGGTGTCAGTTGGCATTTTTCGGTCTTTCAGTCGAGGTGAGCGATTTTGAAGAAAAAAGAGTTTTCGCAGGTGGTAAAAATTTCACCTATGAAATGTTGAAATATTGGCAGAACCCAGACAGAGAATTGTTCTTTTTCATGGGATCTGATTGCTTGCCGCAGTTTCACGATTGGCATCGGGCAGATGAGTTGTCTGATATGGCAACATTTGTTTCAATTCCAAGAACAGGCATCAGTTCCACAAGAGTCCGTCAATGGATTGCGAATGGAAAACCAGAAGATGAAAAATTGCTTTCAGACTCAGTTCTGAAATATATCGAAGAGAATGGTCTCTATAAATTAGGAAAATAAAATGAGTCAAATAGCCTACATTGGAGATCTTCACGGCAATTTCGAGGCATTGTCCTTACTGATGAAAAAAGTGTCAGATGAATCATCTGTCAAAACTTTCATACAAGTTGGCGATTTTGGCTATTGGCCTCGTCGTGGGAAAATCAATGAAGGCATCGAATCAATTGAAGTTACAGAAAACTGCAAATTATTTTGGATTGATGGCAACCATGAAGATTTCGAATCAATGAAAAATTTTGGAATGCTTCATCAACCAGGACAATTGAAAGTTTGGAAAAATGGGCAGATCAACTATGTCCCCAGAGGAACAATTTTAAACATTTATGGAAAAAATATTCTTTTCATTGGAGGAGCAGAGTCAATTGATGCTGCTGGACGAACAGAACATTTGGATTGGTTTCGAGAAGAATCAATCACTCAAAGAGACATAGAAAACGCTTTGTCGGCAATTGAAGAATTCCCAGACGCTATTGATGTCGTTGTGTCTCACGAATGTCCTGCTTCATTTGATCTGCCCAAAATTCTTCAACACAACTGGGAAATGTTTGGTTGGAAATCTTGGCCACCTCCTTCAAGAATCGCCCTGCAAGCAATCTTGGAAGTGGTGAGTCCAAAACTTTGGATGTTCGGGCACTATCACGAATCAATGCAAGGGCAAGTCAATGAGACAGAGTGGCATTGTCTGAAAATAGAAGAAGTTTTTGTAATTTGAGGATAATATAAATGAAAGTCAAATCAGAAGATTATTATAACTACTTGATCAATCCAGATGTTTTGCATCAGGAACGGGAAGCGTGTATCGAAAAAATAAATGACATCGAAGAGAAAATTGAGGTTCTTCAACAACAAATCAGAGAATATATTGATGTTCTTCAACAACAAATAAGAGAATATATAGATGAACAAGATTCTCTAAATAGTCGTCATAATTCTTTGGATAATGTTGTAGCTGCTGCTCGTGAATCGTTGTTTGGTGGTGATTACAATCAGATTCCAGTGATTCAAAGAAGTCCAAATTGTTATGGAACTGAGAAAAAATTCTATTCTCCCTTGGTAGAATTTCCTTGGTGGGTGCAGGTATATTTTGCAAACAAAAAAGGATGGTCTGTATCAGGATTCCAGGATGGGAAGAGTTGGTATACAAAACCTTTGAAGCGAGAATATGTCCCAACAAAACAAGAAGCAATTGATTTGGCAGTGAGATGGATCCAGAATCGTGAATTGGAGAATTTGGCGTAATCAATTAGATTCTTGGATCGCTTCCACACCGTCCCCTGAAAATCATCGTCAAGCAGAGAAAGAACTGCGAGCAAATGCGAAGGAGAAGCAAGATATGTTTTTGAAAAAAGCTAAACGAAAAGTGCCCGATCCAACCATCCCGGCCCCAGAAGAAAACAACTTCCTTGGATACGAAATCAGGTGGGTTTGTAAAGAGCATCCATTTCCTGTTTTTGTTTTTGACTACAAAGGATGCTCTTTTTGGGTCAAGATGTATTTTAGAGGAGAGCAAAACAAACTTGAAGTTTGGGAGATTCACATTGACGGCGTAGATTTCCCCAAATATCTTTGGAATAGGGAGGAAATGAAGCATCCATTTGCAATCATCAAAGAAGTAGAACGTTTTTTAGCAACTGATTTGGATGACAAATTTGAGCGGATTTTGAGAAAGTTGAGAGGATGAGTCTGAAATGAACTCCAAAGAAACCAGACAAGCAGCCAAACAGACTACTCACGAAAGAGATGGTTGGAAATGCGTCGTCTGTGGGATTCCTGGAAATTCAGAAACCTTGTCTGATCATCATTTGATCGAAAGAAGCCTCTGGGCATCAGAAGAAAATGATGGATATATCTGCGCAAATTTAGTCTCTTTGTGCAGTTCCTGTCATCTAAAAGCAGAGCAGACTCTCATTTCTGTTGAAGAGTTGCGAGAAATGGCTGGAATCACAGAAATTGTTGTACCGGAGCAGTTCTATCCAGAAACTCAATTGACCAAATGGGGAGATGAAATACTCATCGGTGGCAGAAGGCTCAAAGGTCCCCTGTTTGATGAAGAATCGGTGCAAGAAGTTCTTCGCGAAGGAAGAGTTCTCGGTTTCTATGATAATCGATTCAAATATCCCAGAACTTTTCACATGCCTTTCAGTCCTGGAGCATTGAGTGATGACAAGAAATTGAAGGATTGTTCTCAATTTGAAGGAAAAGAAGTAGTCATCTTTGTCAAAATTGATGGAGAAAATTTCCAAGTTTATTCTGATGGATATATGCACGCCAGATCGTTGAGCAAACCAAATCATCCATCTCAAGCCTGGGCAAAGAACTATCTCTCGCAAAGGGCGTATTTGATTCCAGAAGGATGGAGATTAAGTTGTGAGAATGTTTATGCAGAACATTCAATTCACTATTCCAATTTAGATAATTATGTCTATCTCTTTGCTATTTGGAATGAAAGAAACGAAGTTCTGCCATTTGACGAACTTGTTGAATGGTCTGAATTGCTTGACATTACTCTATGCCCGGTATTGTGGCGGGGAATTTGGGATGAAGAGATTGTAAGGAATATCTATCGTTCTAAGTATAATTTGGACGATATGGAGGGGTGGGTGTCTTGGACGACGCACGGATTTCACTACAAGGATTTTCACAAAAATGTGGCGAAATATGTTCAAAGTGGTTGGTCAGAGAATATCAAGCACGGAGGAATTCACTGGAGAGATAAACCAGTGATTCCTAATAGATTGAGAGAGAGAAAACAATGAAAAAAATAATTCCAATTCATAGCATTATCGACATAACTACCAACAGCTCGTCTGAGTTGTTCATCTGCAACACTCAAAAAACAGAAGAAGAAGTCAAAGAATTTCTTGAAGCTTTAGGACAGGCAGTTGGGCAATGGCATGGGATGGGGGAAATCAGAAGCGGCAATGGAGTTGGTGATCTGTTGAAAGAAATTCACAGCATTCACATTGTTTATTGGGACAATGGCTCCTTGGGGTCCTTGATAGGTCAATTCGTTCATTGGGATGCCGATCCTAAATTGAAATCTCCAGCGCCGTTCTGGCAATATGAGGATTTAGAGCCGCCAATCAAATCAATGCGCACAGATTGGCGTGATATGCCAATTGAAGAGAAAAGAAAACAATGGGACGAAGAGGCTCGTCAACGTGATGAACTCGAAGATGCCAAATGGATAGAAATTGATCAATGGTTTGAGGAAAACAGAGAAGTTTTGGAGCAACACGTTGGACATTTCATCTGTGCAGAAAGTGAGGATGATAATTCAGTGCCATATGATCTGTTTAATGTCATTGAAACCAGATTGCACGGAATCAGATTGCATCTCGGATGAGAATCAGAAGAGAGCCAGAGAGCAACTATTTCGCAATTTTTCACAACGGAAAAACTTTTCGTTTTGCTATTAATGCTTCCTTGCCAATCACTCAATTGAGACATCCCGAGATTCTTGATTGTGCGATTACAGCCAAATGTTATGCAGATTGTCCGTGGTGTTATGTATCATCAGTCAAAGAGGGCAAACACTATTCGAACATCGTTGTCAAAGCGCGAGAAATCTTCGGCAACCTTGATCTAGATCAAAGACCATTTCAGATTGCTATTGGGGGTGAAGGTGAGCCGACACTTCATCCTGATTTCATTCCATTTTTGAAGTCAATCGCTGAACTGGAAATTGTTCCGAATTATACTACAAATGGGATGCACCTGTCAGATGAGATTTTGAAAGCAACCAAAGAATTTTGCGGAGGAGTCGCGGTTTCCTGCCATCCTCACCTTGAAAAAGTTTGGCGGAAAGCAGCAAATCAATTGATTCAGGCGGGAATTGCTACTTGTTTGCACATCATTGTTGGAGAATATGGAACTTCTGAAAAATTCTGGCAGATATATGACAGCACCGATGGAATATATTGCTATGTTGCCTTGCCATACCAAGCAGTTGGCAGAGCAAAAGAAATTGATGTTGAACCAGAATGGAATTGTTTTTTTAGAGAAGCGATGAAACTGACCCCAAGCGATCTTGCTGTTGGGGCACCATTCCATTCATTTCTGTTGAAACATCCTGAAATTGTCAAAACTCTTGGGATTTCAATGTATGATCCGGAAATTTTGTCTGGTTATATAATATTGGACGATGACTACAAAACTCTATTGGTTTCAAGTTATAATCAAATTCCTAGAGGAGAAAAATGAAGTGAAATGATAAGTCAAAAACTACTTATAGTGGGAGCAGGATGTGCTGGCTGGACTGCTGCTATTTATGCTGCTAGAGCAGGTTTGAATCCTGTAATGATCACTGGAATGGATCCCGGTGGGCAATTGTCATTGACCACACAAGTTGAAAATTATCCTGGTTTTCCAGATGGTATCCTTGGTCCAGAATTGATGAACAGAATGCAAGAGCAAGCTGAAAAATTTGGGACTCAAGTGAGCAATGAATGGATTAGGAAAGTTGATTTCGAAAATAATCCCTTATCTATTGAAACAAATAAATCTATTCATTATGCAGATTCTGTTATCATAGCTACTGGATCTTCCACTCGTAAATTGACGATTCCTGGCGAAGATGTATTGTGGGGACATGGAGTATCTGCTTGCGCTACTTGCGATGGTCCTTTATATCGCGATAAAGATGTGGCTGTCATTGGCGGTGGGGATACCGCCATTGAAGAGGCTTTGTTTTTAACAAATTTCGCCAAAAAAGTTTCTGTGATACATCGGCGGCAGGAATTTAAAGCAAGCAGAATTATGATAGAATCTGCTTTGAAGAATTCAAAAATTGAGTTTATTCTTGACTCAGTAGCTATTGAATTTTTAGGGGATCAACATGTTGGATTATCTCAGGTTGTATTGCAAAATGTTGAAACTGGGTCCAAAAATAAACTAGATATTGATGGGTGTTTCATTGCTATTGGACACGTTCCGAATACAAAGTTTATCGTTGGACAGATCAGTCTAAATCGTCAAGGATATATTCTGACAAATGAATTTCAAGAAACAAACATCAAAGGAGTGTTCGCGGCAGGAGATGTTCAAGACAACATATGGCAACAAGCAGTTGTAGCGGCAGGGTCTGGATGTGTAGCTGCATTGGCTGCTGAAAGATATTTGAGGAACTTTTAATGAATGAGTATCCATTCCTTTCAGGAGGATTTGCGAGGGATATCCGTTTTGGAAGAGCCGAGCCAAGAGAATACAATCGAGCGGGAGTTCTTCCTTGCAGCATGAACTATCTGGGCTATGTTTTTTGGTCGCAGCATCACGGGAAAGGAATTGAAATCAAACGTCAGATGAAATGTCGTCCCAATTCTTTGAGCGTCATTGACCGAGAAACTTGGCAATGGAACAAGAAAATTCCAAAATCTATTTGGGTAGTTGTTGAATCGATTAGATTTATCACTGACGAAGAAAAATCGTTTGATTCGTTGCAGATCATGTTTTCATTTACTACTGCCGAAGAAGAAAGATTTTGTGTGATGCAGTTGCGAGATTTTCTCGACAATTGCGTAGTTTAGCGCCTTTGCCCCTGAAAATTCGGACCAGTCAGAGAACTTCCATGAGGAGACTGCCGTGAACGTGAATCTGCCAAAAACTGATTTCCCGATGAGACCATCGAAAGATGTTCAGTCGAATGTTCCTGTTGAGATGGGACATCAATCTTCTGAGGCAGATACATTTGTTGTATTAGATGGCCCAATCTATTCGAATGGCGATGTTCACATGGGACACACACTCAACAAAGTTTTGAAAGATTTTGTTGTTAGACATAAACTTCAAATGGGGCAATCAGTTGAATTTCGTCCTGGATTTGATAATCATGGTCTGCCCATCGAGGTGTCTGTTGAAAAGCAATTGAGAAAAAATGGGCAGGAAGTTTCTTCTCAATTAGTGAGAAGTGAATGTCGTAAATTCGCACAGCACTGGGTAGATGTTCAAACTGAAAGTTTCAAGAAAATGGGAGTTATGGCAGATTGGGATAATCCCTATCTCACTATGTCGGCTGAATATGAAGCAAAGGAGGTTGAAGCATTCGGTGAACTCTATTTGAAAGGCTACTTGTTTCAAGATGACAGAGTGGTTCCTTGGTCTCCAAATTTAGGCACAGCGCTGGCTGATAGCGAATTGGAATATCAAGATGTGGAAGATGACTCTGTTTATGTCAAATTCGAATTTGACGACGATCCAGCAAGTTCTGTGATGGTATGGACTACAACTCCTTGGACTTTGGTCGCGAACAAGGCAGTTGCTTTCAATCCTGAAATGCAATATGCTAAATTAGCAGTGCAAGGTACTGATGGCAACAAAAGTCCTTATGTTTGGGTTTCCACTCCCAAAGTGGATGAAGTTGTTGCGCTGCTCCTAAAAAATGGATTAGGTGTTGAGAAATGGATGGACTGCTCTCGCACAGGAGATGAAGTCTTTTCGGGAAGGCAACTGATCTCTCCGTTGACAGGTGAAAAAGTTCCTCTGTTGCCTGCTGATTGGGTAGATGACAAACAAGGAACTGGATTGGTTCATGTTGCCCCAGGTTTTGGTGAAGATGATTTTTCATTGGGCAAACAGCACGGAATGGAAGCCTATTGCCCGATGGACAATCGGTGTCATTGGACAGAATCAGTCCCGGCAGATTTTGTTGGCAAAAAGTGTTTGTCCTCTAATGATCTTGTTTTTGAAAAACTGAAAGGCAATCACACATTTTTGATGTCAGGAAAGTTCAAACACAGCTATCCATTTGATGAGAGGTTGCATCAAAAAGTAGTTTATCGCGTCAGTCGTCAGTGGTTTATGGATCTGGATCATGACAATTTGAGAGACAGAGTTGTTCAGGCTGTTGACAAGATGCAATGGTCATCTTCTGTTGGACACGACAACGTCGTCAGAATGGTGCAATCGCGACCATCTTGGTGTTTGAGCAGGCAGAAGGCTTGGGGAGTAGGAGTTCCTGTATTTTACCACAAAGAAACTGGCAATTTGGTTGCTGATGAAACAACTTTCCGAGCAGTAGCCGAAATGACACGGAAACATAGTTCAGATGGTTGGTTCAATTTGACGCCAGAAGAAATGTTGCCATCAGATTATGTGGATCCAAAAACTGGTGCTACACCATCTGATTTGGTGAAAGAGGAATCAACTTTGAGCGTGTGGTTTGATTCTGCGCTTGCTAATTTGTTTGTCAAGGGATGGGCTCAAACGGATAAAGTTTTGGATTTTGCCCTAGAAGGGCAGGACCAGATAGGATCGTGGTTTCAGGTTTCTTTGCTGTTGTCAGTAGCGTTGACTGATAAAGTGCCTTACAATTTTGTCCTTTCTCATGGCTTTGTCCTCGACAAAAATGGTAATGCCATGCACAAATCTGCTGGTAATGTTGTTTCTCCTGAATATCTAGTTCAGAAATACAACATGGATTCTGTGAGATTATGGACTGCCTTGTGTGATTTGAACAGAGATGTTCGTGTCGGAGACGTGGCAATGGATGGGGTCAAGGTAGATTATTTGCTTTTCAGAAATTTCTTCCGATTCTGTCTTGGTAATTTGACTGGCGAAGTAGACACGCTTGCGCAAGGAGATGCTTTGGACGGCTATTTCAAATTGAGGTGTCTTGAGATGGCGTCAAACTCTAAACAGAATTATGAGCGATACGCTTTTTCAGAAGTTGTCAGAGAAGCAAAGAATTTTGTCCTTGAAATGAATGGTTTCTATTTCGATTCTGTGAAAGATACTTTATATTGCGAAAACATGCAATCTGAAAAAGCAAAAGCCGTCAGATCAAATCTATACACTGCGATGGTGGTGATGCTCAAAGTATTGCAGCCAGTGATGCCATTTTTGTGTCAGGAAGTGTGCGATTGTCGTTCAGATCTTCCTAGTATGGCTTGTTCTCTTTTATGGGGAGAATATCCTAGCTTAGATGAAGAATCGCAGTCTTTGTTTGCCGAGTTCCAAACATTAGCAAAATTCAGATCTGTGATGAAAAAGGCACAGGAAGAATATAATCATCGCGAGGGAAAAGTAAATCCACTTGAAATGGGAGCACTAGTTTTTGCAAGACCAGAGGAATTTGAGGTTCTCAGAAAATATCAGAAATATCTTGCTCAATGGTGGGTGGTATCTCAGGTTGAAGTTCGTTGTGATGGCGCTCCGAGAGTATGTGTATCACTTGCTGATGGTGAAAAATGCGCCCGATGTTGGACTAGAAATGTTGATTGTCAGCAGGTGAATGATCAACATCTTTGCCCAAGGTGTCGCACAGAGGAAGTAATAGCCAATTGAAATTTGAGAACAAAATGAGTGTCATTTGACATGAAACAATCTACCTGAATCAAAAAGGAGAAACAAATGCTGGAAGCTTGATGGATGTCATGCGAAAAAGGTTTGGGGAGCACGACATCGAATTGATTATTGACAATAACATCGTCCCCAACGATGAAACTACTCTTTTTGTTTGCTCAGGGATGCAGCAATTGAAGTCAAAATTCCTCGATCCAGATCAAACAAAAATAGGAACATTGCAATCCTGTGTCAGAACAAATGATATTGATTTGATTGGAGATGGATCACATTTAAGTTATTTTCAGATGCTTGGTAATTTCAGTTTTGGAAGAAATGATTATCACGAATCTGTCGAAATGTGGCATCAAATTGTCAATGACCTGGGAATCGAAATTGATCACATTACCATTCATCCATCCAAACAGCAACACAGAAAAATGTGGTCGAAGTTTGGATATTCAATCGTTGAAGATGACGAGTGTGTCTGGTCAGATGGAAACATTGGCGGTTTCTGTTGTGAAATGTTTTCCGGAGGACTTGAAATCGGCAATTTGGTGAATACCATGCAACATAGCACCGATGTAGGATTCGGATTGGAGCGGCTGCTTCAAGTAGTTGAAAGCAAATCAAGAATTGACGAAACTTCACTCTTTGACCAGAGCCTGCGTCCAATTTTGAGAGATCATGTAAGATTTTTGACTATCTGCTATGAAAACAAAATTGAACCAGGCAACAAGAAGCGAAACTATGTAGTTCGTCGATTGTTGAGAAAATGTTTGAGAATTGATTCAGGTTTGTCCGGTTTCATCTTTGATGACTGGATATCCTCTGAAAAACAACTGCTGGAAGAAAGACTGAAACTTGGAAGAAGATTGATCCGCAAGCACCGCGACAAAGACGATCAATGGTGGTGGGAAAGTTGCGGTTTGTTGCCAGAAGAGGTCAAGGAATTGAAGGAGAAATGAATGTCAATTGAACTTGCCGGGGATCTGCTTCTTTCGAAAAAGAGAATCGAGCAACTTGAAAAATGTTTGCGATCTGCCTGGCAAAAAACAGATGACGAAGAAATCAAAAATTTGATTGAAGAAAATTTCATGAGAGAGGAAATTGAAAAATGGCAGAACGACAATTCATAGTCATAGGAATAGCAACTATCAGACATTATGAAGACCCAGATGAATCCTTTCTGATCACCAGAATTTTGGATGAATCGGAGTTGGGTGCCTTGGCTGATGAATATTTTTGCTATGATAATCAGGTTGGAATCTATATTTCCGGGCATCAAGCAGGAAAGGTTTATAACAAATACACAAGAATTTGGCGAGAAAAGAATCCCAAAATCAATCAATGGGGATCGGAAGAAACTGATTTTGATGAAATCTCTTTCAAGGAGATTTATGAACTCAAACCAAATCCTGTGTTGCTATTGATGGATGATTTTGTTTCGCAAGAATTGAAATTGAAAGTTGAAGTTTTTCAAACTGCTGACAGCAAAGAGCGAGAAGAATTGCTGGAACAAAAAGAAAGAGAATTGTTTGAGCGACTGAAGGAGAAATATGGAGATTGATTCTGAGTCTGTTTTGGATTATCGAAATTACGATTCTCTGTTGACAAATCGCCAGAGAAGGATGTCAAACAATCAAGGATGCTGCTATTGCTTATGTGATCGATCTCGTGTCATAAAATGGCGAAGATGCCCAATCTGCGGCAGGCGAAATGGTGACAAACGATACAAGAGAAATGCTAAGGTTAAAACATGAGCAAAGTGAAAGATCAATTGATTGAGATGTTCGGCGAGCTTGAAGCTTACGCCGAACATTGTAATTGGTTATATGTTATAGAAAGGAAAGATAAAAAATCAAATTCGATTCCAGTGTGGACTGACATCACCGACCACCCATTTGAGCGAACTAAATTACACGGATGGGTTTTCTATAAAAATAGTAGTGGTGATGACAAAGTGATATTCTTCCGATTCAATAAAAATAATCAAAAATTAGAAAAATTATTAGAACTTTCTCCAGATAGATTGCAGATGATCAGAACTATGATGGATATATATTCATATCTACACGATTCCGATATTCACCAATATGAACAATGGGGGCGAATTGCAAACAAATTGGTAGATATGATGTTTGAAGAGTTGATCAAATTAGAAGATAAGGATCGTGAAAAATGAGCAGCCTACCTGACCAATTGAGAGAAATGTATCCGGGAATTTATGTTGGTAATAAGTTGTCTAAATTTTTATATATCAGAAGTGATTCAAACTATTATTATCAGAGTTTCACTATCAAAAATCCACAATCTATGTTTGAGGAATGTTCTCTGATGACATGGGTATTCCCAATAATTTCATCTGATTGTAAGGAAATAATTTTCTTCGAAAGAAGTGAAAACAAACTGATCAAACTTTTTAAATTTAATAAAAAAGATTTGAAAATGATAAAAGCTATGATTGACATCTATAATTATTTGAAGCGAATATTTTTGCACGATGAAGAAGCCAAGTGGCGTGAAATGATTGACCGATGGATGACCGTTTGGATCAATGATATGATGGAGAGAAACAAATGAATTTCGTTGACAAGTTGAAACAGGTTCCAACATCTGCTGCCGATCGTCGTCCAATGGATCGTCCTTATTTCATTCGCAATAATTGTCCAATCTGCGAAAAATCTTTGGTTTATTGCCAAGAAGAGAATGAAAAATTTGAAGACATTTGGTTTGATGAATTTGTTTGCTCCGGCAACTGCGAATATTGGATATATTTTGATTGGGCAAGCAGTTGGTGGCAAAAATTGAAAGTGAAAATTTCAATCTGGTTTAGGAGAAATGAAAAATGAGTTTTCAGTCTGCATTTGAAGAAAATTTTGGGCAACACAGAGATATTTCCTCTTATATTTTAGCATCAGCTAATTCGGGAAACACCATTTCAATATATCAGCATTCATCTGCAAATGCTCACATACTTACATGGGGTCATTCAATTTCGAAGGATAAGGCGATGTTAGAAAATTCATCTATTTTTGAGTATGGTTTCATGCGCTCAAAAAAAGAGAATTATATTTCTGCTATTTTTATTGAATATGACAAAGAGAATGATCGGATTGTTGAATTGTTTCGATTTAGCAAACATCAATTGGATCAGATTTCTGCTATGCGGGAAATTTATGACATCCTCCAAGGAATTTTCAGCAACCAGCTTGAGCATCCATCGAAGGTTTGGAAAGGCATCTGCACCAAATGGATCAATATTTGGTTTCGTGAATTGATCAAACAAGGAGAAACGAAATGCGAAAAGTGATTGAAATTGAAGAACAAGTAGTAGTGAAAAAGTTTCAAACTTCTGATGGACTGGTTTTTGAAGAAGGCGATGAGGCAGATGTACATCAAGCAGAAATTGATCAATTAGAATTTTGGGATCCTAAATTACTAACTGAACAGCAAAAAGAATTTTTGTTCCGAGCTTTTTGCGTTGTTTCGAGAAACGATGAATCGAAGAAAAAGATCAGAAAAAACCGAGACAGATATTTGAAAGAGTATGTCGAAGGAATGTGGTGGTTTGGGCTTTTCAAAATCAAACCAGATGGACTGAAAAGATATTTAGTCAGAAAAATCTACGGGGAGATTGTTTTTGCTGCTGACAAGCAAGAAGTCATTGCTTCCTATGAACACCCTCAGTCCAGGTTTGACGTGGAGTCGATCTACGATCTTGAAGCAGAACAATTTGAAAAAAGGCTTCAACTCAGAGTCATTGACATTGAATTGAAGCCATTTGGAGAGTAGTTTCAAAAACTGGTCTCGGCGTCCCCTGAAAAATCCGCTCGCTAATCGAACGAATCTTGAGCAGGAGCAACAGATGCGCATTTTGAAGATTGGCACTGCCAATTTGAACAACATTGTCGGTGGATTCCGTTCAAATTGGCAGAAGATGCAAGAGGCGCTGGAGACATTTCATCTTCAAGGGTGCCACTTCGCTGTTTTCCAAGAAGGGGTTCTATCTGGATATCCGGCAGAAGACTTGGTCCTGCACGAACAGTTCAACATTTCTCAGCTTGAAATTCTGGAGGAAATGAAAATTTTCTGCCAAAACAAGTGCCCAGGAATGATTGTCATCTTTGGAATGACCTATCAACTTGGATCTGTCTATAATGTAGCAGTAATTCTTCAAGGAACCAAAATTATTGGAATTGTTCCCAAGCAAAATCTTCCGACATATGGGGTGTTCTATGATGGTAGAACATTTGCCAAATGGCGTGCAGGTGCCCAAGAAAAAGTCAATGGGGTGTCATTCGGAGATTTGATGTTTGAAACTCCTGATTTCAAGTTCGCCGTAGAAATTTGCGAAGACATCTGGTCTGTTGATGGTCCGTCATCTCGCCATTGTTTTGAGGGGGCTGAATTGATTTTCAACATTTCTGCTTCTCCATTTCGCGAAGGTGTTTTTCATTCTCGCCAGCGTCTGATGGAAATCAGATCCTCTGACAATGAAACAACTTTGGTGTATGTGAATGCTGTTGGTAGCAATGATTCTTTGGTGATGGACGGCGGAGGATTTATTGCCCAAAATGGAACCATCCAGCACGAAATTCCAAGATGGGATGGTGGGGCAAGAGTCTATCAAATTGATCTCGATTTTACAAAATCTTCTCGTGCTTCCAACACAACTTGGCGACAAAACGCTTTTGACAGAGAGAGAGATTGCGGCAAAATAAAACCAGTCGCCGTGGAATGCAAGAAACCTTTGACAAATTGGCAAAAACATTTGCCCTTGCCTGGGTCTGGGGGATTTTCAAATCCTGGAATTTTTGAAGATCAGATTGAAGCAATCATCTGGGGACTGGATGGGTATTTTCAAAAATCTGGTGCTTTTGAGCGGGTGGTCGTTTCTTTGTCAGGCGGCAGAGATTCTGTTTTGACCACTTTGTTGGCTTGGATGTGGGCAAAAAGACTTGGCAAAGACCCCAAGTCAATGATCACCTGTGTCTCGCAGCCCACCAGATTCAATTCCGAAGCAACAAAAAGCATCGCCAGCAATCTGTGCGAAGGATTGGATGTGAATTTCATTGAGGAGTCAATCGAGGATGGCTTTTCTCGCGAACTGGAGGCTCTACAAAATATTGCACAGACAAATGTGGGGGATTTGCCACCGATCGTCAAACAAAATTGTCAGGCGAGGCTGAGGGCTTTGAGAATGTGGAATTTGTCGAATTCGGTGAATGGGTTGTTCTTGAACACCGGCTGTATGTCAGAGCGAGCAGTAGGCTATTCTACTATTGGTGGCGATATTCAAGGTGGATATAGTCTTTTGGGGAATTTAAAGAAAACACAAATCAACGCATTGCTTGAATATTTTTTGAATATGGATAATATTCCCGAGCAAGTAAAGCCATCATTAGAGATATTGCTTCAAAGTGCTGCATCGGCAGAATTGGCAGAAAATCAAGAGGATGAAAAAGAGTTGATGCCGTTTGAGATTTTAGATCGGTGTTATTCCCTTTATGCGGGTGAGAAAATGTCTCCAAAGGATATTTGGAAAACTATGTGCAGGATTTTTGCGGATAAATATGGCGAAGATCAAATTGAAGAGTGGATCAAAAAGTTTATCAAACTATTTCATAGATCAATCTATAAATGGATTCAAACGTGTGAATCTGTCCATTTGCAAGAATTAGATCTTGATAGAGAAAGAAGTCTGCAATTGCCATCTGTGTCCTCATTGGAGTGGCTGAA
>LBWB01000018.1 GCA_000993405.1 Candidatus Woesebacteria bacterium GW2011_GWB1_39_12 | reverse complement strand
ACCACAAAATGTCCAAGTTGGGAATCCTTTGTATTTTCCTTCTTCATCTTTCGGAATAGTTTTGATGGTTTCCTCGATTTTTTGCAAAACTTTTTCCTGATCTTCCCACTTGACTCCTGCCCAATCTTCTCCTAAATTAGATGTATTCGGCAACCTTCGATGCTTGATTGAATCATTGTTGTTTTTTGCAGAAATAGGAATTTTGACCTTATTTTTCCCGAAAATCAGGTCAAGATCGCTCACGCTTTCATCAATTCCTGTGATGTCGCTGTTGGATTTGATTTTCATTTTGTTTTTGAATTTTTCAGGATGCACCAGAATAGGTTCCAATTCCTCAAATATTTTCAAACTTTCGACGGACGTAGCAGAATCAATTTCTTTGAACAACTTCAAGTCATTTTGATTTTTTGAAATTTTTAATTCTTCATAGTTTTCTTTTTTTATTTTCAAACTCGAATCTTCTTCAATTTCAACTTCAAATCCATTGTTTTTTGCTAATTTTTCAAATCCTTTGATCAACGCATATTCAAAAGCATAGCCATTTCTTTGATGATCCCCTGCCATCTATCTTTCTCCTTTGAAAATTGATTTCATCAAATCTACGAATCTGCTTCTCTTGCGAAGATACTGCTTCAACAATTTGGCAACTGCATGATGACCATTTTCAGCAGCCAATTGCAAAGCATCATCTTGCTCTGCATGGACATCTGCTCCTGCTTCCAGCAATTCCTGAACAACTGCGAGATGTCCATTTCCAGCAGCACATCGCAAAGCCAAGTCTTGCCTTGCATGGACATCTGCTCCTGCTTTGAGCAGTTCTTGGACAACTTCGAGATGACCATTGTGAGCAGCCATTCGCAGAGCCCAGTCTTCTCTTGCATGGATGTCTGCTCCTGCTTTCAGCAATTCTCTGATCACCTCAACCTCCCAGATGTTCCTGCGCTCCCCAAGAATCACAGAACTTGCCTTCCACTTCCTTGGAGGAGGACCTTGATTTTCGCAGAATTGTGCATCCTCTGGGATTTCCACGCTTCGCAGCCAATGACCAAATCCTAGGAAATTGAAGATGTTCTTGGTGTCCGTGAAATAGATTCCTCCTGGTTCGCAGTCTCCGTGAGGATTCCAAGGAAGTGGGTCATCAACTCTTCCTGTGTGAAATTGCAAGTCATGATGATTTTCTGCTTTGTTGAGCAGTTTCCAGAAGGTCATTTTTGTTTCTCCAATTCAATTTCGTTGCTAAATATCAAGATTTCAGAAGATTTTTTAGATTTGTTCATTCCATAAGACCAAGATGCATCAATAATTCTGAAATCTGAATAAATTTTTCTGATTTGATCACAATTGTTGTATGACATCACCCATCTATTTTTGTCCTTGATGGTGTCGTGCAACAACTTGTGATCAAAATCTTTGTGCGCATCTCCCTTATTCCCATACAATTTTCTATTTTTGAGCAAATAGGGCGGATCCAGATAGATGCTATTTCTATTGTCTGTGATTTGTTTCAATGAATCTTCGAAAGATAGACATTCGACAGAAAGGTTCGGGCATTTGAATTCCGCAACTCTATCAATAGAAGATTGAGTAAATCTTGGATGACTGGTGCCCATTCCGCCAGAAAGAGTTGTTCCAGAAAATGAAGATCTATTCAAAATATAGAAAATTGTTGCAATATCTATCTGCGAAAGAGATTTTGAAATATCTCTCAAATTCGCTTGAAATTCATCAAATTTTTCTTTTTTCAAAGGATAAAATTGTTGTATATTATTGGCTAAATCACCAGGATTCAACAAAATTTCCTTCCAAAAACACACCAATGGCTGGAAACTATCAAATGCTTTGACTTGAATTCCAGAATTCGCAAAATAAATTTCAACTGATCCTCCACCTAAAAATGGAGATATCAACATATCCGTATCTTGCGGGATATAAGGAACAATATATTTTAAAGCCCTGGATTTGCCACCAGGATATCTCAATGGTGATTTCAATGTTCTATTCCCAATATAATTGTCCTGGTCCGACAAATGTAGATGAACTTGAACTGTATGTATTCCAATCATATTTAACATATACTGGACAACCAATGTGCCAAGTATAAGTTATAGGATAGGTTTTGGAAGAAGCAGTATAAATTATATCAGAAGAATAAATTAAATTTGCGTCAAGTGGGGCATCAATCTTTTGGTGAATTTCTTTATTTTTTGGTGGTTTTGGATCATTTTTGTCAATTCCATCAAACATTGCCCTAACATAATCATAGGACTTGCCAAAATTATCTGGAATTTCTCTGATTCTCAATATATCCCGAAGAATATTGACTCTCGACAATTTGTAGAAATTTGAAGAGATGTAGCTATGATGTGATGACAGGACAAATTTGATTTCATTCCTGTAAGCTGACAAACATTTCCATCTCGCTCATAGACTTTTCTTTTTTCCTCTTTTGGAATACCAGAATCTTCAATTATGATGTCATCGAAAAATATATTTTCATCCATTTTTTGCTTTCTCCATAGTTTTCCTGAGTCTCAGAAAAGCCTGTGCAATTGACTGAATGGTTCTCTCGCCGCTGTCATAAACCATTTTAGCCATTCCAATGTGCGTGTTGGAATGCTCAAACGCTATGTCAACTGCTTGATCATACTCACCCATCATCAAGTGAATCAACTCGTGCAAGATTACATCTTCCAAGGTTTCTTTTCCTTGATTTTCCTTTTTCAAGAAAATGATGGCTGTCTTGCTATTCGGGACCGCAGAGCAAAAACCCAAAGTTTCATTTTCACCTTCGAGATCATCTTGCAGTGAAAATTCAATCTGCCAGTCATCAAGTCCAAGATTGGACTGCCACATGCCCATCACATAACCAATAGAGGCTTCATTCGCAGAATACATTTCAGACATCACTTTCAAAATATTTATTAATTCCGTCTTTGATGTTGGCAAATTGATATCCACCAATTGCTTCCAAAAGCTTTGAAATGTCAGCTCGGGTCTTTATCTGATATTGTTTTTTGAGTTCTTCCGGCATTTTGATATATTTCACTTTGGGCTTTATTTTCAAAATATCTCCGATGTGATCAACTATTTCCTCATAAGAATGAGCGAATCCTGTCCCAACATTATAAATACGATTTCTATTCTGGTTCTGCTCAAATCTATCATTCAACGCAATCCTGCGAGTAATTTCAACGACATCATCCACATACACCCAATCTCGTTCGAACGGAGTGAGAGAGTATCTGTGCCTCCAGTCAAATAATTTGACTATGTGTTTGCGACTGCGAATTTGATCTCTGAATGATGGGATTACACTTGCCTGCGATCCCTTGTGCTTTTCTCTCGGTCCATAGACATTGAAATATCTCAACCCAAACACATTGTCGTGATTGACCAGTGCTTGATCGATCCAGGCTTTTGATTGGGCATATAGGCATATAGGACGGATATCAGATGGTCGATCTTTTCGTTCGTAATCATCTTCCTGCCCATAACCACCATGATGACCATACACCGACGCCGATGAAGCATAGACTACTCTTGTTGCTGGGGCAAATTTTGTAGCCAATTGAATTGTTTGCATCACATTGTTGGTCATCACGTCCTTCACGTCAGTTGTAGTAGTGCTTGAATTCGCCCCAAGATGAATGATTGCCTTGACATTTTCTTGCATCCATTGCGAAGACTTTTGCAACAATTCGTCAGGATACATAAAATCATATATCTTAGTTTTGAATAAATTTTTGATTGACTCGAAATTTTCAAAATGATCTACCGCTATGATTTTGTGCTCTTTTCCTAATTGATGCACGGCATTGGAGCCTATGAATCCACAGGCTCCTGTGATCACCACTGCTCTATTGTCCATTCCTTTTGCCTCTCGTTCCTGCTGAAAATCCTTGTTTTTTCCAATCTGGCCAAGAATCTACTTCTTTTGATGCCCTTTCCGCTGCTTGCCAAAATGATGATTTAGTTTTGTCAATTTGCATTTCTGCAACATATCTGATCAATTTGTCTATTTCATTTTTGTGTTGAATCAATTTTTGTCTGATTTCTTCAAGTTTGGGATCGTCGTTGTTCATTGCTTCGTTTTTTCTACTTCTGAAAATTTCAGCATTACTGGAGTTTCACGCCCGAAAATTGTGATCAAAACTTTGACAGCTTGCTTCACCGAATTCACCTCAATGACCTTGCCAGAGAATTCCTTGAAAGGACCAGCGGTGATCCTCACCATATCATCATCACTGAACAAATCCTCTTTCAATGTTGAAGGCTTGTATCTGATCTTCATCAATCCGGCAATTTCATGATCTTCCAACGGCACATACGGATCTTTTGATGGACCCACACGAAGTTTGGAAACTTGATGAAGAATAGCCGAAACATTGGGCAAGTTCACTATTTTCAAAAAAATATATCCAGGATAAAGATTACTAATTTTTGTCTTACCATCTGGTGTTTTCGTCTCTTCTTTGGGAAGAAAGATGTCGCTAATTTCTTCTTCCACATGACTTGCTTTTAGCAATTGTTTCAAAAATTTTGCTGCTTTTTCTTCTCTGCTGGAACCAGCTCCAACATAGAACAAATACCATTTGCCAGGAGTGTGTTCATTTTGCATTATTGTTCTCCAATTCGTTTTGTTTTGAAAATTTCTGTGGCGTGAAGGATTTTTTGACCCTCGTGGCGAAGGATACTCTATCATGAGGAAGATTGCAAGAGCCAAGGATGGGATGCCACGACCTAAGATCATCAACAATCAATTGAAAGCCCTTCAACAAGGCGTCAAAGTGTGTGCTTTCTGCCATAGAGAATTTATCCCTCTACCGCAAGGTGGTAAAATTGTATGTTCTTATTGTCGCCAAGGGGCTTCAGGATGTTGCGGTTGAATCAAAAATCAAATTCATCTTCTTCGTCTTCTTCGTGATCCCAGGAATAATCTTCATCTTCCTCTAAATCATCACTCCACATTTGAAATTGATCTTGCCCGATATAGGTTATTTCAGATCCAACGATCGTTTCATAGATATTTGCTAAAACTTCCGAACTTGATGATCCAAGGGCATCTATAATGTCCTGAATGACATCAGATCGATTTAAAATAATTTCTTCCATTCAACTCTCCCTTTCTATTTCCAAGAAAATTCCCGGCTGGTCAAACCGGGAATCTCTTTCACTTGGGGGCACATCTACGCTATTCTGTGCTTCATCCCTTTCGGCACCAAGACGCTAGTGAAACATCTTTTAGTTCGTGAAGAAGTGTAGCGAAATCTTCTTCGGTCTTGCCGTCGCATTCCCATGTGCCATCTCTTTGATCAATCACTTTTTATATTCCTGCCAATTCTGAAAAATATTTTCAAAAATCTTGGCATCCAAACTGGACAACAAATAAATATCCAAAACAACTGCAACAAAATCACAAAATTGCTAAATATTTTTTTCATTTTTCTAATATTTTATTCCATTTGTCGATAAAAATATTCAACAATTGTATTTTTCCAGCAGTCACTAATCCTTCTTCTCCATATAGTGTTGTTCCCATAGAAGGACGATAAATTTCGAATGTGTTATTCATAAATTCGGCAAATTTACCAATTTTGGAAGATAATATTTCTTTTTCTGACTCAAGAATATTAATTCTATTTTTCAAACTATCTGTTTCTGATGAATTGTGTAATTTAGTCAGTTCAGTGGCTTCATCGCTAAATTTTTGTAATTCATCTCGACTCCAAGTGGATATGTCACCAGATGGGCAATGTATTGTACCTATTGCCTTTGACTCGAATTTTTTATATTCTTCGTCGCTCATAGATAATGTTGGATCATCACCATCTACAATTATTTCCACGACATCATTCATTATATTTCTCCTTCACAATCAACAATTCTTTGTCTTTCAGTCTTTTATCACCCTTGCAGGAGATGTTTCTCTGAACACTCAATTCAATCATTTTCATTCCTGAATATATTTCTCGAATGAATTCTGTGTCTCTGTTGGAAACTACAACTCTGCACGGAGCATTTCTGACGTGATCTGCCAATGTTTTTTGAGATTCCTTTCCAAATCCTTCTTTTGAGTATCCCGTGAAATTACTTGTAGAATTCATTGGGACGTAAGGTGGATCTGCATAGATTACGCAATTCTCATCAGCCATTTCAAACATTTTTTCAAATGAGCAGCAGAAGAATTCCACATTTTTTGTCAATTGGCAAAATTGCTCTATCTCATCTCTCGGGAAATTGACCTGTCTCAAAGTTTCCTTTGGATCCCCGCGATAAGCAACATTGAATTCTCCATTGGCATTGTATCTCCAAAGTCCATTGTAGCAATGACGATTCAAATAAACAAACAATGCAGATTTTTCTTCTTTGTTTTTTGTTGAGTTGAACAGCTTTCTGTTTGAATAGTACTTCTCTTTGTTGTCTTCTTCAATGAACAATTTTTCACATTCATCGATGAAAGCTTGTCCTTTGTTTTGCAAAGTTTGAAACAAATTGATCAAATCTGGATTGATGTCTGCCACTTTTTTCTGCGGATTGTTTCCGTTCAAAAAAACCACGCCAGATCCGGCAAATGGCTCAATCAAGATATGGTGTCCATCCAAATGAGAAAGGATATAAGTCAGCAATCGAGATTTTCCACCTGGCCAGTGAAGAAAAGATTTGTTCATTCTGCCTGCGCTTTTTGGCAACACATTCTGACCATCTGTGTTTTACCACGCCCATTGACCATCATTGCCATCTCGATTTGATTGCCGCAACGAAGACAAGTCTGATTTTTCTGTGCTTCACGTTCTTCGCGTCGAGCAGCAACATTGGTTTTCGATGCTTTTCCTGCCATTTATTTCTCCTAAAAAAAGATTGAGAGAGAATTGCTCAGGGCCCAACCTACCTTTGATATCAGGATGGCAATTCTCTCTCAAATTTCAAATATTCTATTCTACCAGCAAGCCTTCAAGATCAATGACTTCCTGTGGTGTCAATTTGCAATTGTCCCCCAAATCAGAGATTGAAACAGATTTGACATCAACTTCGGTCGAAGTTCGAAGATATTCTGCCATTTCTTTGGTGAAGGCTGCTACATTTTCATCCGCAACTCGTGTGGAACCATCTTCCTGCACTTCCCCGTGCTTCCGGATTAGATCCGCCCTCTGCTTCTCGATCAATTGATATTCATCGTCAATCACTCTGACATTTTTTGCCAATTGATAGGCGACCTTCACTGGCACTTCTTGTTGAATCAGTTTTCTCAATGAAGATGCCATATTATAGATGCGTTGTAGTGTCAATTCCATTATTCTTCTCCTTCGATGACGATGGCTATGGATTGCATCACCATCGCCAAGGCGTCTGATATTTGATAATTTCCTGTTTTGTCGATATCTGAACAAGCAGAAGCAATTTTTCGGCTTGCTGCATGCAACAATTCTGTGTTTTCATCAGAAACAAATTCCTCGATTTTTGGTTTTTCAGTTTCTTTGAGTTTTTCTTCCTGTTTCAGTGTCTGCAATATTCCATAGACAAATTGCTTGATGCCAGCCGAATCTTCGAAAGGGCCACCTTGCTCAACTTCGTCATCATTGACGAAAACGATGTTGTATCCTTCTTCACCTTCTCGCGCCAAGAAGTATATTTCTGAATTTGGTATTGCCAACAGCCAGTCTGCTCCTTTTTGAGAAACAGAAAGATTTGGAAACAATCTTTCAAAATCCAAGGAATTTGTGATTCCCCCAAAGAGCATCTCCAATGCGTGCTCTATGTCTCTGTCGTCTTCTGTTGACTCTGTCTCGTAGGCAACATCTCCGTGAATTTCAGGAGAATATTCTGCTCCATAAACCTCTGATGGATGTTCATTTGACGGATAAGAAATGATCCACTCTCTACCAAAAGTCCCATCAAATCTGGTGATGGTGGTTTCCCCCTTCGGGGAATCAAATATCCAAATCACTCCATTTTCAACTTCTTCTCCTTGTGGTTGAGAAAGAAGATGTCGCTGATTTTTCAGAACAAAATTTGGAATTCCGCTCATTCGTTTGACCTCAGAATAATTATATAGAATCTCGACTCGAAATTTCAGATTCTGGCTCAAAAATACAAATTTCTACATCAGGAATGTCAGATAGATATTTCTCTAAAATAGGTCGAACATCCTGCCATTTCAGGTTTCCATTGCCACAGCCAAGCGGAGGGATGGCTATTGTAGAGCCACCAGAGGCTCGCAACAATCTTGCAAGGGCAATTGTGCCCTTTTCGACCCATTCGAGTCGAGATGAATTTTTCCAGTGATTCTTGGTTGCAAGATTGATAATAGTCTTTCCATTTTCTTGAAAAATAAAAATCTCCCCTGGATGAATTTGTTCATCTTTGCAAGCTTTCCAATATTCTTTGAAATTTTGAGGAAATCTTTTTTTGCATTCCAAAGCAACTCCCTTGCCCATCACGCCAACGCAATTGATGGTATTCACCAGGATGTCGCAGTCAGAATCAAAAATGTTGCCGTGAACGAATTTCACTCCTCACCTTCCAATTCTTCTTCGTATCTCAAAACATCTTCTTCAAGAGATCGAATAATTCCAGCCATTTCACGCACCGCAGTAGCCATATTTTTCATCGCATCTGAAATTTTTGAGATTCGGATTGGTTTGTCATTTTCAATATTTCTGATCAATTCTTCCAAGTCTTCGTCAAGTTGAAATTCATTGTTGCTCATCAGTTTTTCTCCGGCAAACAATAGTATGGAAAATATTTGTTGAAAAATTCTTTCTCTTCTTCATTCGATTCAAATTTAGAATCAAAAAACATTTGCCAATTATCTTCAATATCTTTCAACCTTCTATTAGCTATAAATTTTTGTAAATATTCTGGATTTCTCGAAGCAAGGATTAGAGCAACTGGATTATATCCTCGAAATTGTTTTTCAGAGATCCAAGGCATTGTTGCAAAAGTTCTTTGATGAGTAAGATTGTCAATGCAAATTAAATGATTTTTTCCATTGAATGAAAATCCAACATATTCTTTTCCACACAGAATGAAATTTACTAATCGTGCATCAATTTCTGATTCGCAAATCTGCCAGATCAAATCTTCCATATCCGACAAAGAATCATATACCAAATCTTCTCCGTCTTTGGATATTTGTTTCAATTGAGAAACATTTCCTAACATCAATGAGGCATAGATGCTGATGTGAATTTTGACTCTTTTTCTTTGATCATCTTTGGAGAGCGTCAAATAGAAAGCCTCTGTGTCATCTTCTACTTTTTCAATGGTCCAACCAACAACCTCTTGATTAATTTTCAAATAGTCTTTTTCAATTTCAGTCATTTCAATAATTCCTCACAATCAAATGGGTTCTGTCAATTTCTTCTCCCACCCTTCCGGAATGGAATTTGAAGCAATATTTTTGGTGATATTTGTCTGCAATATAATCTTTGTAGATCTCTCTGATGAAATCAGTTTCTCCTATGATCATCAAACATTTGTTTTTCGTTTGTTTGAAACATTCTGCCAATTTCTCGTGATCTGGTTTGCCAAACTTGCAATATCCATAATTCGTGAATTCGCTGTCATAAGGAGGATCAAGGAAAACGAAATTGTTTTCGCTGTCAAAATTTCTGAAAATTTCTTCAAAGGAAACGTTCAATATCCCAGTTCTTGCCAGCAATGTTTGATAGTTCTCGTCCAACAATTCATAAAATTTAAAAGTTTTGTAGGCTCCAAAACCCGCATTGAATCCTCCTTTCAAATTGTATCTCAACATTCCTCTATAACAGGTCTTGCGGAGGTAGAAAAACTTGAAGGCTCTTTCAATGTCATTTGCAGGTGAAAATTTGTCTCGAATTTCAAGATAAGTCTTTTCGTCATTCTTTCTTTGACTCATCAACTGGTGAATTTCTTTGCCATTGCCAATTGCTATTTGAGAATAGAAATTCATCAATTCTGAATGAACATCAGAAATCACAGCTCTCTGCGGATTCAGATGAAAGAAGACTGCGCCTGCTCCCACGAAGGGTTCGATGAACAGGTCGAAGTTTTCAGGGGCGTGCGCCTCGATTTTCTCAATTTCTCTGCGTTTGCCGCCTGGCCATTTCACTAATGGTTTCATAATGGTTTCATAATGGTTTCATAATGGTTTCATAATGGTTTCATAAGGGTTTCATAATGGTTTCAATCTCCATCAGAACTGGGTGCTCTGATGGAGGATACTCAACAGGTGGCTGGTTTTCAGGGGACGATGGCAGGATTATTGTTGAAGATTGTATAATGCCGGATTCATCGGATTGCTTGGACTAACATATCCTTGATCATTTGTCGAAGTAAGTGGTGAACCTTGCAACCATTCCGTCGCGGTTGTTCCAGGATCCATCCATTCGCTTTCTGACTCAAATCCAGTTCCTTCTTTTACCGCTCGACGTAATATTTGAGACATTCTTTCATCCCCGGCTCGGGCTTTCATCACCATCTGATAAATTGCCTGCTCTATGTTTCGTGCCTCACCAGGATCTTTCCCACGCTGACGCAAAGTTTGCTTCGATTGGACTGGTAATGATGGCGATTCATTATTCCCAATGAGTGATTCTGCTTGCGCCGGAGGATTCCATCCCTGCGCAATCTTCTTCATTGCCAGCGTGATCAGTTTCCCGGCTTCCAGATTCCCTTCGTGCTCGAATTCGGAAGCAATTTTTGCAAGTTGTGAAAGTTCTTTTTTCATTTGTCTCTCCTATTATTAAATACCACCTTTATATTCTACACCGAACGGTCCTTTACCTTTTTTCTGGAAAGGAATATTCAATCTAATTAAATCTTCATCTGATGGCCATTTTTCCCAATCATATAAACAAATCATTTTTATAATATCTGATATTTTCATAATTGCAGAAAATTTTTGACTATTATTTGATCTAGTAGAAATCGTAATTAATGAATTTTGATCTGCTGTCTTGCCTATACTTTTTATGATTTGTCCAACCGCTCCCGCTGGTGATAAATTGTTTTTGATTAAATTATTAAACATATTCTTTATAAAGATGAATTGAATCATAGATATTACTTGTTTTGGTCTCATATTCAGTGCTGCATGATTCATAATATAATCTGGTTTGATATTTGTATTATTTTTTTCGTTGTATTTTTCTATATTATCGATATAGTTTCTCAACAAATCACGACCATCAGAATCTGCGCCGGATCTTTGAGAATATAAATGATTTTGAAGCACCGTCCATAACAACACCATTCCAGATGGATCGTTTAGCAATTTATCTAGATAGCTAGATGGTGATCCCTGGGGCAACATATCTTTGCTTTTGACAAGCATATCGAAGTATCTTTTGCGAAGATGTTCTGTAATTTGTGAATTTGGAATTCCGAAACCAAACAGCGCACTCATATCTATGTCCGTGTCTGACTTACCAGTTTTCAGATCTTGTAATGACAAGTTTGCAATCGCAGATGTTTCAGTTGGATATAATTGGTAGGACTCGTTTGGATCACCTCTCAAATCTCTCATTTTTCTTTCATAATCCCAATGTTTCATTGGATCTCTGCTTGTTTCTTCCCCACGGGCTGCCGATTCATAATAATCACTTTCTAGATCAGTTGCGCTTTTTTCGTGCTTGTAATAACCAGAATTGATAAAATTGACTGCTTTGTTGAACGCTATGGAGTGAATCAATCCATCTAAATTTTTTGTTGGGTCTATTTCTATTTTGGATAGATCGATAATTGCAATTTGTGCTATATCCTCCATTTGCTCACGAGTCAAAAAAGGAAATTTATATTTCAAAAAAATTTTTATTTTTTTGATAATATTATTAAAATTTAATTGTGATGCGATCTTGATCAATATTCGATCGGATAATTGATATTTACCAATTTTATCAAAATATTCCGCTATTTTTATTAGATTATTGATCATAATATATTGTTATTTTATTTTCTATCACATTCCTTTTTCAGTGGATGAATTCCAGAAAAACATCTTGTGCAGAATTGATTCATTGGTTTTCCAACAGATTCACACAGATCTTCAAGAGGAAGGTAAGTCAGTGAATCAACTCCAAGTTCTTCTGCCATTTTATCATTAGATTTGGCATTCCCATCATCCCATACAAATAATTCTTCCTTGGTTCTGATGCTAACTCCGAGATCGCACGGATACATAATCGGAGGAGTAGCCAAAGCAAGATGAATTTCTTTTGGTGAATATTCCTTCAACATTCCAACCAAAGCCAAAGCCGTGGAAGTTTTTATTCATTTTCATAGAAGATTTTAAAATTTTATATTGAATATTATTTTTATTTGAGTATTATATAAGGGAGAAATGATAATGTCAACTAAAATGAGTCAACAAATATTTACAAAACAATGTAAAAATTGTGGATCGAAATTTCAAACTAATTCAGCCAGAAAAATCTATTGTAAAAAAGATTGTAGATTACTTTCATTTAATGAAAAACGCAAAAAAGCAAGAATGGATCAACCAAATAATTTTAATAAAAAATGCCCAAAATGTCTCAAAGAATTTATTACAAATTCTCCACAACAAATTTTATGCAATCCAAGATGTAATAAAGAGATATCTATAAAAAGATTTTGCTTAAATTGCGGACAGGATATATCTAAAATGCATCTATTAAGCAAATATTGTTCTAAAAAATGTAAAGATCAGTACTTATATTCATTAATTAAAGATGATATTCATATTGAATTATATCAAAAAATTTGTAAAAATTGTCAAAAAAAATTCAATCCTAATTCATCATTTCAAATATATTGTAATAAAAAATGTTCGAATCAATATAGATTTAAAACTAATCAAGGGATTTGTGAAATATGTAGTAATAATAAATTTGTATGTTTGAATCAAAGATATTATATAACTATTTGTGAAACTTGTCGGCAATGGGTGGATTACGGAATGGGACCTGAAGAAATTATAAAAATAAGAAAACATAATAGGAAACCTCAAAATATTATTTTTGAAAATATATATAAATTTGCTATAAGTGAAATATCTAAAATATATTTATTATCAAATAAAATATTCAGTTCTTGGAAGTTTAGCAAACATCTTCGTTATGACTATTATCTACCAAATTATAATATTTTAGTAGAAATTAATGAGCCTTGTCATTATAATTTTGAAGATTATAATATTGTAATGATGAGAAAAGGTAATATAAAAAATTTTTTAAAATATCAATCAGATTTTAATAAAAAGATTCAAATGGCGAAAGAGAATAACATTCCTTTGCATATCATTGATATTAGATATAAATTATCAAAGAAGGATCTAACAAATATAATTTATCAATCTATGATAAATTTTTTAAAGGATGTCGATCATTAAAGCATCTCAAACAAAAGTTATTAATTGGTTTTCCAACAGATTCACATAAATCTTCAATTGAAAGATATACAAGTGAATCAACCCCAAGTTCTTCTATCATTTGATCATTTGATTTAACATTACCATTTGTATCCCACACAAATAATTCATCCTTGGTTTTTATACTTACGCCGAGGTCGCACGGATACATAATTGGGGGGGTGGCAATTGCTAAATGTACTTCTTTTGGAGAATATTCTTTCAACATTTGAACTAAAATTCTAGCTGTCAATGATCTTACAATCGAATCATCGACAACACATATTTTCTTCCCTTCGATAAACTCACCAACTATTTTCAATTTCATTCGAAGCATATATTTTCTGATAGATTCGTTTGGCTCAATGAAAGTCCTCATCGAAAATCTATTTTTAGAGATTCCATTCACCAATGGTTTGTCGATTGCTTCCGCAAGTCCCTGGGCAGCATAAATCCCAGTTTCTGGCACACCTATCACAATGTCTATTCTGTCCTTGGGAACATATTTTGCCAACAATCTGCCGGCATTCACTCTTGCCATTCCCACAGGTATTCCTTCGAAAGTAGAAGTAGAATCCTGCAAATAAGCCCATTCAAAGATGCAATGTGCAGGAGTAGGATTTTCAATCACTTGAATCGATTCTACTCCTGCTTTGCTAATTTTGACTATTTCTCCTGGTCGAACATCTCTGACAACCTTGCCCCCAACAATATCGAAAGCGTAGGTTTCAGAAGCGAAAATGTGAGTCCTCTCACCAATTTGCCCCATCAGCAAGGGGCGGTTTCCCATAGGGTCCCTGATGGCATACAAATTGTCTTCCAACATCACCAGCAAGGAATAGCTTCCTTTGATCTCAGTCATCATTTTGGCAAGTGTTTCTGTGATGTGTCCCGTGTAATTGAATGACAGGTATTTCAGGATGACTTCTGTATCCGAATCTGATTGAAATTCAGCACCCTGCGAGATCAATTTTTTTTTGATTGGGGAGATGTTTGGAATGTTGCCGTTATGGACAATGTAAATCTCCTTGTCTCGCCCATTTTTTCGGGTAATCGCTTTCATAGGTTGGGCACCGGAGAGGTTGGAATCGCCAGTAGTCGAATATCTGGTGTGGGCAATTGCGTTGAATCCGTCCAATCTCGCTATTTTCTTGTTGGTCAGTGCCTGAAAAACCAACCCCTTTGCTTTGTGAGATTTGACTTGCCTTGGGCCACCAACGCAGATCCCGGCGAATTCTTGCCCCCGATGGTTCAGTGCGAACAGACTCAGACGAAGTTTTTCTGCAACGTTTTCTCCGTCAAGGTTATACATTCCAGCGATTCCGCACATTAGGCACCCTCACTTTCTATATCAGAGCGTTGTCATTTATCTCATTTATGATCTTCATTTTGTCTTCAAAAGAATTGGAAAGGAGAAATCTTTTGAAATAGTCCATTGCGTTTTGTTTGCCACATCTTTCCAGAATTACACCTACGTCGGCAATAGCATTGGGGACTCCTGATTCACCCCTGAATAGCAATTTTTCCTTTGGCATTGCATTTACGAAGAGAAACGCCATAATTTCTGCAACCAATTCTTCAACTTGGCTGACTGCGTGAGCAATCTCGATGCTACTGGTTTGATATTGTGTCAGTTTGGCAGAAGACAAAGCGTAGCCGCTCGACACCAGCAACTTTTCTATATCTTTCATTTTTGTAAAGATGCCCCTGTATCCGCAGTATTCTCGGTTGCTAATGGAGAATCTTCAGGATTATTAAAAAACTCTACCAATTCTGATAATAATCCCTCTTTGAAATCAGACAACATTCTATGTAATTTAAGAATTTTAACTCTCCCAATAGCACTTCCCGTCTTGTTTTTCATCTGATCGCATCGTTTCAACAAATCTTCAACATCTTCTTTGATGTTATTCACTAAGGACTGAGGGGTTCTTTCCATTGTTGATTTCCTTCCATCGCAGGAGCAAATCATCTGCGATTTTTTCTTGCATCTTTTTGCAGAAGCAATATTTTGTATGAGCAATAGGATTCCATTTCCATAGCCATCCTGGAACTTTTACTTCTATATCTTCTGATATTTGGATAGAATAGTCTTCGTTCAATTCTTTCAGTGGATAGGCTAAAATGTCATCTTTGTCATAGAAATTATACCAATTTCCTGTGCCTTTTTTCAGATTGGGCGAAGGAATTTTGACTGGTTTTCCAAAATTTTCGTGGCGCAAGGACCACAATGCCAATGGGCTTCCCATCGTGTAAAAACTAGCAATCGTATCCCCTCGGAGAACTGGGCAATCATTGTTTTGAATCACTTTTTTGACAGCATCGCACATCAAGTATGAGTTGTCGCTCTGAATGTCATAAATATAGTTACTGGCAATTATTGATCCCAATGAATAACCAAGAAAACATACCAATGAATCTTCGGAAATATTTCCTTTGTAAATTTGTTGGTTGATTTTTTCAGCAATCAAAATATGTATTTTGTCATAGACATCCCTATGTCGCTCAGATGGTTGATAAGCAAGAGCATCTGCAAAAAAATTAATGACAAATCTTCGAAATAAACGATATTTCAGTTTGTAATTTTTTGAAATTTTGGACCAAAGTAAATCTTCTGATTTTTGAAGAATCTTGAACCAGTCAATATAAAGAAAAACAAAATCTTTTGAAACTGATCTTTTAAAAGAATATTGAATAATTTGTTTTTCCAAGTGTTTGCGAATTCCATTTTCAAGATTGAAGAGAAATTTGTTTTCTCCCCGTCCATCTCCAATGCCGTGAATCATCACCACGAGAATCTTTCTTCGCATTTTCACTTCCTTTGTATATATTTCAGAAAGATTCCTGTGGAATCCTTCGTCAAAAAATAAAATCTCAAAGAAATAAAAATTCTTTGAGATTTTATAAAATTGCGGGAATTGGCGCAATCGGTTTTGATCACCATTTGATTATTCCGCCGCGTTATGGCGGAAGTAAGAATCGAACTTACATTTTATAGATATAACTATATATCTTTGAAATATCCGACTGCTCGACCTCGCAATTAAAGCTTATTCAATTTTTGCCAATTTTTCAATGGACTGATGATATCAAATTCTGGAAGTTCTGCTTGAGCAATAAAAATCATCAAAGAATTTGGACTCATCCAAGGGCATTTTTCTTTGACGAAGTCAAACGCCTCTTGCTCGTGTCCTGCACCTAATTCGATTGCTTTCAAGATGAAACCTGTTGTAGTTGATCTTGAAATTCCAGCGTAGCAATGAATCAACAAAACATTTGGTGTGTCAATCAACGCCTTGGCAGAGCGAATCAATTTCTTGATGTCAATTTTGTTTGGCGGAACAATTCCAAATCTGACATAACCTTCGTCATTACGATCAACATCGTGAAATTCCATTCGAAGAATTGCTCTTTCTCTTGCTCTCATTCCAGTTGGTGGCTTTTCATTGGGATCGCCAATAGAAACCACAGCAGAAACTTGATATCCTTGCGATGTGTGGAAAATTTTGGTTGCTTCTGTTTTGCTGACAATCCACATATCTTTCATTGTTTTTCCTTGTTGTTGAAGTAGGATGCCAAATCAATATATTTTTGCAAAAGTTTGCCAGAATCTTTTTCAATCAGACCAGACAAAGTTTGGCAAAATTCATCTTTGTCTTTGCAATCCAATTTTTGTCCAAAATGTTCAATTTGGACAGGATAATCTTTATAGTCTGATTCTGGCAAATTGAAAGTTAACCACTGGCTTGTCCATTCCTCTACGCTCAAAGAAAGCAAATAAATTTTAGAATCTGAATCGTATGGTGGAATTTGCTCCAATGTACATTCTCCGCTGTGGCGCAATCGGTCATTCAGAGATACCTGTAAATCCCAGAGGATATCCAATGGCTTTCCTGATGCACTTTTAATAGATCGTTCCGGGATAAATTTAGAGAATTGGTTTGGATCGTCTTTCATTACTTTCCTTTCTGATCCAGAAGGGGAAATTCAAAGGACATAGCAAAACCTTTTCAGCTATGTCCTTTGAATTTTTGGGGGCGGCTGCGCCGCCACACTCCACCAGCAGGCTATTTGCGGAACCTGCGCCGCAATTTCAGGGGCAAGTGCCAATGACTTGCTCAATTTGTTGTTTCAATGAAACAAGTGATCTTTCATATCTATCAAAATAATGGTTAACGGCGTCGTATCCTTCCTGTGAAGGCATCTTCGTCAATTTGTAGTAATAGCATATACCCAAAGTTGCCAAATAACAAATTCCATCAAGTTCTAACAAAAAATCGGAGTCTGCTCCTGAGACTCCGATGGTGGTTGCAACTTCATCTAATACAAATTTAGCATTGCGATTAGTATAATCTACTGCTGAATCTCGATGTGTAGAGCCAAAATCTAATAGATTAGGGACTGATTGCTCTAAATTTTTTACAAAATCATCATATGTCATAAATTTCTCCTTATTCTTTCAACTCTAATATTTATTTAAGAGATGAATTGAGTCTTATCTTTTTGACCCAATAAAGATTACGCAATCATCTTCGTTTTTTCAAGAAAATTTGAACAATATTCATCACTTTTCTTTAATCTTTTTGATTCTTTGTCCGATTTCAGTATTTGTTTCCAAATTTCTATATTTTTTCTTGACAATGGGGAGCAAAATTTGTTCATCTTGAATGAAAAATAAAAATAAACTAACAGAATGGCCAATAAGATTGACAACATTTTTCATCCTATTTCTTGACGCAACAAAGGGCGACTTTGTTGGCGCTTGTTTGAGGTCTGCTTATTCAACGGCCACGCTGGTCGCCCGAGGACGAATATTATCGGAAGCGATGAGGTATTGCCTTGATTTTCTTCGCTGCCCTCGTGGGATGTCACCCATTTTATTGGCTGACGAAATATATTACTCAACATTTGTTAAATTTTCCTGCCCATTGTGAAAATTATCTTGGATGAATCAAAACATCTTTTTTGATTGCTTTGATTGGCTTTGGCTTCTCCGGTTGAACTGCCTGTGGTTGCTTGTCGGATTCTTTCAGTTTGTTGAGAATCATCCCCTCTGGTGGCCAGTCATTTGTCAATCCACTAGATTCACACCATTGGAGTCCGACCCACCCATCTATCGTCGGTGCATCGCTGCCAATGTTGAGTTCAATTGCCTTGCCTTGCGTGCCTTCAAGAATATAATATCCTGCTCTAAATCTGCGCGAAGCATATTCAAATTCAACCCAGTCCACATCAGACAAAACCCGATCCCAATCAATTTCCATTTCACTCTCCAATGACATCTCCGACTGCTGTGTTTGGTCGCCCAGCAGAATCTACTGCTGAACCACCAAATGACATTCGACGCAACATATCTTCCATATTCCTGTATCCTAAATGCTGGGCATATCCATTGACTGCGCCCTTGATGGCTGCTTCCATTGGGCTGCCAACCGGCAGTTGATCATACAAACTTTTCAGTGTCTTCATTTCGGGATAGGCGCCAATCATTGATCTGCCTTTTTCATCCATTTGGTAGGACATAGTGCGATCAGCGGCAGAGCCGCCTTCCCAGGTATCCATAATTTTTTTCTTCAACGGATCTAACATTCCTTTTGCTCTTTGAACTTCATCTTGTGCTGAAAGTCTTGAATCTAACCATTTACCTACCGATGGTGCCTCTTCTCTGACAAATCGCATAAATTTGCCACCCCATCTTCCAACAATATCCCAGATGTTGTCAGGAATTTTAGTTGATGATTGCGAAAATTTAGCCATCATAACATCTGATTCTTCATATTGTCCGCCACGATCCAATTTTTCAAGAGTTTCCAAAAAGTTTTCCATAATTTTTCCTCATTGCAGGATATTTCTCTACGATTCGTGAAATAACCTGCAACGGAGTTCAAAATGAGTGTTCAAAATTTATTAAAATTGGCTGAGGTGTGTGAATCAAGTGAAGAATACGAAGTAGCCGATATATTGTTGTCAGAGTCAATGGGTAGAAAAATTGTTCAGGCGCAAGGAAATCTAAATCCAGACCAAGACCAAGATATTGATTTTGGATCTGCTATTTTGAATGCTGCTTTCCAAAGGTTCAAGATGACTCCAAAAGGA
>LBWB01000017.1 GCA_000993405.1 Candidatus Woesebacteria bacterium GW2011_GWB1_39_12 | reverse complement strand
TCTTATATTTCCTACTGGAGCTGTATCTAAATGCGCAGCAAACAACAATCCCTTCTTTTGAAAATAATTTGTGCCAATAAAAACATTGGGCCTATCTTTGTCTAAAGCAATTAAGCGGGTAGGCAAATTTAGATTCCGTGCTTTTTTAATAACTAGTGCAGCGATATGCTTTTCCTTGTCCAATCCATTGACAGAAGGTACTTTAACTAGATCCCTACAAAAATCCACTAGATCGGACTTATAAAGATTTACTTTCTTTTGAATTTTTTGAGAGTCGTTGTCGCTTACCATCCAAGTGTATTATAACTTAAGAAAGGTTTGTGATAAAATTTTCGTCTTAAACTTATGGAAATAATAAAAACTGGAAATTTGGAAAAAGTTGTCGACGTTTTGAAAAACGGAGGTCTAGTAATCATGCCAACTGAAACGGTCTACATCGCGGCAGTTGACGCAACGAACGAGCGTGCAGTCAAAAAATTGGTTAAATATAAAAACCGACCCTTTGGCAAACCTTTTTCTGTGGGAACAACCGGTTTAGAAATGATGAAAAAGCATGTAGAGATGAATGAAGCCGCCGAAAATTTGTATAAAACATTTTATCCAGGACCAATCACGATCGTATGCCAAGGAAAACATAAAGTCTCTCCCGGCATAGAATCCGAAATCGGCACGTTGGGAATATTTGTTACCGATCATAAACTAACAATAGACGTTATTAAAAAACTTGGAAAACCAATAACTACAACCTCTGCTAATTCAAGCTATAAACCACGCCCTTTCAAAATATCTAATCTTTTCAAATACTTATCTAAAAAACAAAAAGCATATATTGATCTTGTTATCGACGTAGGAGAAATTCCTTTCCATGAAGCTTCTACTGTCATAGATACAACACTCGACGATCCGGCAGTTCTGCGTCAAGGGGAAATAAAACTTAAAAATAAGGTCGAGGTTTTATCAAGAAGCGAAGAGGCAACACAAAATACTGGAAAAGAGCTTTGGCAAAAATACGAAAAACATCAAGGCCAAAGAGCAATTGTATTTGCACTTGTTGGCCCAATGGGTGCTGGAAAAACGGTTTTCACCAAAGGTCTGGCCAAAGCAATGGGGGTTAAAGAAGAAGTCGTCTCGCCAACTTATGACCTTGAGTTAGACTACAGACTACCGACTACAAACTACAAGCTTATTCATATTGACGCCTGGAGAATGTCGTCGGACAGTGAGCTTGCCGAACTGGATTTTGCGAAAAAAATAACCGATAAATCTGTTATTGCTGTCGAGTGGGCTGACCGCGTCGCCGAAGAAATTCGAAAGCATAATGAGGAGGCGATAATTGTTTGGGTAAAAATTAAGTACTTGCCTCGCCGACTGCGTCTGGCCGAAAGCCGACTCCGTCGAGCCAAAGGCCGAAGCCGTGCGAAGGCGGGTAAAGATAATGACAGATTAATTTCCTGGGGAGTAATTTAAAATAAGTCTTATTTGTCTTACCGCGTCAAACGCGGCCAAGCTTTGCTTATAAGTCATATATGAAAATTCTAGCGATCGACACTTCTTGCGATGAGACCGCGGCTGCCGTAACCGAAGGAACAAAAGTTCTTTCCAATATTATTTGGTCGCAGGCAAGTCTTCATGCAAAATTCGGAGGAATATATCCTTCACTTGCAAAACGTCAACACGAAGAGAGAATCGACTTTGTAATTGAAAAAGCCCTAAAATCTGCTTTTCCTAAAATCACCAATCACCAATCACTAATCACTAATCACATCACCGCGATAGCGGTGACTATCGGCCCCGGCCTTGCCATTGCTTTAGAAGTCGGAATAAAAAAGGCAAAAGAGTTAGCCAAAAAATATAATAAACCTTTGATCGCGGTCAATCATGTCGAAGGACACACCTTGAGCGTACTCGCACGCTCAAGAAATTCCAAGTTTCAAATTACAAATTACAAATTTCCTGCATTGGCTTTTGTTGCCTCCGGCGGAACAACTCAGCTTATTTTAGTAAAAGAAGTTGGAGTATATGAAATAATTGCACAGACTTCCGACGACGCCTTGGGAGAAGCATTGGATAAAGCGGCAAGAATGCTGGGTTTGGGATATCCGGGAGGTGCAATTTTGGAAAAAATGGCTCGCCTCGCAAAAGCTCCGGCGGAGCGGGCCCACCTTCACGATGTTTCGTCGAGGCAAGCTCATTATAATCTTCCTGTTCCAATGATAGGACAGGAAAACAAATTCAAGTTTAGTTATTCCGGATTAAAAACCGCATTTTACAAGTTAATAGAACTAACAAAGAAAAAGGGGTTAGGAAAACAACAAATTTATGATTTGGCTGCGAGTTTTCAAGACAAAGCCTTTCAACACGTTGAAAGAATGATAAAAAAGACCATTGAGGAGTATCCCGTCAAAGAATTTTGGTTCGGTGGCGGAGTGTCTGCAAATATAGAACTAAGAAAACGGATCAGAAACATATGTAAGAACCAAGGTATCACCATGCGCCTGCCCTACTCTAAAAAACTTTGTACTGATAATGCGGCAATGATTGGGGTTGTCGCTTATTTTAAAGCCCAAAGAAAAGAGTTTGTAAAAGATTTCGAAAAAATAGAAAGGGTTCCTCGGGCAAAGATTATTGATGCGTCCCCATAAAGTGGAATCTAAGAATTTTTGAGCTTATCATATGTTTCGAGTATAATTCAGGCATGGACAAAAGATACGATCACAAATTGTACGAGGAGAAGATTTACTCTCTTTGGGAAAAGTCGGGGGCATTTACTCCAAAAATAGATCCAAAGAAAAAACCATACACAATTGTCCTTCCTCCACCAAATGCTTCCGGCAGAATGCATACGGGAAATGTTTTAATGATCGCAATCGAAGACCTTCTTATTCGCTGGAAACGGATGCAGGGATTCTCCACCTTGTGGATTCCCGGAACAGATCATGCCGGCTTTGAAACCCAAATTACTTTTGAAAGAACCTTAAAAGAAAAGGGTAAATCCCGCTTTGATTTTGACAGAAATACTCTTTATAAAAAAATCGAAGAATTTGTTTTGGAAAATAAGGGATTAATTGAAGAGCAAATAAGAAATATGGGCGCCAGCGTTGACTGGAGCCGCTATAAATTTACTCTTGACCCTGACGTTATTGAAACGGTAGTCAACACGTTTGAGAAATTACACAAAGACGGGCTAGTTTACCGGGACAATTACATGGTCAACTACTGTCCAATTTGCGGAACTACTTTTGCGGACCTTGAAGTAAAACATAAAGAAAGAAAAGATCCCCTCTACTTCCTGAAGTACGGACCTTTTAGTCTGGCAACCGTCAGACCCGAAACAAAATTTGGCGATACTGCAGTTGCGGTTCATCCAGACGATAAAAGGTACAAACAATATATTGGAAAGGAAATCGAGGTTGAAGGACTTCTGAGCAAATTTAAATTAACTGTCATTGCGGATACCTTCGTTGACCCTAAGTTTGGAACTGGGGTGGTTAAAGTCACTCCGGCTCACGATAAAAACGACTATGAAGCAGGCCTTAGACATAACCTGGAAATAAAACCAGTGATTGGTCTTGACGGAAAATTAAATGAGAATGCAGGTAAATACGCTGGGTTGGCCGTCACGGCTGCAAGAAAAATTATTGTTGAGGATCTAAGGAAAAAAGGACTTCTTGAAAAAATTGATGAGAATTATATCCATACGGTTGCCGTTTGTTATAAAGGCGGACACGATATTGAACCGACCATACTTCCCAACTGGTTTGTTAAGGTAAAAAAGCTCAAAGAGCCAGCACACAATGCTGTCAAAGAAGGTGTTGTAAAAATTTATCCGAAATGGCAGGAAAGTAAATACCACCGATGGATGGAGTCTATGCAAGATTGGCCAATTTCAAGGCAAGTTGTTTGGGGAATCAGAATTCCTGCCTGGTACGATATTAACGACAACAAAAATCTTTTAATAACATTTTTAAATAACAAAAAAGAAACAGTCAGCGGAGAGATCGGAAAACTTTCAGAAAAATATTCATTCGAAGAAATTGAAAAGGGTTTGCAAACTCTAATTGCTCCCCAATCCGCAAAATATGTAATTGCCGCCCATAAACCAAAGGGTGAGTTTTTACAGGAAACCGACACCTTCGACACCTGGTTTTCTTCCGGTCAATGGCCTCTTGTAACCCTTGGCTATCCAAATTCGAAAGATTATAAATATTTCTATCCCACAGACGTTTTGGAAACTGCTTGGGAAATTCTACGTCTTTGGGTATCAAGAATGATTATGTTCGGAATTTACTTGACAGGAAAGCCTCCCTTCAAAGACGTCTACTTACACGGAATAGTGCGTGCACTCGACGGAAAGAAAATGAGTAAAAGCCTAGGGAACGTAATTAACCCTGAAGAATATCAGGAAGAATTTGGAACAGACGCCCTTAGGATGGGACTAATTAGCGGAACTGCAAACGGAAAAGACTTTAATTTCCCCAGAGATAAAGTTATCTCTTTCCGAAACTTTGCCAATAAGGTTTGGAATATTGGGAGATTTCTTTCAATTGTATTAGAAAAAGAAGGTTATAAAAAATACGACGACTTACTATCGTACTCGAAAGATATGGAGTCAAAACTTAAACAGGAAGATAAAGATCTTGTTAAAAAATTCGATCAGCTTACAAAGGATGTAAATACATGCCTTGGCAAATACCGCTTTTCTGACGCGGCCGAGGTAATTTATCACTTTATGTGGGACGATCTGGCTTCAAACTATCTGGAAAATAATAAAAATAGAGTAGATAAAGATGTCACTTTAAGCGTATTCAGGCATGTATACTTTAACAGTTTAAAACTTCTTCATCCTTTTATGCCGTTTATTACTGAGGCCATTTGGCAAGAACTCAAAAATCAAAGGAAGTATCCCGAGCAATTATTAATTTCTTCTTCCTGGCCGGAAAATATGTAACTACAGGAGTTTAAAACTTTCAATTACTCTGTCTATCTGTTCAGGAACAGTACTTATCGAAACGGATATGTTATTAAAGTTTATAATTAGGAAACTTCTTGCTTCACCCTCTTTTTCCGGCTGAAATTCAAACTTTTTAGCTAAAGTCCCATTAATAGTAAGGTCTTCTTCTTTTACCAATTTTCCACCCATTCCTTCTAATTCTTTCTTAATCAGCTCTATTTCTTTCTCAAAACTTTCTTTACTAACTCCTATTGCAACTCCCTTTTCCTGAGAAAAATTATTTTCTTCAAATCTTATAAATGTTAAATATCTGCCTAGGTCTTGGCTTTCTACTTTATATAAAAGTTTTGGCGTCTCAATTTGAAAACCATATTTACCGTTCATATAGATCTCCCAAGCTAAGTCTATGTCGGTATTCTGCTTCTGCACATTTTTAGATTCGCTCACTTTCTGAGTCTCTTTACTAAGTGAGGAGCTATTCTTAACAACTTTTGTTAGAAGATTAGCTGTAAGGAAAACCAAACTTAAAAAGACAAGAACTAGCCCAAGTCTGAAAACATTAAATTTGGACTTGTTTTTATTTTTAGTCATATCTTCGAATTCTTTAACAAAGAAAATAAAAGGAAAAGAAACGATAGTCCCATCAAGACCAGTCCTATATACATTATTATATTTATGCTTTTTGCTGGCTTACGAATCTCTTGAGGAACCTCTCGGAAAGGCTCTGGTACCTCTCCTACAGGCTGTTGCACCTGCCCCTGATTAATGGTCGTCGCAAAAGGTGCTGGGGGCTGGTCTAAGCCTACACGAATCTGTGATGAATCAGTTGAGGTTAACTCTCGGATCGGAAGCGCACTTAATATTTTGATTATTCCCTTCCATGCTAGATTATTATATGTTCTTAGAAAGATGAAAAACAAATCGAAAACAAAAATTAGCTTATCAAGTCTTTATGTCTTGTGTGTCATTTTAATCCTTATAGCTTTATCTATCTTCAACTTAGCTTTCTATCTCTTTAAAGAGAATCGAGAAGTACTTGGCACTACAACTGAAACTTCTAATGAAATTGGGTTTTGGTACGACTTTTTAGCAAATAACCCCACATATAAAGACGGGTGGTTGGAGCTTGCAAGATTAGAGTACGATGAAGGAAATCTTGCATCAGCCAAAGAATCTTTGGAGCAAGCTGAAAAAATCGATCCCAATTCTGAAGAACTTCTATTGATGAGAGAAAAGTTGGGATTGTAACCTCAATCTTTTTCTACTGTTTCCTCTTTCTTTTCCTCTTCTTTTTGTCCTGAAGGCACTTCCTCACCGGCTTCTGCGGCGGGCGCTTGTACTTCTTCTCCCGAAATCTCTGCCTCGGGAGGTGGAGCAACTACTTCTTCTTTGCGGGGCGGTTCAACTTTGACTATTATCTTTTCAAGGTCTTCTTCTTTAATTTCAACTTTTTTAGGATCGAACATCAAATCTCTAACAAATACGCTTTGATCAACCTCGGTTAATTTACTTATATCAATCTCAAATTTGTCAAGAAGGTCAGTTGGAAGCGCTGCGACCTCAATTTCATTGATATACTGTACAACAGTTCCCAATCCCTGTTTTTCAGCAGGAGATTCGTTTACTAATTCAATCGGAATCTCGGCTGTTACTTTTTGTTTAAGATCAACCTGCATAAAATCTGCATGAAGGGGCGTGTCGTTCACAGGATCAAGTTGAACGTTGTGAATAAGAACATTCCTCTTGTCCCCATTAATGACCAGCTCAAGAAGTCCTGTTTCTCCAGCCTCTTTGTAAGTTTTGAGAAAATCGTTTGTATCGATCTGAAGTGCTTCGGACTTAACTTTTTTGCCGTATAAGTTTCCCGGCAAAATACCGTCCCTTCTTAGTTTTTTGACTTTTCTACCTAAAACCTTTCTTTTTTCTGCTTTAAGAGTTAGCTTATTCATTTTTGTCCCAAAATAATCTCAAGGTTGTTCCTTGAGATAATAGCGTATTATAGCGGAGAAGATTCCCATCGGTCAAGACGAAGGGGTGGGTTGCTTTAAAATTAAGCTTTGAAGGGGTTTTGATTAATAATTCTAACGGAAAATCTTTTAATCCGGGTTGTTTCCACCAATAAAGTTTATACTCGCCAGGTCTTTCGTAAGAATAAGACGAACCGCTTTCCCAAAGAAAACTAATTGCCTTTGTCTCCCTTCCTGGAACCTCTAAAAATAAACCTGCTTCTTTAAAGCCCCTGATACCCCTAATATCCAAGTCTGTAGACTCCTTTCCTTGAAGTCCTATAATCTCAGGAGGAGAAAATCCCGCTCCTCCCGGAACAAATAACCTTAAATAAGTTTTGTAGGGCTCATTCGATTTGTTTTCAAAATAAATCAGCAGTTTTCTTTTTAAAAGATTCTCTTCCAAAAAAATACTTAGCTCCATCTCTCTATTAATGTTCAGACTGTTACCACTAAAGGCCGATTCAACCACAGCCAATTGATCATAATAACAATTGTCTGAACATTCCTTTTGATCAAATTGGCCTGTCCAACCAAGCTCTTGTAAATTCTCTTGTATGTCCGGATCCTTAATGAAGGTTAAAATGTTTTTTTTCTCAAGTCCTTCAAAGATTAGTTGTAGAACTTTTACCTTTTTTCTCTTACTAAATTTTTCCCTCTCCGAAAAAAGTTTTTCTAGAATAAAAGTAGCGGGTGCTTTTTCTTTATCTTTAATTTCTTTAATAACCTCAAACAAGTTTTCTGAATTCACTTTTTCTTTTTCTCCCTCTATTACAAATTTTCCACGCTCCTGAATAAGGTCTCGTAGGAAATTTGCGTCAAAAGAAACGACGCCATTAATATTCTCATCGATCTCCTTGTCAATAAACCATTCAGCCTGGCTAGCTGAAATCTGAAAATCGGGGTCCCAATTCGAATCTCTCAAGTACCACGTATTTATTCCAAAATATTTTTTTAATGGAAGCGGCGGCTCTACAATTCCTGAAAGATTTTTGTCAGAATCACTTGTATCATAAACTTTAATATCAACAAGCTTGCCGTCTGAAAAAGTAATAATAATAAAAGAGTCAATAACTCCTCCTGTTGGCCTGGCAACTGAATTGTTTTGAAAAAGTACTAAATATTTTACAGGGTTTTCTTCTCCCAGGAGTGGCTGGATTTTCGTAAAAGTTGTTGAAAGTGTATGAACTTTGTCCTTAACTTTGTCTAAGTCCTCCCGATCAAAAATGAAGGCGGAAACTTTTTGTGTTAAAAGATTTGAGTTCTGAATTTCTCCTTCCAGAAAACCGATTTCTTTATAGAGGTTATCCATTTCCAGAACAATCTCATTCACTTTTTCATTTAAATCATAATCTTCTTCATTCATTACACTTTCTACGAGTTCACTCGCTAATTCAAAAGTTTTTATAGAATTTAGCCCCACATTAGCATAGCCATTTAAAACACCAGAAGTATCGCTTAAGTTTTGATAAGGCTTACCGAGAAGCGAGACTCGGGTAAGTAAATTAAAATATTTTTCACCTGTTTCTGAAAAAAATAAGGACACTCTTAGTTGTTTTTCACTTGCGTCTAAGAAACCTTCATTAAAAAGTTTTTTGCTAAAAGCTAGACCGGAAATGCTCAAAGTGATTAATAATAAAGGAATGATAAAGAACGTAAAAAGAAAAAATGTAAAAAGCGCTTTAAATACTCTTTTCTTCTTTTTGGCAGACAAACTTCTTTCTTTGGGTTTATGCTTATCGGTAAGAGAAATTGCCTTAAAAACAAGGTTTTTTTTGTTTTCGCTAGAATATATTTTCTCCTGAACTTCTGGTCTAAAATATTCGATTAAACCCTTTTCTAAAACAATATTAAAGCCTGGGTAAATCTTTCTTAAATATCTTTGTAGTTCGCTTACCGGCAAACCTTTTCCTATAATTGCAGTCTTTTTGTTATAAGCCTTAAGAGAAAAAAGGCTTCTCAATAAAAGCTGGGAAGCTTCCGGGACAGATATAGGATAAAAAACAAAATTTTTTGGAACGCCTAATTTACCGTAGGCAATCAATCTTTCTAAAATCTCGTTAAAATAACCGAGTCTGTCTTTGGTTTCAAAAACCAACTCACCTAAAAAGATACTACCAGCAAAGATTTTATTATCAGAGAGAATTTCATCAACAATTTCCGATACCTTTCCGTGGGTTTTTCCCCTCAGAATATACGAAAAAACAAAAAGGGTCTTTGAACTTCCAGAGCGAGAAAAATTTTTTGCTAAATTTATTTTCTTTAAGTCCCTTGTGTCATCCTCTTTGTTTGAATCATAGCTAAAACTAAATTTCGGAATGCAAATAATATAATTAAATAATTCGGAGAAATCTTCTTTTGCAATATTATCTTGATTGAAAAAGAGAGTATTTTCGTTCTCATCTCTCCTTTTCCAAAGCGAAGGATTAGCGCATACTATGCTTACAGAAAAGTTATTCTCTCTTAGCTTCTTTAAAATCGTATAAGACAACTCATTAAATTCAGATATTAGTAATGCTCTTGGCAAAACATATGGCGTCATTATGATAATCCTAAATTAATCAAGACTTCTTTTCAATTTCCTAAACGCCGCGCTAGTTTAATTGACAAAAGAAGAGTGACTGAATAATTTTACAGAAAAAGGGTTGGCACCAAAATAAGGGAAGACGTGAAATTATCCCATGTTTTCATCAAGTTTTTCGTTTACGAGTTTATCGGCAATTCTATTTTTCTCTCGCTTTATCGCTAAAAAATTAATGTCTTTGTTGTCAACTTTTTCTCTTAACTCCCTTACTTGAAGGTTTAGCTTGTTGAGGTTTTTGCTTTTAACTTTGTAATCTCCGCTAAGCTGCCGCGCCACCAATTCTGAATCCAAAAAAAATGATATTTTTGCAAACGAAGCAGCTCGCCCGCTTTCTGTCAACCATTTAAAAGCCAATATTACTCCTTGATATTCTGCCTCATTGTTTGTAGCAATACCAAGATATTCAGAATCTTTATAAATAATTCGACCGTCCTCAACTAAAACGAAAGCTGATGCTGCAGGCCCAGGATTTCCCCTCGCCCCCCCGTCTGTATAAATCTTCAAAGAGGATTTCATGAATTAAATTTTCTCATTGAGACAAGAAATTATTTGGGAGTAATGACTAAATAGCGATCTCTACCTTCTCCTTGTGAGGCTGTTTCAATAGAAGCATCCTCCGCAAGATTTAAATGTATTATTCTTCGTTGGGACGAGGACAAATTATATAAATGCTGTGGTTGACCGGTTGTTTTAGCTCTTTCTGCAGCTTGCTCGGCTAATCTTTTTAGCCTTTCCTCCTCTTTCTGCCTCCAATCGGCAACATTAACAACAATCCTCCTCCACTCACCAACTTTTTTCTTGAACATCATACCGACAATTGTCTGTATTGCGATAAGAGTCATGCCCCTGTTTCCGATAATGAGACCCGCTTCTTCTCCAGCTTCTATATTTATCAAAATCGCTCCCTCATCCTCGTCGCTTTCTACAGAAATCTTTGCCCTGATACCCATTAAATCAAGGAGTTTGGTCGTCAATACTTCAATCGTTGCGGTTCCAACTTCTTTTTCGTCTTCTTTTTTTGTAATCTTTTTAGCCATACTAATTCGCAAACTTCAAGATTTTATACCTTTTAGTTTTTCAAGCCAAGGGGTAAGTTCTCCCCAACCTTGGCTTCTAACCTGCTGCATAATTTGTGTTAACGAAAAAATAAACCAATACAAAGCCAATCCTGACGCAAACCGCATGCCAATAAATAAAGTGAAAAGGGGGAAAGTATAGACCATGGATTTTTGCATGGCAACCTGGAAATCGTCACCTGACCCTTTAGTCTTTTTAGCAATTTTTTCCTCCAGCTTTGTGTAAGGACTCATCACTTTAGCTGAAAGAAACTGTACCAAAGCAGAAAGAATAAGAATTGGACCGGGTATCGGGAAGCTGATAAAGGGAAGTTTTAGAATGTCCGGCCGGGTCACATCCAAATATAAAAACCTGGTATTTATCACCTCGTTCTGGCTAAATTTTAGGGGGGAGTATAAAAGCTCATTAAACCTCATGGTTGGATCACCATCAGGAGAAAGAGTTTTTACAAATACGTTAAAAAAGGCGATCAGCACTACTATCTGCAAAAGATAGGGGAGACATCCCGCTCCAGGATTTACTCCTTTTTGACGATAAAGATCAGCCTGGGCTTGAGCAAGTTTTATTTTATCACCCGAATGCCTTTTTTTTAGCTTTTCCAGATCAGGTGCGACATCCTTCATCTTTTTCATTGAATTCATATAGGGCTTGGTTAGAGGGTTTAAGACAAATCTTAAAAAGATGCTAAATCCAATAATCGCCAAGCCCATGTTTGCACCTAAAATTTTGTAGAAAAGAATCAGGCCGTTAGCTAAAGGACCAATGAGAAATAAATTAAAAATATTCATGGGACGGGGTCAAAATGAAAATCAGCACTCAAGGGGTGACAACGCATTAATCTTTTTAATGTCAATTTCAATCCAATTAGAGTGCCATATTTACCTACTGCTTCACGAGCGTACTCACTACAAGTCGGGGAAAACCTACAACCCTTACTAAAAACTACCTCCAAAAGAGGTGAAATTAAAAATTTATAAAAAGAGAGTAATGCTAAAATAATCTTTTTAATCATTTAGACTTAAAACTTGAAAAAAACTTGTCTATTTCCGCAATAATATTCTCTGTTGTTTTCTTGGTTATGTCTTTCTTTGTCAAAAAAACAAAATCGTAGCCTCTAGGAATCCTGGAAGAGTTACTTCTTACTCCTTCACTAAGAGCTCTAGAAATTCTATTGCGATGAACCGCAAGATTCGAGATCTTTTTTGATATAACGAATGCAAATCTAGAAAAATCGTTGTCGTCTCTCGCAAGAAAAGCTATGCCAAAAGAATTGCTTTGATAAATGCGGCCTTTCGATTTAACCTCCTCTATTCTTTCACCACCTTTAATTCTAAAAGCGCTTGCCAGGGCCATATTTATATAATTCTTTTCCTTCCTTTTTTTATCCTTCTTTTAATAACGTTTTTGCCATGAACCGACGCATTCCTTTTCCTAAAGCCATGAGTTTTCGCTTTTTTCCTTCTGTTTGGTTTATAAGTTCTTTTAGGCATAATATTATGCATTATAATGATTCTCTTATTTTATTTCCAGTCTACTTTTTTTCTTTCGCATATTTTCGGGGTTGACTACCTTGTGGATAACTTCTTACTATGCAACTACCTTGTGGATAACTGCCTTCTGTCTCTAGCTTCTTACTGTTCCTATTATGGAAATAGATACCAAACAATTATGGAGGAGTCTTCTAGAAAATGTAAAAGTTTCTGTCTCAGCCCCTGTATTTAATACGTGGTTCTCTCAAACCCACTTGGTAAATCTCAAAAAAGACAACCAGAGATATGTAGCTGAAATAGGTTGCAACAATGTTTTCGTCAAAAATACGATTGAAAACAGATATTTTGGTTTAATACAAGACGTTTTATCTTCGTCGTTGGAATTACCGTGTGAGCTTCTTTTTGTAATAAAAGAAAACCCCGATCAGAGAAAAAACGGTCTTTCATTAACCCCTCTTTTTGAAGAACCAACAGTAAAATCTCAAGAAATCACAAACATAGCAAGAAATGTCGGTCTAAGACCCGGCTTTACCTTTGCAAACTTTGCTGTTTCCTCATCCAACCAGATGGCACACGCTGCAGCAGAAGCTGTTGCAAACGACTTAAGTAGCGCCTATAACCCACTTTTTGTCTGGGGAGGAGTGGGTGTTGGAAAAACCCACCTCATGCACGCAATTGGATATTCTGCAATCGAAAAAGATCAAGAAACAAAACTCTACTGCTGTACAGGAGAACAATTTACCAACGACATAGTCGAAGGCATCAGAAACAAGACAACTTCTGCTGTCAGGCAGAAATACAGAAAGTTAAAAGCTCTTCTTCTTGACGATATCCAATTTATTGCAGGCAAGGAAGGCATACAAGAAGAATTCTTTCACACTTTTAACGCTCTGGTTTCCTCGGGAGGCCAGGTAATCCTCACCTCTGACAGACCTCCCTCTGAAATTTCAAAACTGGAAGAACGATTAAAAAGCCGTTTTGAGGCAGGATTAATCGTTGATATTGCTCCGCCAGACTTTGAACTACGCTGTGCTATTACCCAGATAAAAGCAAAAGAAAAGGGAGTAGAGCTTGCAATGGATATGGCCCAAACGATTGCGGGGAATTTAGAGTCTGCAAGGAAAATCGAGGGCTTTCTTATTAAACTTTTTTCAGAAGCAAGAATTAAAAATGTCGAAATCACACCCGAGTTTATTGAATCACAATTAGGAAAAGGGGGTGAAACAAACGGTCAAATTCTCAAAAAATCCAGCCCCAACGACGTGATAAGCGCTGTTTCAAAACATTTTTCTTTAAATAAAAAGTCTTTATTAGGTGCGTCCCGTTCAAGGCCAGTTGCAAGACCAAGACAAGTTCTTATGTACATTCTCAGAATTGACTTGGGACTACCGCTTGAAGAGGTTGGAAGGATAGTCGGACGAGACCATACAACGGTTATGCACGCTGTTAATAAAATTACACATATGGTTTCAAGTGATGTTAACATCCGTGAGGATATTCGGGGGATAAAAAATATGCTCTGAGGATTGTTTTAATAGAATGTCCACTTATCCACAAAAGTTCGTTTTCTATCCACAATTTCATCCACAGTTAGCTACATTCAATATAAACATTATGTTTCGAACCTATGCCAGCAGGGAAATCCACATATCAACAATTACTACTACTAGTACTACTATTTAATTTATGATAAAAGATAAATAACAAAAACACCTAATAATGAAAATTCAAGTACTTCAGGAAAATCTTTCAAAAGCAGTTAGTATTTGTTCCCGCTTTGCCAGTTCCAGAATTCAACTCCCTGTTTTGGCAAATATACTTTTGAAAACTACAAAGAGTAAATTTACTCTCTCCGCGACCAATCTTGAAATGTCTGTCTCGATATCTATTGGTGCAAAAATCGAAAAAGAAGGTCAGATTACTGTTCCTGCAAGAGTCTTAAACGATTTAATTTTAAATTTAAATACGGGAACTGTTAATTTAGAAGTAGAAAAAGAAAGTCTAAGAATAACAAATCTTTCTTTTGAATCAACAATTTCGGGAATGAATGCATCGGATTTTCCTTCGCTTCCGGAAGAAGTGGGAGTAGATGTTTTAAAGATTTCATCAAATGAAATCCTAGATGCTTTATCTTGTACTTTGTTTGCTGTTTCCAGTGATGAAACGAGACCCGTTTTAACGGGGACTCTAATAATAATTAAAGAAAGCAATTTAACACTGGTTGCAACCGACGGTTTCAGGCTTTCTCAGAAAAAAATAAATATTAGTAAAGTTAAAGAAGAGAAAAAAATGATATTGCCGAAAAATGCTTTAGCCGAACTTTCGAGATTAGTTTCTGGGGAAGACGTGCAATTTTCTTTTAAAAAGTCTGAAAAGCAAGTAGTTTTTGGATTTGATGATATCATTCTGGGGTCAAGAATAATTGAAGGAGAATTTCCTGATTTTGAGAGAATTATTCCCAAAGAAACAAAAATCAAAGTTGTTTTAGATAAAGAGGAATTTCTGCGCGGAGTCAAATTGGCGTCTGTTTTTGCCAGGGATGCAGCTAATGTTGTTAAATTGGTAATCGATAAAGATTTTATCAAAATATCTGCAGAGGGTGGTCAAGGAAGCCAAACAACCAAAATTGAGGCAAAAGTAGATGGGAATGGAAAAACGGATAATGAAGAATTTATTATTGCATTTAATTACAGGTTTTTGGAAGATTTTTTAAATGCAGTTAAAGGTGACGATATTCAGTTGGAATTTTCCGACCCAAACGCTCCTGCTTTATTTTTGGACCCTAAGGATGCCAATTTCTTGCATATAATAATGCCTGTAAGACTCCAAAGTTAATTATTTTTTGGTGACTTTAATTAAATACCAAGAATTATCCTCGGTTCTTAGAAGGGCGTATTCATTAGTAGGAGAAGGGATCAGTGTTCTTAAAGTTTTACTTACAAGAAGACTTGGGGTTTCTATAATTCTTTCGGTTTTTGCGTCTATGTTTAAAATCAAAAATTCGATAGAAGTTTTTGCCGGCGTTAATAAAATATTTTGACTATCAACCCAAAAACCATAAAAGGATTGACTTTTGAGTTTTTTTGTTTGGGAAATGTTTTCTAGCTCTTTAACAATAAGGTTATTTTCACCCGATATCAATAATCGCGTTTTGTCAGGAGAAATTTCGGCTGAAGTTAGAGCTTTAATGTCCGAAGATATTGTTTTTGAAGATTTTTTTTGAGTATCTATAAGAAAAAGTGTTTCTCCACCTTGTTCGTCTAAAAATTTATACATCAAGGCTTTGTTATTATCTATCCATTGGATTGATGAATAAGGTACATTATTTAATAAAGGTCCATCGACTTTTCCTGAATCAATCTCGTACGAATATAAATTACCACCTTTTTTGTTGACGTCAAAATTTCCAATAAAATTTACTTTATTACTAAAAGGACTAGGAAATATACTAACTACCGGCTCGTAGTCACTCAAGTCTAATTGTTTAGATTCATTGTTTCTGTAAACATAATAATTTTTTATTTGGGTGAAGGGAAGTCCTTCTTGTATGGTTATTAAATTATTTTTTACAGCCAGACTTTTAAGCTCAAAGTCGAGGGTAAGTAGGGATTTTGAGTTAAGGGTATTAATATCTAGCGAGAAAATTTGTCTGCCGTTGTAATAAACAACATCATTATTATTTAGCCAGTTTAGAAATGAAGCGGTTTTAATGTCAAGTTTTTTGGCTTCTAATGAAATTTCGGGAGGTAAAATAATTTCGGTTTTTTCTATTTCTTCACCGTTTTCTTTTTTGGGTTGCATCCGAAAAAGCAAGTATAAGCCGCCGATAAAAAGTATGACTATAAAAAATATTATTCTAAGCTTTTTTTTCATAATTTTATTATTATATTTTATCACGGACTAAACGGTTCTTGAGTACATTCGGGTCTTCCGTAACAAGTTGCTGCTGGTGGAGGCCCTCCGCAACCAACATTGCCGAAATCTGGACCGCAAGAAATTGTTCCACCAAATATCAAATTAAAAGCGCGGGAGGGGCACGTAAAATGATCAACGTAAGGTAGTACACATTCGGTCCTTGTTCCTCCAGCCACCAAACAAGCGCCGTCGTACGTTGATGCACAAGCTGCTAAAGCGTTTGGATAGGGACAGAAACTCCTGTTCATTATTTGAAAATGAGTCATGGGAGTTCCGGCGGCATTACCGCTTGAACCCTGTGTCGCTATTTGTTGACCCGCACTAACGCGAGAACCGGCAGCTACCTGAGTTGTTGCCAGATGAAAGTAGCTGTAGATATAATTATCGTCTCCAAGCTGGATTATGGCATTTCCAGCAAGAGGATCATCTCCTCCGGCATATAAAATCTGCCCGCTTGTAAAAGCAACAACTATGGGCACACCGTAAGTTCTGCTTACTGTATTTATGTCCGTCGCAACGTAGTCATGGTGCGAACAGGTTGCAAGTACCGCAGGAACCGGGACTACAGGAAAGCAATATCTATGACCTTGATAATTATTGCAGACAAGATCTTCCTGGTTAAGCTGTCCGGCTGTAGTACCAAATCCACCGGGAGGGACAACATAGGCGCCGGAATTGATGATAAATAATATTAAAGCAATTGAGACAGGTATGACTACTAAAGCAATTAGGATAGGACCAATTATGGACATCAAAGTAATGGAGAAAAAAGCAGCCATTGCAGCCGATACAGATGCAATAAAGCCCGAAGTGACCACTGCTCCAGAAGTAATTAAAGCAAGAGATCCCAAACCAATAGCTCCGGATACAATCGCAAGAGGCAATATGCCCATTCCAAGACCTATAACAGCGCCTGCCAGACCTAAATAAGCCACTTGTTTTCTGAAGTCTTTTTCTCTGGTTATTACGGATAAAATTTTCTTAATTCCTCTAAATATAGGTTTTAGTAACTTTCCAGCCTTTTCTAGTAACCAACCGGCCGCGGCACCAATTGCTTGGCCAAGTATAGGTATAGGGATGAGCGTGCCAACAGCTGCTCCAATCGCAGCACCAGTTGCCTTTCCTGCAACAGTGGTAACGGCTTTTGTTCCTATTTTTATTGCGGTCTGGGCAACTACTTTTGAACCTTGAGATAAAAGTTTTTCTCCCCCGCTTTTAATAGCTTTTGTGGCTATATTTTTAAGCTTGTCTTTAGCAAAATCCGCTGCTCTTCCTTGGGCTTCTTGTAAAATCGGATCAAGAAAGGAACCTTTTTTCTCGAAGGAGATTTGATTTGCTTGGGGAGCGACCGCGAACGGAGATTCATAAATTGATACTTCCGGCTTAAAACTGGCAGAATATAAAACTTCGGGTTTTGGTATTTCGGGAATGTTAGCATTCTCCAGTACCTCAATTAGATAGGCCGTATTGTATAAAGTTTCTCTCTCTCCTTCTTTTAAAAAGCTTGAGGTTTTTGTTTTTTCGGCAAGCTCCGTTGCTTTTACCCCTCTTGAATAAAGTTGAAATGCAGATGCAATTTCACCACCCCTTAGATTTTGAGGAAGGAAATCTTTTAGTTCATCTATTGTTTTGCTGTCTAATTGGAAAAACTCTGCGTCTCTCAGGTCTTTTTTGAAGTTCTCAACAATTGGGTATTTGGGAATAGGAGCGGGAAGAGAAGTTGTTGGATTGGTTTTGACAACGACAAACCCCTTTGTTGATTGGGAGACCGTATTTTGACTTTCCATATCTTTTTTAAAGATTTCCTTTAACTATTGTAGCAGTTACGCCGGGTGATACTTGTGTCGTCTGAATTTGTTCAATAAGTTCCTGCGGTTTGGTAGTGATAAGCCTGTGTTCTTCGGGTGAGGCAACGACGCTAATTGGAGCGTGGTTATTACCGGCGAAAAATATACCCTCACCGATATTGGCCCCCAAAAGAAGATTTCTCTCTCCCTGGGAAAGGTAAAAGACTTCGCCTACTTTATCAACCGCAGCCGGAGATTGCTTGAAAAGAACCCTCAAGGCGCTGTTTGTGACAATTGCCCGTCCAATATCTCGGTTTAGGAAATCCTCGACGTCCTGAGTGATTGTAGTGAGTCCTAGATAGTATTTTCTGGCCCGTTTAACTATGCTCCACAAAAACTGGGCCGAGTCTTCATGTCTCATCATGTGCCAGGCTTCATCGACAAGAAGAAGCCTGGGTTTTAAGTCCTTTTTAATTTTTGTCCAGACAAAATCCAGAATTATAAACATGGCAATTGGCCTTAAAGCATCTTGAAGTTCTTTTACACTAAATACCGTAAATGGATTTTCGATTTCTATATTAGTCTGCTGGTCAAATATTCCGATGAAACTTCCTTTGACAAACTTTTCAATTCTCGCGGCAAGATCTTGTGCGTTTTCTACTTCCATACCAATAAGGGTTTTATAAAGATCTTCCATAAGCGGGGGTTCTTTAGTTTGTGTATCAGGATCTTGAGTTATTCCTTTAGCTCTGTAGGTTTCTACCAGAGCTCTGTCTAAAAGTGCTTCCTGAATTGGAGTCAACGCACCCATGATTACCTTGAATAGAGAATGGAGTGATAAAATTTTGAGTCCAAGGTGATTTTCTCCCTTTTCGTATACCTGAGACAAGTCAAAGGGATTGATTTTGGAAGACGAGGTATAAGAAAAAGAAATATTTGCTCCACCAACCGCCTCGGCCAAAGCTTTGTATTCACCTTCCGGATCAATAATAATGATTTCTGTTCCCAGCATGAGAGACCGGACCGACTCGAGTTTTACAAAGTAGCTTTTGCCCGCGCCTGAAGTAGCGAAGATCGTCATGTTTGAGTTCTCCAAAGAAAATCTATCGAAAATTATAAAAGAGCCGTTTTGAGAATTGATCCCGTAAAGAACTCCGGTTTCGCCGGAAAGTTCGGCGGAGGTTAACGGAAATGTTGTTGCAAGGGAGGTTGTGTCCATGTTTCTGGTAATTGAGAGTCTATCAAGGCCAAAAGGAGCAGTTGATAAAAGCCCACTGTCCATATCCAAAGTTGCGTGCTTTGCAGAAATAAGGAGCGAACCCAAGGTGGATTCTACTTGTTTTGACAAATGATTAAGCTGCTCGACGTCTGATGCTCTTATGGTGATATAAAACCCGAATTCATAGAAATGTTCAGCCCCTTTTACCAGCTCTTCCTGCAGGAGTTTTGCATCCTCGAGTTTTGCCTCCGTTGACGGATCAACAATTTTTCCCTGTTCGAGGTCTGTGGCAATTTCTGCTTCCATTTCTGCAACTTTTCTCAAAAGGTCGTCCAGAACCCCCTTTCCCTCTATGGGGTAGATAAAGAAGGAAATGTCTAGAGAGCTATTGAAGTTGATTACTTGTTCAAGCCAGCCCGGAGAAACAAAGCGTGGGTAGCCCGAAACAAAAAGACTTCTTAGGTAAACGTCATTGATTTTTATGTAGTCCATGTCTATTTCGGTGGCATTTGGTGCAATTACATCAAGAAGTTCCATGTTTTGTTCAACGAGCGCCTTAACCGGATCCGAAATTTTTGGTTTTTGAGAAGCGAGGTTGACAGAAGCTTTCTCGCTTTCCCCATTACCTTTGGCTTCGACGTTAGGCTTACTCTCTAAAGGAGGAGTTTTTTTTGCTTTAAAAAAATTTAGTGCCATGGCTTCTATGCAAAAATGTCCCGTTCTTTGACCGGTGGCTCGGGATTATAAACGTTATAGAAAAGATTTATCAGATCTTCATTTGTGAGCTGCTTTAACTTAATGCTTAGTCTTCCTGCTTGTCGAATTAAATGGTCTCTTTTAGGAAAAAGGGCAATTTTTGCTTTCCTGATAACATAGGATTTCGGATAAGGAAGAGGCTTGACACTCTGACTAAACCTGAAAGTAGAGATTATAGATTTAGCAATCCCCAGTTCATATGGAGTAAAAAGGATTACTATATAGAATTTTTTACTGAGGACATTTTTCTTCTTAATGGCTTCTTGGATGAATTTTTTATAAGAGTCCATAAGTGTAAGAAGTTTTGGGTTTTTAATCTTTTTTTGTGCCTCTTCCAGATAAATCATGTAGTTAGATATATCTTTTTTTTGACTCCTAACAACTATTTGAACAGGAAAATTGAAAGAGTTAAGAAGCCCTGCATAACTTGCAATGACGGCAATCTGTTCCCTTTCAGACAAAAGGCCAAAATTAAGAGACGTTGATTCCATGATAAGGGCAGCGCCACCGTTTTTGTAAATTACTATTCCGTCGGTGATGTCCGCGATGGGTAGTAGATCCTGTGTCGTATCTGTTATTGCTTTATCTGGCGTTGAAAGGAATGGTATTGTCATAATTTTTTTGCTCTTATTTCAATCGGCCGGATTATCTCGCCTTTTGCATCAATTGAAAGTACGTTAAAGGCGTATCCTTCTTTTTCGGTAATTATTTCATACTTCCCGTCAATAAGGGGAGTTACAATCATAAAATGTCCCAACTTATTACTCTTCAAAGCTCTTACGGGCCTTCCGTCGGAATCCCGGATTTCCAATATGGCTGCATCTATTATTTTGCCTTCGGAATCTAAGACTTGGCCTACAATTATGTTGGGTTTAGTCGGAGTAGAAGGGGAGGCTCCCGCTGAAAATTGAGCTGCCTGTGTAGCTTGAGACATCTGTCCTTCTATACGTGTGAGTTTTGATTCAATGACCGAAGCGGTTGTTGTTTGGGGTGTTTGTTGGATAACTTGTGGTTTTTCTTCAAGTTTGACGTCGATTTTTTCGTGGAAGGGAACGTAAACATCTCTCTTTTTGGTTTCGGGGATAACCGGAGTGGGAGTCAACGAAAAATTAGCTGCAAAATTAGTCAAAAATTTCTCCTCACCCTCCTCAAGCCTTTTTAACTCGGGTGTTATCTCGATTCCCGTCTCAACCTTAGCCTGAGAAATAGTTTCCTGGATAGTAGTGGGTGGGGTGATAGGGGTAGCTTCAGGTTCGGGTTGGAAATAGGTCGGCTTCATGGCCGCTTTTTTCCAGGAATATAGAGTTGGCGAATATATTGCCTTGAAGAAAAGTACAATCCATTTGGCCAATGGCCGATCTTCTAGGGGGAAAAAAGCCAGAGCTACTCCAAGAAGGAATGAAAAAACGATTAGTGGCCACTTGACATAGGCGGGCAGACTTGAGGAATAGATCAGTAGGGAGACCAAGGCCCCTCCTGCGACCTGAAAAAACTGCTTCAAAGTCATATCTCCTACCAACCTGAACTGGTAAGCGGAAATCTGTTGTGGAATTGGATGTTGTTCTTCCATAATTAACTATATTAACTTTACTGCATGAACGTTCAAATTCAAGACCATGCTCTTTTTCACACCATCTAATTTGTGCGAAGTTTGTTTAAGGTGATAAAATACAAATATTATGAGTGATGAATCTGCCAAAGAAGGAGAAGAAAATATGAGTAATCCAGAAAGTCGATTTAATATTGGCACGCCCCCTGAGAATATTGGGGCGTTTGATATATCTTCCCAAGCAAAAGTTCCCGACATAAGAATGCAGTTTGATCCTTCCATGACTCCTGGAATGGATCAGCAGCCACTCTCTCAGTTAGAACAGCAAGATGCACACGAAAGAGAATTGAGAAGAATTGCAGAAGTGATGTATAAGTCGGATTATCGTTCTACAATGACAATAATTGGCGCGGATCTTATTACTGAAATCCAGGGAAGTGTGGAGGCAGGAGATTTTGAAAGGCTGCAGAAGAATATATTAAAAGCACTTCCCCTTGCCGAAGGACTTGAATTTGGAATTTTTGCAGAGTCTTACGGGATACCCATTGACACGGAAGGTTTGACAGATGAACAAAAACAGAGAAGGGAAAATAATGCTTATGCAAAGCTAAGGAATATGTTCTTAACGGTTGAAGATTCAGTAGATCGGGGAAACGTTGGGTATCTTCGAGATGCGATGCTCGACGCTACATCAAGACCAATAAGAGAGTTGGAAGAATGGGATCAAGATGGGGGGATTACTTGGGAGCAAAATAGAAGAACCGCACTTATAGATTCATACAATCGCGAGAATCTTAACAGAATAATAAATAAAGAAAAACCCCTAAGCAAAGACGAAATAGAGACTAAAGTTAACGAAGCCGTTACTTTTCTCAAAGAATTCCACAAAGAACGGTTCGAAAATATTCGAAAAAACAAGGCCAGATTGCTTGAACTTGATCTGCACGTAAAATCCAGATTTACTTTCGACAGTGCGTTTCGTATGAGGCAGTATGTTGCTCACGATAGAGACCTGCAGAGTAATATGAAACAGTCTGTAGGTTTGGGGGCTGCTGAACCAGACGGAACCCATTGGCAAGGCTTTTTCCAGGTTGAACAAGAATGGGGTGAAGGGGTTGATAGAACTTTAAGAGAGTTAGTTAGAATGGGTGAGGAGGGATTTTACCAACAGAACCTAGATGGTAAACAATTTAAAACCTGGGTGGATAGGGGTTTAGATGCGTCAAAAATTAACGGCAAGCGTAGGATGGATGTTTTTTGGGCGGCCTGGCGACAGTTTTGTTTTATGGAGCTAGCTGGAAAGTTTGGAATGAAGATCGAGGACGGTAAAATGAATTTTAGTGCGAACCCTCCCTATGTTGGAGACCTCGCTACTTGGTTATCTAATCCAGAAGAACACAGAGCCACGGAGTTTAAATGGAATTGGGCTACTTTTAAACAGGCAAGAGATAATCCAAGTTGGAATGGAATGTATGTGGGTGAACGCCCAGATGATCAATACAGGGCAATTTCTCACTCTGGGCATTCAAGGGGGATAGGACATCTGACTAAAACGCCCCCACCCACAGATAAGGACCCATTCCAAATTGCAAGATTTGGAAAATGGGCTGTTGGTAACTATATGGAATTTGCAACTCTTCAACAGGGACCGAATAAAGGTAGAAATTTATATGAACTTTGGCACGGTTATTATGATAATCAAGGAAGCTGGGTTGAAGGTATTAGCATGGCGGATATAAGATTCCCTTGGATCGACACTGATTTTGCGGGTGCTAAAACAACTTCTGATGAAGCACCTTCTGGCTCTGTGGGATATTGGTTTTTACAAAGAGGAAGGTCCCTTTTGGTTCTGAAAGAAAACTTGGGAGTCCCTGATCTAAAGGAGTTTAGTTCAATTTCTTATATTTCGAAGCTTAGAAATTGGAGTAAATTAAGTATGGTTTATCGGGGAAAGTTTATGGAAAATCCGGCTTATGTAAAAATATATACGGATATACTTTTTTTCAAAGGATTCTCGTCTGATGTTATCGAGAAGATCGAGAAAGGACTTCCTATAAGCGAATTAGAGCTTACAGCAACTGATTACAGAGAAATGATAGGCTCTTTTGGTGTGGGGCAAAAGTATGAAGGAGTAAATTTAACAAATTATCTTATAAATGCTTATAATGCAAGATTAATAGATCATGGTGAGTTCCTTAGACTTAAGCAGATAAAACCCAGATCCTGAAATGTTGGTAATTAGAGCCTGTTAATTAGCGCTCTAAGGTATTCTTGTCGAGGCCCTGGCGCATTAGTACCCAATCTACCACCCACTCTTCCCCAGAAGCCTCCAGTCCCCGCCTCC
>LBWB01000016.1 GCA_000993405.1 Candidatus Woesebacteria bacterium GW2011_GWB1_39_12 | reverse complement strand
AGATCCTTAGCCAATTCAATAAAGTATCCGAACTCTCGTGCTGTTGCTGATTCAACAGTTTTCCACTTTTGTGTTCTAAAATTCATGGAGTGAGTCCTACTTAGGCTAAGCCAAAGAGTAATGTTTGGTTTCAAGAGTTGGGCTATAAATTTCCCTTCTTTGGGCCGATCGCAATCAGCTTCTACTACATATATTTTTTCAGACAAAAGTTTCCGGCCACTGGCCTGTTTCCCGGGCAACCGCCATTTTCCAAAGTAAATCAGGACTAATAGTTTTAAGAAACTCGAATCTGGCTTCCTCAGACATGTTTGCTATGAGGGACAATTACAATTACGTGTGGGCGGGGGTATATTTTAAAACTGATAATATTGCAGGAACTGGAAATGGGGAAGTTTTAGACAATACTACCATTGAATGCTATGGATGGATTGACGGAAATTATGCGAATCAAGGTTATTCAGCACTTGGTACAGAATTTCAAGCCTGCCCGATTGCGATGTATTCTACAAATGGTTACTTTCCTTATTTACAGGCTAAAAACTTTGGTCAATATAGTGCTTTAGTTTTATATTATGGACCAAATAATAGAATTGGATACATTAATGCTAAAGACTCCTATACGGCATTAGGTGGAGCTGGATGTTTAGATTTAGAGCGCAATAGCCACGCAACGGTTGGAGTGCTTAACGGAAATTCTTTAGCTGGTTCGGTTATGACAATTCAGGATGGGGGAGACCATATAAATATAGGAGTAATCAACGCAAAAGACTGTATGTATTCATTACAGTTGGAGACAGCCTCTTCCTTAGCTTTAACCGATATTCAAGTAGGAGAAGTTAATAGTGATGGATATAAAACAGGTGTTTCATATAAACCGCAAATACGAATTTCTGTGTCTGCTTCATTTGGCGCAAGTCAGAATATTCAAATTGTAATTATTAGAAATAGTGTACAAGTTGCAGATCAAGGTGGTAATGGAGCTATGACAATAGGACTTTGTGATAGCGTAAGTATTGATAATTTTATTGCTTATGACGACCAAGTCGTAAAAACACAGGCTTGGGGCATAAAATTTGTAACTGGCGTGACTAATTTTCTTTGTTCAGGGGGAAATGTTACTGGTAATACTGGGGCTATAACTGGATTTACTACCTCAATGGGTAAAATCAAAAATTTAATTGGTTTTGTTACCGAAAATTCAGGAACAGGAACTATTGCAAGTGGAGCAACTTCGGCAATTATCACTCATGGACTTGCGGTTACTCCAACACTTGATAATATAAGTATTGTGGGTGGAGAAAATCCAACAACTGATATAGGAACGATTTGGGTTGATACAATAGGAGCAACATACTTTACTGTTAATTGTGAAGTTGCTCCATCAACATCTAATTTTGACTTTGGGTGGAGAGCCCAAATATTATAATTTTGAATTTAAATAAAAATCTGCTATGATGAATTAATGGGTAAATATCTCATTTGGACTCCTGATTACCGTAATAACTCTGGTGGAATACGGGCTCTTCATAGACTTTGTCACTTACTTAACAGACGGGGACAAGAGGCTTATGTTTCAAATCCAATTGTAAATAAAGATTGGAATACTCTCTACCTTGACCCAAAAAATATAACTGATGATTTTATAGCGGTTTATCCTGAAATAGTCTGGGGAAATCCTTTTGGGGCAAAGAAGGTAGTTAGGTATGTTCTAAACACTCCTGGACTTTTAGGTGGGGCAAAAAGTTACAGCGAAACTGTCTTTACTTGGAATAAGATATCCTATGATGCTCCACTATTAAAGATTGATGTGATAGAAAATTTCTTTAATAATTCATCAACAGCAGAAAGAACCAAGAATTGTTTTTGGGTGGGAAAGGGAAAAGATATTCCACGAGTTAAAGAAACTAAAGACTTAACGGAGATTACTTTAGACTATCCTAAAACAAGAGAGGAATTGTCTTCTCTTCTTAAAAGTACTAAAGTCTTTTACTCTTATGACGGGTATTCTGGCCTTCCTGAAGAAGCCTATCGCTGCGGGTGTGAGGTAAAGATTATAACGGAAAAAGGAATTGAGGAATATAATCGGGAATGGTACACCAAAGACTTAGATTTTGATAAACAGTTGGATAATTTCATAGAAGTTACCCAGAAAATAGAGAAGAAAGATTTTGTTACGATTATCATCGTTACCTACAATTCGCAGGAGGTCTTGGATAAATGTTTTGAAGGGTTATCTAAGGCAGGTTATCAGTATAAAATTATTGTAATTGACAATAACTCAAACGATAAAACTTACCTTAATAAACAAGGAGTAGATTACATCATAAACGACAGGAATTACAATTTTACCCATGCGGTTAATCAAGGGTTAAAACTGGCTCAAGGTAATGTTCTACTTCTGAACCCAGACTGCATGGGTAATCTCCAAGACGGGTGGTTGAAACAAATGGTTGATGATTTGGATGGAGTAGCAGGTGCAATACTTAAATTCCCAGACGGTAAAATCCAACATGCAGGAGCTTTTGGATTTGGAGCACATACTGGAATGGGTGAAGAGGACAAAGGACAGTACGATAAAGTAAGAGAGGTAGAATGGGTTACAGGAGCTTGTATGCTGATAAAAAAAGAAGTGATTGATAAAGTTGGACTATGGGATGAAATTAAGTTTCCCCACTACGAATCCGACAGGGAATGGTGTAAAAAGGTAAAAGAGGCGGGATATAAAATTGTCTGTTCTACAGCAAAACTTACTCACTTAGAAGGCAAAAGTTCAAAGGGATTAAATGTATCTGGGAAAAAGTTACGGATACTTTGGCACTCCAATTCTGCTTGGACTCCAACAGGTTATGGAAATCAGACAGCTCTTGTTACTCAGGGACTGCAAAAAACAGGTTATCCTATGGCAATTTCATCTTACTACGGACTTCAGGGTGGAATACTTAATATGGGGGGGATTATCTGTTATCCCATAATAGCCAGTACTTGGGGAGAAGATAGTATAGTTTCTCACAGTCAGGATTTTAAGGCAGATATTGTGATTACCCTGATGGATATTTGGCCGATGAATACTTCTCTTTTTGCCAACAAAGTTAAGTGGATAAGTTGGTGTCCAGTTGACCATGAAGAAGTTCCACCTCCAGTTTTAGTTAGGGCAAGAGAAGCCTACAAGGTTATTGCTTATTCTAAACATGGGCAGAGGGCTTTTAAAAGAGCAGGAATTGATGCCTTATATATTCCCCATTGTATAGATACTAAAATTTTTAATCCAAGAGATAAGAAAGAAAGCCGTAAGATATTTAATATTCCAGAAGACTCTTATTGTGTAGGAATGGTAGCTCAGAATAAAAGTCTACCTTCAAGAAAATCATTTCAGCAGTCTCTTGAGGCGTTTGCTAATTTTGCCAAAGATAAACCTAATGCAAGACTCTATCTTCATACAGCGGTAGGAACTGAACAAGGGGGAATGAACTTAATTGAATATTGTATTCACTTGGGGATAGCCGATAAACTTATCCATACGGCATATTATAATTATCTCTTTAAATTTTCCTCAGAGGACTTGGCTAAACTTTATTCGTCTTTTGATGTCTTACTTAATCCTGCTATGGGTGAAGGTTTTGGAATTCCCGTAATTGAAAGTCAAGCGTGTGGTACGCCAGTAATTGTTGGTAACTGGACTTCAATGCCCGAACTTCTCGGCTCAGGTATAGCGGTTGAGTCAAGTGAGAAGTGGTGGACACCTTTAGCCTCTTACCAATATCACCCAAAAATGGAAAGTATTTTAGAAGCGTTAGAAAAAATCTATAAAGGAGATAAAGAGGAGTATAAAAGAAAAGCAGTTGAATTTACAAAAGCCTACGATGTTGATAAAATCATTAAAGACTACTGGGTTCCGTACCTGGAAAGTCTTTAATTATGTCAAATCAAACAGCTTTTACTCAAGATACTACAAATCAAACTACATTCTCTCAGGGAGACCGTTGGGGACGATATAAATATGGAGGACTTAGAGGATTAAGACTTAAATATGGAGGCAGGGTTACTGGAGCCAGATATAAGTATGGAGGGAGAAATCCCAAAGACTCTCACGCTACTTTTACTGGGCAAACCATTAACCAATCAAGTTATACTGGGGTAACTGCCCCCCAGACAAGTTGGACATAAAAAATGTTAAGCTGGCAAACTTTGAATACAATTTATCAGGATGAGACGCAGGATACAGCAACTGCCAATGTGACAAGAGGTGGACGTTATATTAACATGGTTCATAGGAATATTCTTTCCTATTGGAATTGGCCTTTTATGGAAACTTCGGGAACTTGTTCAACTGTGGCATCTCAACAGGCATATACTTTTCCTTACAATATAAAGAGAGTTAAGTCGGTTTCAGTAACGGTTTCTGATATTGTCTATTCTCTTAAGGAAATTTCTGATTGGGATTACTGGACTAAGTTAAATCAGTATGGTTCAGATTATACTTCAAACATAGCGGAATTCTACTTTGTAAATGATGAAACAGAAATTCAAATCTTTCCCATTCCCTCTACAGCTGGAAAAACCGTTACGATAGTTTACGAAAAATCCGTTAGGGATTTATCAGTTGATGACTATACAACGGGAACCGCCTCTATCACTATTACTACAAGTAAATATGCTATAACTGGAGGGAGTACAACTTGGACTGCGGCTATGGTTGGACGATACTTCAAGTTTGATACTGATGACTGGTGGTACGAAATTACATCCCGTACAAGTAATACAGTTATTACTCTAAAAAGAGCCTTTGGTGGAGCAAGTGTATCGGGAGATACTTATGTAATAGGGGAAATGCCCTCGCTTCCAGAGGATTTTCATGACCTTATTTGGTTAGGGGCAGTTGGACGATATTGGACTTTGAAGAGGGAAGATAACCATGCTGCTTTCTATCTTAGACAATTCAAAGATGGTATGGAAAAAATGAAGCAGAGATATGGTTATAAATCTACGGGGCAATATATCTCAAGCTATAGATTGATAGGTGTAACAGACCCAAATAATCCACCACCCGTAGCAACTCAATAAGGAGGAAAATAATATAGCACAAAAATATTTTCTTGTAGACCGTTTCCATTCGGGACTGGCTGACGGAAGTAAGGTAGGAATACCTGGCTCTTTCTACAATGGAGTTTCTTTGGATTACCGCAGCGACCCTGATGTCTTAAAAACTAACTATGCTGCCACTAAAAATTCAGGGACAATAGATACCGACCTTATTACCTGGATTTCACCTGTAAACTCTGATGTCTACTTTTATGGGAATACGGGAAAATTCTACAAGAAAACTGGAGGAACTGGAACATTCTCACTTGTAGGAACAGTCTCTACTTCCCAAGGTCAGGGAATGGAGTTTTTTAATGATTATGTATATCTTGGAGGAAGTGCTGCTGTTTCACGTTACGGCCCAATTTCAGGAACTCCATCATTAACTACCCCTTATGGGACTATTACAAGCGTAGGATATGAAACATGGCTTCCAATGACAAATTTCATAAACTACATCTGTATTGGAAATGGGCGTTATCTCTCAACCTATGATGGGACAACCTATACTTATAATTCTCTTACCCTCCCGCCTGGTTATCACATCAGATGCCTTACGGCGATAACTGGTAAGTTTCTGGCGATAGGTACTTATCAAGGAGATAGTATCAACGCTGTAGGAAATTCTAAAATCTTCCTGTGGGACGGGACTGCAACGACTTATAACGATATAATAGAAATCAACGAGGGCGGAGTTAATGCGATGCTCTTTCACCAGAACAACCTCTATATTTGGGCGGGGATTCACGGCAACATGTATGCCTGGAATGGGAACCTAGTTAAATTAAAACGTATCCCATTTGTCGGAGTGGGAAAGTATATTGAAGTTTATCCTGGGGCAGTAACAGTCCAAAATGGTATTCCTTACTTTGCCGTTTCAAATGGGGATTCAACTACAGTTTACAGGGGCGTCTACTCTTACGGACAGATAAACAAGAACTATTCAAACAGTCTTAATTTTGACTACCCGATTTCAGGAACTACTAATCAGGGAACAGCGGTTATAATCGGGGCAGTTAAGGGAGTCAGTCCTTCCCAATTTTACATAGGGTGGCAGAATGGGGCGGGAACTGTGGGAGTAGACCAAATCTCAACGTCTCTTTATTATACTTCTTCCCGTTTTGAGTCTATGGTTTTTGATGACAAACAACCTTATAAAGGAAAATACGCAAAAATAGTCAAGGCTTCTTTCAGGCCTTTGGCGACAGGTGAGTCTGTAGCGGTAGAGTATAAACTTGATAATGCCTCAAGTTGGACGGCTCTTGGGACTGCCTCCTACACAACTGACGGGGCAATAACCGAGAAGAGATTTACCGTAGACTGGAGGGCAAAAGAATTTCAATTGGCCCTTGCCAATGTGGGAAACGGAACGACAGCACCACAGATTACCAGTTTAGGAATGTTAATAGATACTGAGGAATTTTTATAATGGACGACAATATTAAAACTCCATCACTTGAGGCTAAAGATGAATTTACCATTATAGATGGCAAGGAAGTCAAGGTGGTTAGAACCCCAGAGATGAAAGATGAACCCGAACCGACCATTCATCATCATAATAATTTAGACCAACCCGCTATAGATTTAACCCGTGAGGTCACAGGAACAGTTTTACATAATGATTTGGGTGGAGTAACGTCAGACCAGCATCACACTAAACTTCATGCCGCCTCCCATACTTCAGGAGGGGCAGATGACCTTACAGGAATAACGCTTACAAATATGGTATATAACGGAGGAACGGCAACCAGTATGAAGTTAGTTACCCCAACAATAGGAACGATGGCTTCAACTGGTGGTACGGCAAATACTCTTACACTTGGAACTCCTACCATTACGGGTGGGACATATAGCTTAGGTACTTTTGGAACTCCAACAATAATAGGCGGAACTGCGACCAGTCTTAATTTAGTAACTCCGACTATTGGTACGCCATCTTTAACAGGGGGTACGGTTAATCCAATAGCATATTCAGTAGGTGGAACAGTAGGAGTTGACGGAACTGTTGTTTATATTAAAACAGTTGATTTTGGTGGAACAACAACTACTTCAGGAACTATTGTTTTTACAAAAGGTATAGCAACCAACGTCAGTTGATTTGATTATTTAGATAATAGTAATTATTATTGGTTCTATTAACATTTCATTATATTTATGTGGAACGCCATAGTTAGAAAAGTACAGTCATTTTTTCAACCTCAACAATCAGAAGCCTCTAAATTGATATCTCGTGTAAAACCACCGACAGCTCAACAGCAACAACAATTGTCCCAAATTGATAAATTTATTGGAGAAGGCCCAGTTAAAGATTCTTCAGCACAATTAAAAACTTCGGCAACCATTGGTGGAACTTCAGGTGGTGGCGGAGGACAACAACCAGCACCGACAGGTGGTTCTGACGCAGATTTAACAAGAGGAAAAAATGTAGGTGATAAAATTACTATTAGCGGAAGAACTTATAAAATAGTTGACCCTTCAAGGGGAATTTATGAAGCTGAATGGGGAGACCCTTCTTGGAACGCATATAAGGCCGAACAAGCAGCACAAGAAGCTCAAAGAAAAGCAACTACTCCAGCAGTAACTCCAGTTCCAACACCAGTTCCAACTCCAGCACAACCTCAGATATTTAATATGGGAGCTCTACAGAGAAAATTACAAGAGACAGCCAGTTCAATAGGACAAGGACTTACTAAAGGTGTTGCTGATTTAGGAGCGGCTATTCAAAGACGTGGAGAAGTTCAAGCTGGAGATAGGGGAAGTGCTACCAACTTACCAAAGACAGACTGGTTACAAAAAGGTTTAAATATTGCTGGAACATTTCTTCCAGGAGCTAAAGCTCTTGGAGATGTATATAGTAAGGTTCAAGCTCCAGTTGGAAGTTGGGGAACTAAAGAGATAGGATTAACCGAAAAGTTAAGTGATTTACTTGGAAAACAAAGAACTGATAAAGGTGGTTCAAATATCTTTGGAGCTCCAACAACTAAACCTCCAATTAAACCTCCAATTAAAACTCCAGAATTACCTACAACTCCTGAGGGTATATTTGCTGGTAGTGGAGGAGGAGCAGTTGGAGAACAAGGACAAATGTTTACAGGACTGCAAAATCAGGAAGTACGGGATATGATACTTCAGGAGTTAATGGCTACTTCAAACCAAATAGCTAATATGCCTACAGAAGACCTTGATGCTGCATATACCAAGATGGCTGAAGAACTTGGAGTTACCAAACAACAGGCAGTTCTTAATGATTTGAATACCCAAGTATTATCTGTAACTGATGAGATTGAAGCCATTGATGGACAGGTAACAAGAGAGGCTGGAAATGTATTGATGACTGAAGACCAGAGAAGAAGGCTGATTTCCGCAAGAGCTCAACCACTTAGAGAGCAACTTACAAAGCTAATGCGGTCTGCCCAATATGCAGGAGTAGGACTTGATAGTTTAATGAAGATGTTAAATGACAGAATGGCAGCTAAGAAAGATACTATTACAACTCAATTCCAAGCGGCCCAGATGGCTCAATCGGCAGAGGAACAAAGAAAGAACAGATTACTTGGGCTTCTTCCTTACGTTAAACCTACCGCACAGACTTTATCGTCTAATAAAGGATATGTTGGAAATCAAATAACACCTGAAACTGGAGAACAAACTATTGCATCATTATTACAGTAAAAACTATGTATGAATTTAATCTCAGCAATCAAAAGAAAATTAGGCAACCTTGCGGGAGGAGTTAGTTCTTTTATTCAAAATCCTATCAAGACGGCTCAAACTGGTATACAAAATTGGGCAACACAAAACCCACAAGCTTCTCAAACACTTCTTAAATTTGAACAACCAGTACAGAAAATAAGTTCATTTATGCAGGAACCCTACAAACCAGTTGTACTTCCAAAAATTCAAACAGGATACAAAGGATTAGATTGGGGATATGACTATTTAGGTAAACCATTACTTGAAGGGTTTGCTAATATTCCGAGAGATATTGTTGGAGGAGGAACAAAGTTGTCGTTAGACTTAGGAAGAACAGTAGGAGGACAAAAAGTTCCTATTCAAAAAACTTTAGGAGACGTTGGACAATTAGGAACTGGAATTTTAAACGCAATCATGCTTCCGTTTGGTGGAGGAGCAGTTAAAACTATTGTTAAAGAAGTAGGAAAAAAAACCTTATTAAAATCTATAGGTAAAGGAGCATTAGGTTTTGGAAAATTTGGAGGTGCTTATGGACTGACTGGAGGATTACAAGAAAATCAGGATGAAAAAAACTTATTAGAATATACTAAAAGGGTCGCTGGTTCAACTGCGATAGGTGGGGCGGGGGGAGCAGTTTTAGGGGGAGGAGTAGGAGCATTGGGTTATACGGCTGGTAAAATACTTTCTTCCATTATAAATGCTTATAAAAAAGTATTTCCTAAGGCAACTGATAAGGAAGCTATTACTGCTTCAAAAGAATTTTTTAGAAATGAATTAGGACAATTTACTAAACCTAAACCAAGAGAAGAAGTCTTTTATAGCGAAATAGACAAATACCAAAAACGACCTATTGTTACTGGAGGAAAGAAAGAGCCTATTTGGTATGCTAAAGCGAGAGAAGATTTAAAGATGCCTAAAGGAGGATACAGGATTGAAGATATACCAATGGGTCTATCTATCAAACCCATAACCCCAGAAGAAAGATTAAGACTAAAACAACCCCCAGTACAGGGAGGAGTAGAAATACCACAAGTACCTTTCCAAAAAGACCTTGACAGATTTACTGCCCTTGTCAAGCAGAATGAAAAGTATCAAGTTGGGGTTCCAGCAATCGGAAAACTTCCTTCATCTCAGGCGGTAGCCGACCAGATGGGAATTCCACACGAAGAGTTGATGAGCCAAGTGCTGGGTAAAGCGGGAAAACCATTACCTAAAATATTGCCGACTACTCCAGGTGGGGCTATACCACCTGAACCAGTTATTCCTCCACCACCTGAAGTTCCACCAATTAACAAAGTAATTGAAGCTCTTAAACCTTTACGTCAAACGCAGGAGAGTTTATACACAAAGGAACGTGGAGCAAGAATTGGAGAGTTTACCAAGACAGGAGAAACTGTATCTGGGGAAAAGGGTTTTTATGAACAACTAGTAAAACTTAAAGGACAACTCCCGAAGGTTCAATTTGAAACCCTAAGAAAAACTGTTGACCAACCAACCATTGATTCCTTATTTGACCAAGTAAAGACTTCACCTGTTATAACTGATTGGGAAAAAGTGACAGCCAACAACGCTTTAGTCAAGATGTTTGGCAAAGAGGGAACAGCTCTACCAACCAAGAATGAACTCTCATTATTAAGTGATGTATTTGGAGAAGAATTTACTAAGGCGATACTGGATAAAAGACCTGTAATGGAAAAAGTTATGTCGTTTTTTGGAGACGCACTCTCTATCCCACGCTCACTACTTGCTGGAGGATTTGATATGTCTTTTGGTCTTAGACAGGGGATATTTGGAGGATATCGTCATCCTAAAGAATGGGCGGGAGCTTTTAAGGAACAATTCAAGTATTTTTTCTCAGAAAAAGCTGTTAATGAACTTAATGAAAGCATCGTTAAAAGTCCCAATTACCAAATGATGAGGGAGAATAAACTTTCTATCATGAATTTAGGAGAACAGTTGGAAAAACGTGAGGAACAGTTCAGGTCATCTTTAGCTGAGAAAATTCCTATAATTGGAAAATTTGTAAGAGCGTCAGCAAGAGCTTATACAGGATTTGCTAACAAAATGAGGGCTGATGTATTCAATAAGATGGTTGAAGTCGGAAAGAGAACTGGGGATATTGGAGACCCAAGATACCTGAAAGATATGGCTAAGTTCATAAATGCCATGACGGGGAGGGGAACTTTAGGGCTACTTGAGAAAGTAGGAACAGAAGTTACCTCGGTATTATTCTCACCACGACTTCTGGCTTCCCGAATTCAATTACTAAATCCTCTATACTATACAAAACTTCAACCCGCTGTCAGAAAGGAAGCCCTTAAAACTTTATTTGCTTATGTTGCTGGAAGTGCGACTCTACTTGAGCTGGGAAAACTTGGGGGGTTTGAAGTAGTAACTGACCCAACTAATTCAGACTTTCTTAAACTTAAAAAAGGAAATACGAGAATAGATATCTTAGGCGGATTTCAACAGCCAATTGTACTTTTGGCAAGGCTTATCAAAGGAGAACTTACAAGTTCCATAACTGGAAAGAAGATTAAACTGGGGGAAGGATATAAACCTTTGACAAGATATGATTTAATTAATACTTATTTTGAAAATAAGACTGCTCCCGTTATGTCTTTTTTTCTTAACTGGTCTAAAGGAACAAGTTTTGAAGGACAACCGTTTGACGCCAAACAGGAAATCATCAAGCGAATAATCCCAATGTTTATTCAGGATATGGCCGACCTTTATAATGACGACCCCTCATCAATTCCTTTTGGAATACCAATGTTCTTTGGAGCAGGAGGTCAAACCTATGGCGGAACGGAGAAAAATAATTTAGACACTATGATAGTCCAGTATGACGCAGGGAAAGGGATTAATCCTAAGCTACTTGATAATGTTTCAGTTACCGATAAGGCTGACCTACTGTTAACTGAAATCAAGAAGGCTAAGAAAGATAAGACCGTTATAGAGAAAATAAAATCTTCAGGACTGGCAACTGATGAGGTTATTGCTCAGGCGGAGAAGTACAGAAAGTTGGAGAAGTTGGGAATTATGAAAGCCGATAGGGAACTTTTAACGATTGATGACCCAACGGCAAGGGCACAGGCGGTCTTGGACAGACTTGATAGTTTTGTTCTAAAAAACCAACCTAAACATCTTAAACTACTCATTCAGGCTGGGATTGTAACTGACGAGGTAAAGGCCGAGATGAGAAAACTTTATAAATAGTTGATTTGAAAATTAAAGTTAATTAGTTAATATAAGAATATGGTTACATTCATAGAATTCATGTCTTTATTGGATGGCGAATATAAAGAAACCGCCGCCCCTAAACAGAGCAAGGCATCAAGTATCGTACAAAATGCTATAAATACAGTTAGAAGTTGGTTTAGATAAATTATATGAAGTTATTATTACCTATAGACCCATTTCAATTAACTCAAGAATTTGGAGAAAACCCCAATATGTATAAGAAATTTGGTCTTAAAGCACATAATGGATGGGATATTAAAACAAAATATCCTGATACTCCAGTTGGACAAAGATATATTATTGCTCCTCAAAATGTTCAATTCTATAAACAAAGTATTGACCCCCCAGGATATGGTATATATTTTGAAGTAATAACTAAAGCCAAAAGTCTTTGGAAACATACATTCGCTCACTGTCATTCAATAGAAACCTTTACTGAGAAAAAACAAGGAGAATCAATGGCAATTTCTGATAATACGGGAAATTCAACTGGAGCTCATCTTCATTGGACAGTTAAAAAAATTAAGATACTTAATAGTCAACACGAAGTTCAAGATTATAACAACGGATATTTCGGCGCAGTTAATCCGCAGGAATACGTTGATGAAGTTAGAAATTATAACGGAACACAACCTATGCCAAACACAAATATCACGATAGAAGGTTCTCTTTATGAAAAGTTGGTTGGTAACTCAACCAAATGGGACGAAATGGTTAAATATTTGGAGATTTCAAGTGACCCAGCATCTACCTCTTTTGAAGATGTTCAAAGGGTAGTGGCAGGCCTAAAAAGTCGCATTACAGATATCCAAACCCAACTTGGCAATACTCAAGCAGAGTTAGAAAACAGGATGGAACAGGTTAGCAGATTAAAGGAGCAAGTGCTGAATAACGATAAATTACGGGGAGAGCTTATACAAAAGCTATCCGACACAGTGTCAGAACAGCAAGGTATGGTAGGGGTATACGAAAAAAGGTTAAAAGAAATTCAGGGTGGGCTTGAGGCAATCGCAAGAACAAAAGGAGAGCTAAACAAGGCTCTTTTAGAATGTAAATCTCAAAGCACTATTGAACAATTAACTATAGCCGATGTCTTAGTCTTGCTTTTTAATAAATTAAAACAAATAAAACTTAAATGACAAAACATAATTTACCAATTTGGAGAATTGATAATTTAGTAGCCTTTTCGGTATCCGTAATAGCATCTATATTCGCTTTTGCTACTCTTTATTTTGGACTTTCAACCCAAATTCAACTGCTTACCCAGAAAGTAGACATAATGAATAAAAATCAAGAAATTATTTTACAAAAATTAGTCAGCGTTGAAGCCCGCTATGGAGAGTTAGCGTTAAAAGTTCAAGCCCTTGAAACATTGCAAGGGATTAAATAAAAGGAGATGATATAAAATGGAACAATTAACAAGTGTTGCCGTCGTCATTGGTTTCATAAACGGGGTTAAACTCTTTGAGAACCCAGACAAGAAGTCTTTTATGTATTTTTGTTTTGCTATAGTTTTAGGAGTAGTGTTTGGGTTTCTCAAGTTATTTGGGATATCGGGTATTGAAAATGGTTTAATAGTTGCATTAACAAGTTCGGGACTTTATAAAATTTCAACTAAATTAGGTGGAATATAATGGAAAAAGCTAAAAGAAAACAGATTGATATTGAATGGAACCAAAGAAAAGAAGCTAACCGTTTTCATAATTTAGCACTACTTGGTGTAAACCATATATCAAGAGAGACACTGGAGAAGTTGGTAAGGAGAAAAAGCTGGTTCGGGCAACCAAAACCGCCAAAGATAAAATCTAAGTAGAATAGTATTTAATAATAATATCAAGCCGCCTTCTATATTTATCTAAAATATCAAATCTTCGCCTAAGAAAAGCTATCTCACGACATATTCTATTACAGTATTTATTACGGCAGGGTTTTTGACATAGAAGACACTTATTTTTGAAATGAAAGAGTGGTTTTGTTAGTGGCATGTTTTTATCTCCAAATATTGCTAAAATTTTGTATTAAAAGTTTTATATCTCCAATTGAAAACTTTGTTGTCCCGTTAGCTTTTATTTTCAATAAAATTTTAATAAATTTTTGTATTTCATAATTTCTCTATATTCATTTTGTTGAATTAAGACCATTTTAATATTAGGGAAATATATTCTCATTCTGTTTAATTTAGTTTTAGATTTTTTATCCATCCATCCTTTTATTTCATGATATTCAAAAGTTCCATCATTATTAAAAACTTTAAAATCTGGACGATAACTTCTTGTTCCAAACTTTATCTTTTGGAAGATAAAAACATCTTTTTCAAATAACCAATCTTTAATAGAATTATTTTTCTTTAGAAAATCTAAATAGACAGCATAGTTTGCTTCCCATTTACTTCTAAAATATATATTTTTGTTTCCTATAAGATATTTTCCATTGAATACTTTTACGTGTCTGTTAGTACCATATCCTATTCTTATAGGAATTGGCATTCTACCTACAAAAACATTAGCCATATCTTTTTTATATTTTTTATTTTTATTTTTACATATTAAAGAACAAAAACTACCAGCATTTTTATAATATTTATATTGACTTGGGGCTATTGTTTTAATTTTTCCACATTCTTTACAATTATATTCAATTCTTTTTATTTTTCTTATATGACCTTTAGAAAAATAAATAATCAAACCCATTCTTGATGCTTTTAAAAAACATTCTCTTGAACAAAAGCGAGAAGTATTTTTTCTAAAATTGTGACATAGATATGATTTCTTACATACTTCGCATATTTTTTTTACTTTCAAATCATTTCTTAAGCCAATTTCTTTCATCATTTTTCTTAACCTGTCTAATTCTTTTTCAGAACGTTTATAAAATCCTGTAGGCATTTTTTAAGGTCTTAACTTTTTAAATACTTTTTTAGTTAATTCCTTATCATATTCTATAATAAAATGGCAAGAATTACAAGCTAAAATAACTTGATTAAATTCCCATAATAGTTCTTTATTGTTTTTACCGAGATACCAATTTCTTTTATGTTTATGGGAAAAACCAAGAGCATTTGTTTTCCAACAATTCTTAAATCTTAATTCACAAGATGTTATTCCTTTTTTTTGAAATTCTTTTTTTAATATTTCTCTTTCTTCTTTAATCAACTTACTTCTTGTCTTTTCCTTTGGCAACTTTACCTTTTTAACCTTAACCCCTTTAGATTTTGATTTTAGCTTGAGTAGTTTACGTGTTTTTATGTAGTCCTTCATTGTTTTTTTAGGTTTCTTAATGGGCTTGGGGAACTTCATAAAAGTAAATGTTTTAGTTAGAACTTCGTCCATATCAGTTTACTATTCTTTTAACTTTCTTCTTCTTGGTGTTAATTCTATAAATAACTTTACCACAATTCTCGCATGTTAGATAACCTATACTTTCTCTTAAGGGGTAACTACAAATCGGGCAAGGATTAGATATAATCATAATTAAATAAGGCGGGGAGTTAAGTGTCTAAATCGCATCTGTGCCAATCTATAATTTAGAAATGTACTCCAGAGGTAGGATTTTACTCCATCTCTATCGTACTTTCACGGAACTCCCGTGTATGTACTTTTATCCGCCCCAAGGAAAGCCCTAGAGCGGGAGATAAGACCCAGAGTCCTCAGTTCTGGTACTTGCTGAACTATCACAGATTATTCAGCGTGGTGGTAGCTGTACGACTTGAACGTACATTCCGCCATTCTTTTCTCGGTGACTTCGGATTAGCAACCTGTTGGTAAACTTTACACAACTGTCTTTTGGCGGGTATTTCCCTTGTTCACATACTAAACTACCATAAACCTCCAATTATATACCCTAACAAAACAAACAAACTTCCATAAATAATATATTTTAGTTTTTCTTTAAGTATTAACATACTTTCTGACATTTCGGACAATAGGCGGTGTACCTTTTATTCGAAGGCACCTGCCACTTATGGCCAAATAAATAACTTTGTCTCTTTAGTTTACCAATTATTTCCTCCACCACTTTTCTCCTTGTTTTTTGGAGCAATAAATTAACAAATTTTATTAACTTTTTAACTTCATAAGTTCTCCAATCTTTATTTTGTAGGTTCATTAAACCTAAAATTATTAAGTCTTCTTCCCAATCTAATTGGGGTTTCTCTTTGGATATTTCTTTCCCACAATTATTACAAAATCCATAAGGGTGTCTTGCTATTTTCGGGTGTTTACATTTCTCTTTATTTTTCATTATTTCTTCTCTAAATTTTTAACATTATCTCTTAAAGTATTTCTTATCTCTTAAAGTATTTCTTATGTGTTTAAATAATCTCCATTCTTCCATTGAGGTTTCACCCATTCTATTTTCAAGTTCGTCTATTTCTTTAATTATTAATTTTCTCTCCCCCTTCTGTCCTTCTTTGTAGGCACTATTTAAAGTTTTTCTAATATAATAATTCATCCAACCTTGAACACCAGCAATATAGAGTTTTCCTTTTACCAACTCCCACTTTCTAAAGATGTAATTCATTTTCTTTTCAACCGCTTCACTCTGTAGTTTATTTAGGTTTACCATATTATTTCAGGGCGTTTATTTCTTAACAAATAATTGACAAGGTATATCCAAACAATATTCGACGAGAAATAAAATATCTTTTTCACTATCTTTCTCACCTTGTGCTATAAAATCAATTTCTTTAATTACTCTTTCTTCTTCAGTCAGTTTTCTTCTTGATTCATTAGTGGTCATATCCTCTTTATAAACTTCTAATTCCCTATTGGTTTATTCACTTTGTTTTTCCCAAATTAGTAAATTAAGAAAATTATCCAAACAACCAAGTAATATTTGACCCTGACAGTTAGAACAACCAACCGCATAACTTTTACACTTATCACGACCAACTCCCTTTTCAGCCATTTTAATTACAGTTTTAACCGCTTTCATCTTTTTATCTATTGGTTTAGTGTTAGTCATTTTGATTTATAACTTTTATCGGGAAACTTCCAATATAGTATTCGTTCCCACCATTTAAGAGGTGTTATTTCTATACTGTCCTGACCGACAGAACTCGCCCAAAACCAATCATTATTTATATGGCTTATCTGTTTCTTCTTTCCTTTATCTATTGATTTAGAGTTTTTCATACTTCTAATTCCCTACCCTAACTAATTTTTAATTCTATTGTTGCGTGTTTATCACAATCTTTTTCTGCATCACAACCTTTAAGAACTATCCCATTCTTTTTAGCTTCCTCAATAAACTTTCGTAGCATTTTTGTTTCTACATCATCGTCATCAGCCTCTAAATCTATAAAAGGAATTCCGTCATAGTCCAAATCAAATTTTATATTCATACTTAAAATATTTTAATTTATAATTCCCTAACTAATTAAAGGGTTAAAAGCTGGGGTTTAGTGGGCAATATCATGCTTCGCAACCTGATAACCTCTTCAGCACCTAATGTCCCAGCTTTCAATCCTCTAATTTTCAAAGTTCCCTACCCTTGTGAGGGGGTTATTTATAATATTTTATATAATCTTTTCTTAATTGGGTTTTTGTGTATCTTGGTTTATTATTTTTTATGTATTCAATATCATTAAGTATTCCACAAATTTTACTAACTCCATTTTGAAATAAATACTCAAAATCAGAACCCTTTTCTTTTTTCATTCCTAAATATAAATTATCTTGTAAAACTAACTTGTAGGCTAATTTATATGTTTCTTTTGGAACTCCATAAGTAAAATTACCAAAAGCATCTTTATCTTTACTTCCATGAAAACAACCAGCCCAATAAGTAGGATTGTGAGAATTATCAACTGTTTTTATAGGAACAATTTTTCTACCACATCTATCACAAACATTATTTACTTGGTCTATATGTTTTTGACATTGTTTTTTTGTAACTTGATACTTTTTCATATTATTATGTTTGTTTATATAATTTCATAATCCTTTTTGCATTTTCAATTTCTTCTATTTTTCTTAATATCAAACCATAAGAACCATTAAGTAATTCGGTCGGAACTTCAAGATTTATATCACACAAGATAGATTTCTTGTGAACTTTAAAGAGGTTTCTATCTTTAACTCTAAATTTTATTGACCATTCATTTTTCATATTTTTATGTTTTGGGGGGGAACTTTTAACTTACTATAATCTTCAAACTTAAATACACCGCCTCCACAATAAGGACAAGGTGTATCGGATGTTTCTTTCTCGCATCTAAAACAAATCCTTTTAGACTGTTTTTCTTGGGGTAATAATAAAGTTCCTTTATTTTTATAAAAAGATTGTGTTTTATTATAAGTATTCATATTTATAAATCCTCAATATTTTTATAACTTTTAACTTTCTCACCTATTTTTATTACCCATTGTTATTTTCATACCATTTTCAAAAGTATATTCTATCCACCCATCTGTCGTTTTATACCAATTTTCAGAGGTAATAATTCCTACTATTTTTAATAATTTTCCTTGAAAAACAACATATTGTCCATCCAAACCGTTAATTATATCCATATAAATAAATAATTTATAAACCCTCAATATTTTTTAATAGTTTTTTTCTAAATGATTTCCAATCTTCATGAGAAATAACCAATTCATAATTGCCTTCTTCCCAACTTCCTAACTTTTCTATTTTGTTTATTTCCTCCTTCATCTGTTGCTTAAAGAGGGAGAGAAGAGTATCAGCCCAAAATCCACATTGTCCTTCAAACAATTTTCCTTTGAAAACTCCATTACCTAATATCTCAATTATTTCTTCTCTTAAGTTCTTCATAATTTGTGTTTTTCAAAAAGTTTTAATAATCTATTTATACTTTCTTTTGTTAATGTTCCTGAGTCAATTTCGCTAATATCTTTAACTGATTGGGCTTCTTGAAGCACGGTGCGAACTTTGAAAGTCAGTATCATATTTTCTATTTCTTCTCTTAAGTTCTTCATAATTATTTATCCGAATAATAACTTACTCCATTTATAATAGAATTGAAATGCTTGTTTTTCTTTAGGGTTTAATCGTTCGTAAAGGTTTTTTGCTCTTATAACGGGTCTATCACAAAGCAAAGTCATTTTCATTTTCCATTCATTTTGTTTCTTCATAATTTATTTAGAATTTATAACTTTTACTAATTCATCTATTAACTGTTGGGGATAGCCTGAATATAATTGCTTACTTCTTTTATCAGTTGTAAAATATTTTGGAATTTCGTTTCCAATATAAAGTATTCTATTTCTTAAAACTTCCTCTATTTGCTCCTCTATCCTTACTTTCTTTTCTTTAGGTTTTGGGGATTTATTTAACCATACTTCTGATTTCGTATGGATTGGACAATCAGTTTTCCAAAATCTTACCTTACCGTCAGACGCATATTTTATTTCACATTTACATTTCTTTTCTTTAGTCTTCATATTTGCTAAAACTAATAATGGTTATTTAATATCTTTCCATTTATGACCTTTAGAACATTCATATTCAGTTGTTGTATGGTTTGGGTCTTTATCATGTAAAATTCCGTCTTTATCATAATATTGTTGCCAACCCAATAAAGTTCTTGTTGACATTCCAATATAAATCTCTGACTTATCTCCTTTTTTTTGACATTCAGGACATTTCATATTACGCTTTTGACCTCCATGAACTTATAAAAATTAATAATCCAATAGTTATGATAATGGTTAGTGCTTCTATCATTTTAGTATTTTAAGTTTGGTAACTTTTAACTTTCTTATTGGTGTTAGGTCAGGTAAATCTGTTGGTATCATCTGGAAACTCTTTAACCAACATTCTGTTCTATGCATTGCTACCCCATCGCAATACTTACACTCACGAACTTCCTTTAATTCTTTTTTACTTAGCTTCATACTTACTATTATACAGTATTATATACCTAAATGTTGTTGATATTATTATAGGACTCATATAGGAACATCATCAGGATTTACTCTCTCTTCTATAGTTCTAGCCCCAATCCTTTTGTAAGGCTCTGTTCTAGTGTACCCCCTAGTGTCCTTAACAATAACAATATCCATATCAATAACAATAACCTCATTACCTTTCTTGTTTTTAATAGTGGGAATGTAGTCTAGTTTAAGAGTGTGGAAGAAATAATTAAGGATTTCTTGGGGTATAGCATTGAAATCTTTAAGGTAAGTTTCTAAAACATTAGTAACAGTTGAAAAATGATTATGTTCTGAAAAGTTATTAACAAACACCCAACCTTTATAGAAAGCATATTTATTGTCTTTTTGTAGTTTCTCTTTCATTATTGATAACTGTTCTATACTAGCCCCTAGACTAGAACAGATTATCACATCAGGTAATTCATATATACCGACCATATTAACCTTAGAATTAGTAAATAGATACAAGAAGAGTAATTTTTCCTCATTAGAAAGTCCTAGTATATAACCATCTTCCCAAAAATTAGAATTTATTTTTCGGTATTTCATTAATTTAATTTAATATAAACTTATAGATTATTTTTTCTCATCTCATCTTCTCTTACCCATAAAGCTAAATCATCAATTTCTAATCCAAACTCTAGATAAGCGTCCAATAATTCTTCATAATGTTGTTTGTCTGTATTTTCAAGCGAGAATTTTTTATCAAATTGAGTTATACGCCAAGATAATTTTTGAATATCACGAAGAACATTACGAAGTTTTTCTAAATATTTATACTTGTCTATATCGGAAGTTAACTTTTTGAAAGCGTCTTTTTGGTAGTCTAAATTTGTCGCCATATTGAATTTAATTTAATTTATTACTATAGTCGTTCCTCAAACTTAGGGACAAGCTGAAATCAATGAAATCTACTTAGCCCCTAAATTTCAATCCCGATATATTATCCTACTCTTTGTTTATATTTTTGTCAAATCCATTTGTTTAGGCTTGTTAAGATTTTTCCAAGCCTCTAACATAGCTAATTTACCGTCCATAGTTGCTTCTTTTGGTACTTCTTTCATTGGCTCCCACTTATAATCCCATAGATAATACTTCTGCCCTGCTTTAATATTCTTACCGTCATATTTAGCTGTTTGTACATAGGGAGATATTCTATATGGAGTCTTGCTATTTATTCTCATTTTCTGTCCTCGCATAGCATAAGGAACCAAATCCCCGTCTAATGTTATTTCAACCACCTCATGTCTTTTATTAGCCAACTCCATAACAAAAGACCTTACAGACGCAAACCCGTTATAATATTTCTCACAGGTGTAAATCATTTAAAAACTTTCTCCATTCCTTAACCTTTTCATAAACCTCATCAATCGCTTTTTGGTCAAACTCAAAATCAAATATCTTAACCCTCTTTTCTTCTGGTATATCTCCAAACTTCATGTTCTTAATAATCTCCTGTTCCTTTTCCTTGTATTCGGCACTCTCTGGGTCGTGTTGGAATGAAAACCTGTACAGTTCATCTCTTATAAAGCTATCAGGAGTATCCACAAGACAATAGGCAATATGCCCACTCTTAGCCCCAACAAGCGCCATATAACCCAAGAGCTGGTAGTAGTAGGTCTTTTTAGCTTTATCAAAATCAGATTGAACGTATGAGAGCAAATCCCAACTTGTCTTTATATCCCAAATAGCCGTATCCCTAATATCGGGAGTACCAGTAATGTAGTCATTCTTTAATAACTCTGTATTTTTAACAAAACTACTCGCCAATTTCTTATTTAACAAATCAATACTATCCTGTTCACAGATAATCCCTTTCTCTGTAAACTTTGTAGTTACATCACGGGCTCTGCCATACTCACTCTCTATCCAAATCTTGGTAAGCTCTGTCTTACAGGTTTCAGATAACTCTCCCTTAACTCTACTCTTTGTGGTCAATAAAGGGAGCATTGAGCAATGAAACAAATATTTATCGTATTTCATATTAGTTTGTTTTCTTTTTCCATTCCTCATTATCTAAGGTTAATGGTGTTTTATAATTTATCTTACAATTTTCACATCTCATAAATCCGCTTAACATTTCTTTATATTCTTTTTTTAGATATTTAACTGTTCTATCTTTTACAAGCGGAAATCCGCATTTAGGACAAAAACTAACATTCATATTAGAAATTAGGATTATCCGCTTCAAATGCTGTAACGGTTTTACTTGCGTTCCATTTAGCTTTTTGTACTTTAGCGTCCTCTAAGTTTTTACCCCAAGCTATAAAATCACAGCCAGAGCTTGTCTTAGTTGTAAAATCATACTTGCTATTCTCACACTTACACATATCTTTACCAGTTTTAGTTACCATATGATATAAGCGACCACTATCTTTAGGGCAAATATCTCCTGTGTACTCTTTTTCTTTCTTTGGAAACCCACCACCAAATGACTTAACCTGTGGCTTAAACCCAACCTCGGTAAAATGTTTATCAACCGCCACAACCAAGCTAACTAAATCCTTAGTAGCTTTAATATCACCCTCTCTAATTGTAAACAGTACGTTAAACCCACCAAGCGTGGTCATACTGAAAGTTGCGGAATTTTTTGGTTCTTCCATATTATTTATCAAATTTATTTTTAATAGCATTTATAATTTCTTCCATTCTATCTCTATAAAAATCTTCAAATGTTCCTTTTTTTCCTCTTTGTTCCCAAAGTATAAAAAGAACAGAGCGAAGTCTTTGACTTTGTGTTTTCTGTGATATTTCACTCTTAACTTCGTGTGGAGGCTCTTTGGTTGTTAGTGGGTCAAAAAGAGTTTCGCACTCAATTCCTTGTAATCTCATAAATTCGGCACTTTCCTCAACTGTTAATTCTGGCGTTGAAATACTGAGTCCAAGAGAATGGTCGACCTTACTTCTAATTGAAGTTATTATAGTTTTTAGATGAATAGCTTTCATAACTATTATTTATTTAAAACTTTTAATTTTTTCAACTCTTTCTCAATTTTATATTTTGAGAGTATTCCATAAACATAGCTTGAATAAGTACCCAATTCTTTTGTTATTTCAATCGGTGTCTTTCCCGCCTCTGTCATCTCTATTATTTTTGATTTCAAAGATTGTTTCATTTCTTTTTTTATTTATTAACTTTTAATTATATAAAGTATACAGTATTATACTGATAATTTCAACTCGTTATACAGCTCAACTAAACCCTTAATAGCGTTCAATATCTTTTCCCGTATATTTCCCGCAAGGGGGCTTGACAGCTTGACAAACTTACTCTTGCCTGTTAGCCTTAAAGTGTTCTTTTCTTTTTCTCTTTTTCTTTTGTTTAGGTAATCATCATCAATACATAAATACAATACACCATTTAATAATAAATAAGGATATTTCATAGATTTTCATAACTTATAGAATAATTACACATTGGTTGTCTTATACCTGTATTCCATAGGCACAAAGCTTCATTCAAATTCTTATCAGGGTTCATCTTAGAAAGCCAAAACTCGGCACGTTCAACAGCTTTCGTAAAGCTTTCATAACAAATCACTTGCCCCTCGTTCATTACCCCAAACCCTCCCCAACCCTTATTATTTAATCTACAACCGTCAGCCTTTCCCCAAGTACTTTCAAGTCCGTATATCTTCCATAATATCGCCCCATGTTTTTGGGCTAAAATTTGTTCTTTTTCGGTTAAAGGTACAGGGATAGCTTGACTTAGTACAACAGGGCTTTTAACCCTATCAGACGCCTGTATTTTCACGCTTTTAGCTCTTTTCTCTATCCTTACAGGGGCTTGTAATTTAATGATAATCGGGAATTGAAACAAAACCCTGTTCTCGTCATACCAACGGCTTACGTTCATAAAAGCCAAAAACATACCAATAACAAACAACCCAACACCAAGAGCTACCGCATAAACTTTCAATCTCTTTATAAACTTTTTCCCTTTTCTCTCTATTTCTCCCGCTTTCTTTTCTACTTTCTTTGTTAAAAAGTTATTCATATGTTCTCCTTTCATAATTAATTGCTAATTCTTCCATGAAACTTCATGAAACTTTTAATTACTTTCCCGTATTCGTTCCCAAAATCAATAAAATCATCAGCACTCAAATCCATTAACCAATCTTCATAATCATCAGGCATTAAGTCATCAGTACCTGTGTACTGGTCAGCGTGTTTTTTCCGTAAAAAGTCCTCAAAGTCTTTGTATTTCATTTTGACACCCCCTCATCAAAAGTGCCATTCTCAAAATTTCTATCAAAATTGTAGTCCATTCGGTCTAATTCTTCCATTCTTGCTTCTTCGTCATTTTCTCTTTTTACTTCTTCCATATATTCGTTATCAGTAAAATTATCTTCACTCATATCAAGGACTATTCCCCCGCATTTATCACATCTAAAATCAAACCCAACCTTTGACATAGTTGTTATACTATGTTTACATTTTTTTGTATTCATATTTTTTCTGTTAAATCTTTTATAATTTTTTCTAACTTTTTAATATGTCCCATTAATAAATCAACCTTACCTTCTAAAATTTCAATCTGTTGTTCAAGATTTTCAATAATCATTCTATCTATTGTTTTCATACTTTTATTCCTGTTACTTTTTCAAGTAACGAAAATTCTTTGTCATTTAACTTATAATTGGAAACATCAACCGCATTAAACTTTCTCATAATGTAACGACTCCACATTTTGAAACGTAACCCCTTTTGAAAATCCGAACAATCATCACTCTTATACAGCCAATCAATCATTTTTTTAGTTGATTTCATATTCCATTTAGTTTTAATTTATAATTATCAAACCGTTCTTTTGCTTTTTCTTTTTCTTCTTTCCTTACTTCCTTTTTCTTTTCTTCCAGGCTTTCAAGCTCTCTAAATACTTCATCAATATCCACCCCGTCTAAGTCGTAAATCTTCATATATTTTTTGTGAGATATTAATCTCAATTTATAATTTCTAACTTTCAGAGCTTTATGCTTATCCATAAAGCCCATAAGCTATTAATTAATATATTGATATGCTATTTCGTGTATAGTCATTATCTACTATCTTTTCTTTGCTTAAATATATTGTGTTCCCTCTTGGGTCAGTCTGAAAATATATTTCAAGTTTTAAGCGTCTCGCTAATGCCTCCGCTTTTATGTATAACGGTCTTACCTGTTGTTCGTACTCTATTTCGTCAATCTCACCATTACAAGATTGAACATAAATATTACATAGCTTCTGACCTAATCGCCTAAAAGCGTTATAGTCAAGCTCTCTAATTGATAACTTTTCACAAACCGCCAACCTATACTCGTTATATTGTTCCCTCTCAGTTTTAGAGTAGGTCATATAATTAAAATATAAATTTATAATAACCGAATATCAACCAAGTAAAAATACTTCGTTGATATCTGATTATTAACACCTTAAACAAGACGGGAATTATTTCCCGCTTGTCCTCTATTATTAAAATGTAAAGAAAAATCCAAGCTCATCCGTTTTAGGAGAAATCCATTTTTCGTGGGTAATATATGGCTCTTTATGATTTTGATTTAATCCCCAACCATTATTACAATGTCTATCTATTTCCCCAACAGGATTACTTTTTACAATCCATTTTTCTTTACAACATCTACAAGTTATAACCCAATAACGAGGTTGCTTTTTTCGTTTATGAGAATATAAACAAGTTCTATATTTCCACATAGATAACCAAGACTACGCCAATTTATAATAAAGGGCGAAGGTGTCTTGTCTAAAGTGTTAAACCTAATTGTTAAAGTGCTTATATTTATTTAATCCTGTACCTTGATGATACAGTATACAATATACTTATGTCAAGAGTATTTAACAAAGAAATTATATAGATTGATACAGTATGAACACTAGCTCTAAAACCATAGGCATGAACCAGAATAACCGCAAGAAAACGAGCCTAAAAAACATCATTTGCGGAGAATAAACTTGTACAAAGTATTATACAATATACTATATAATAAAGGATGAAAGGTAGCTTAACACTTGATAACGTTCAACGTGGGGCATTTTACGTTGTTTTTTATAGGCTCAGCTCTTAAAAGTTTATCCGTTTAGCCTTGAACCCCTACACGAGAGAAAATACAACCTTAAGCAAATAGACAGCAAAACAAAAGCAAACTACAAGACAGAAAGAAAGACCATTATAAGCCATAAAAAAACAGGACAGTTAAAACCCCAAACCATAAAGAACCATTTTAATAGACAGCAAGTAACAACCAAAAGGAACAGCAACAAAGCAACAAAACAGGTTTGAGATTGCGTTACGATTATTTCTTCACAGCCTCAAATTGAAGCTAAAGTTGTAACGTCGTAAATGCTATAATAGACGACGTACTATTCTGACACTTAACTACATCAATACACATCACCCATAAACTATAAGACACACTACATAAGTGATACCCTGCCTTTGTTTAATTCAAGTTTAGCTTGATAGGACAAGGTTTAGGACTTCAGACTCCCAGAATTTCAAGGGAGGTAGGGTAACTCATGGGGGTAGCCTTGTGATTATTGACTATTCCCTCTCCCCCTGAGTGTAGTTTTTAAGTACCCCTCCCTTTTTTTGTTGATAATACGCTCTAAAAGTACAATGTGTCTACACATCACTTTACAAGTGTCTACAGTTGTGTTATCATGTGTCTACATATGTCTACAGTTAAAGTTAGTATAATTGATTTCAGAAAAAATATTTATAGGTATATAAGGGAGCTACCCCTTGCCGTAACTGCCAAAGGGAAAACCTTATTTTACATAGTTCCAGAAATAGGGGTTAAAGTTACTGATGTGTCTACAGATGATACAGTAGTGTCTACACATGAAGACGGAGAAAAATTAGAAAAAATTGAAGTTAAAGAAGTTAAGCTGCCTAATTTTGGTGAGTATCATTTCTCATTTAAGGAGGGTTGGTGTCAGGGACATTTTGAGCGAGGAGTTACTTACAAGACTTATCTTATTACCTACGAGAATGAAAATGGGGATGTAACCATAGACCATAAATGGTACTGTGAAAAGTGTGTTAATATTTTAATTGGAAAGCGGGTGGGAAAAATATATGATTCCTAATTGGCAGAGGAACGGGTTTAAAAACAAGGAGGAAGCTATAAAAAAGATTACGGCAGATATATCTAAGATGTATCCTATGGACCCTTGGGCTTTGATGGATGGTAATTTAAGGACAAGGATAAAGAAATTTCAAAAGAAAATATGATTAAGATATTTCTATGGTTGATGTTTTTACTGATTATTTACGCATGGTGGTATTTCCTGAATCATGACCTTGGACCACCCTGTGGTCCGTATTTTTGTAGATAGTTGACATTTTTTAAATATTGTAGTAGATTTAATTATGTTCCTCTTTATTTTGAGTCTACTGGGGTCTTTCCTTGGGTCTTTCGTTGGAAGTTTCCTCTTTCTTTATTATGTAAATCCACCTTCAGGAAAAAGTGAGATTCCAAAATTAGAAAAAAAATTAGTAAAAGACGGGATTAAACCGAAAGGAACTATTCTGAAATCTGAAGAACCTGACATGGAGCGTAAACGGAAGCTACAGGAGTTTGAGAGGAAAGTTTATAGTCGGAAAGAAACCATTCTATGAAATTTGAAGAGCTGATGAGGCCAAAAATCGGACAACTGAAGTGCAATTTTGAGGAAAGACCCCTAAACCGTGAGTGGGTGACAAGAAGTTATTATTGTGCTAAATGTAGCAAAGTCCATGCCTACTCGGTTGTCGGTAAGACTGGTTTAGGCAAGGTAGATGCCTATACTTTAGGATGGAAACAGAAGAAAGATGAAATGAGACGGAAACATTACAAGGATTTAATCCAACCTAACAAAGACGGGAGGCCAAATCCTGAGTTTAAAAAAGCCTATGGTAAATACCCTCACGAAAAGTAAAGAAATCATTAGGGGAGTAGAAATCAAAGATGGGAAGGTCATCACTCCCTATATGAAAGGAACGGTCGCCAAACAGATTGACTTTGTCAGGGCCTTCATTGAAAAAGGAGGATTAATCTACAAGTCCTGCAAAGAGGCCAACATCCGCTACTCCACCTACAGGACTTGGATGAAAGACCCAAAATTCAAGCTCAAATTCGAGGAGGCCCAGCAGATAGTCAACGAACAGGTGGAGGAATCCCTTATCCAGAAGTTCAAAAGCAAATCTCCCATACCTGAAATTTTCTATCTTAAATCAAGGGATGCAAGATACAAACAGATAGCAGTTTTGGAGGGAAATGAAGACAAACCAATCGTAATTACTCATGACACCAAAACTCTGGAGAAAATTAGTAAGACAATTATAGATGCCTTAAAAAAAGAATGATATGGATAATAAGGAATTCACCAAAGAAGAGTTAACAAAAATAATCTACGAGGCTCAATCAGTTAATCCTTTGGTCTGGATTTACGCTAACAAAATGAAGAGTGAGAGGGCAATTCCCATCTCTTTCAAGAGGCATAAATACCTTATAGAGCCTTTTTGTGATATGTCTCCCCGCCAGGTTTACCAGAAATCAGCCCAGATGGGTCTCTCAATCATGATGATTCTAAAAACCTTTTGGATGGCGAAGTTTAGAAACATGAATATTATCTACACGCTCCCAACAGTAGAGGACGTTAGGAAGTTTGTACCTTCCAAAGTCAATCCAATCGTAAACAATAATTCCCAGATTTACAAATGGGTTAAGGACAAAGACTCCATAGAAACCAAGAAAGTCGGGGACTCGTTTATCTTCTACAAGGGAACTTTCACCAGCAAAGAGGCGATTATGTTGTCTTCCGATTTAAACGTTTATGATGAGGTAGACCGAAGCGACTTGTCAACGATTGACATTTACTCCTCAAGGGTCAAATTTTCTCCCTATCACGGCGAGTGGTTCCTTTCCAATCCTTCAGCCCCAACGGCTGGAGTAGGAGCAAAATTCACCCTCTCAACCCAGAACCATTGGTTTATAAAACCCTCCTGTGGACATTACCAGTACATGGATTGGGATAATAATGTGGACAAAGCCAATGGCCGCTACATCTGTTTCAGGTGCGGAAAGAAAATAGAGAATTACGACAGGACTCATGGCGAATGGGTCGCTAAATACCCCAGTCGGGAGATGAAAGGGTACTGGATTAACCAGATGATGGCCGAGTGGATAGATGTTAAAAATCTGATTTTGGAGGAGGAGGATAAAAACAAGGCCTACTTCTATAATTTTGTTTTAGGCAAACCTTACATGGGCAGTGACACCATCATTGATGCCTCCCTTATCTTAAAAAACGTGGTTGAAACTCCAAACTCCCAAACCAACTGTATTATGGGGGTTGACCAAGGGTTGAAAAAACATTATGTTTTGGGAAATAAGGAGGGAATTTTCCAAGTAGGGAGCACTAAGGAGTGGGACGATATTGAGAACCTGAGAAATAAATTTGATGCGGTACTTATCATGGATGCCCTTCCCGACTTGACCGTTCCCCGCCAGTTGAGGGAAAAATATCCTCACAAAGTCCACCTCTGTTACTACCACAAAGACAAGGACAGGGCGGTAGATACCAAGTGGGGCGAGAACAAGGACTGGGGTTATGTCTGGGCTGACCGAAACCGAACTTTACAGACGGTTATAGATTGGCTAGCTTCGGGAAAGATTAAATTCCAGATGAAACCTTATGATTTAGAAGAATTTGTAAAACACTGGTCAACTATGTATAAATTGGTGGAGGAGGATTTCCTGGGAGTGCCCAAATTTATCTGGGAGTCAACGGGAAAAGACCATTTTTGTTTAGTTGGTGAAACTTTAATTGAAACTTCAAAGGGAGAAATACTTATCAAGAAAGTAAAAGTTGGGGATATGGTTTTAACAAGAAAAGGATATAGGAAAGTTCTTCGTTCTTGGATGACAAGGAAGAACGCAAAGGTAATGAAAGTTAATTTCTCAAATAGAAAATCTCTTATTGGAACTCCCGACCATAAAATCTGGATTAAAGATAAAGGTTTCGTTGACTTACATTCTACGAACTATGGTGATATAATAGAAACATGCAAGAAGCAATCATATTCAAAGGTATTACTTATAGGAGGTATCCTGATTCTCCTAATCGTTCTGATAGGGTGTATTTTAATTCAAATGGTACTGAACATTATAAAGGTAGGAAAAGACTTCATCAGGAAATTTGGATGTCTATTCATGGAAAATTTCCAAAAGGTTGTGCAATACACCATAAAGACGGTAACTCGCTTAACAATGATATTTCCAATCTTGAATGTATCTCAAGAAGTCTCCATATGTCCCAACATGCAAAAGAAAGTTTCAAAAATCCACAACGGAGAAAACAAAATAAAGAACATCTTAAAAAAATCAATAAATTATCACATATATGGAGAAGAACACCAGAAGGAAAAGCGTGGCATTCTAAACATGCTTTTAATTCCATTGTTCTTAAAGTTCCAAAAAAATTCAACTGTATTGAATGTAATAAACCATCTCAAACAATTTCTCGGTCAGGTGGAAAATACTGTTCCCCCAGATGTAACCATCGTTTCCAAGCAAGAGTGTGGAGAAGAAGACATGGTATACAACCTAGAGGTTGAAGATGTTCACGAATACTTCGCTAATGGAGCTCTTGTTTCAAACTGTCACGCAACTAACTACTTTTTAATTGGTCTGAAGAGATATTCTGAAAAGAGGGGTTCGGTGGTTAAAAATTCTTTTTCTTCCCGCCTTCATGGTGAGCCGTCATTTGAGATAGTTGATGACACCATGCCAGGAAAGCCAATATTTGAAAAAGAACCCAAAGACTGGAGATATGTATGATAGAACAATACCTGATTAAAATCATAAAAAATATGAGGGTGGAAAATATTTGCCTTGAGTCAACTGAAGACAAAGCCCACTGGTTTTTTTCCTGTCAAATTTGCAGCGACAGGAAATCCCACGAAGTATGGATTGAGGATGACAGTCCATTTATAGTTTTAGAGAAGGCTATTCAATACATTTCCCGATACTTGCGGGGTTGCAGGGTTGGTGCGGAAAAAAAGAGCAAGTGGGATGCAATAAAAAAATTAGAAGAGGAAGAAATAAGGATTGAAGATGCAATCAGTTGATTTGATAATTTGGAATTTTAGATTATATTTTACTTATGGCAGACAAAATAAAAGAAGCTACAGAAGGGAAAGATGAAATACTTGATGAGTTGTCTTTAGATATTGAAGACAAGGAATTAGTCTCCCTTATCAATAAACGGATAACAAAAGCAAAACAGGACTATGATGAGTTGGACAGAATTGGCGAATTAAACCAAAATTATTGGTTGGGGAAACAGATAGACAGTAAAAAATTGCGGGACTTCAAATCAAGAGTGGTTGAGAATATCACTTTCCAGACGGTTGAGACAATCATCCCCATTATCACTTCAAAAACTCCCGAACCCGTAACTAAATCGGAGTCCAATACCCCAGAGTCGGTGTTACACGCCAAAAATCTCCAGAGAATTTTACTGGCTTTGTTTGAAAAACAGAAAATGAAGGGTAAATTCCAAATGATAACCAGACATAATATGCTTAGAAGGATTGGAATCTTAAAATACAAATACGACCCAGATATTGATGATATTGTAACCGAATATGTCCTGCCCCAGAATATCCTTATAGATAAGAACGGGGAGTATGTGGTTGAATACTTGGAAGATTCGCTTTCTGAAATCCTAAAGAAATTCCCTGAGAAGGTTGGTGAGGTAATTAAGGAGTTTGGACTTAATGCCACTCAAGATAAAGATGGAAATTATGACCCAACTACGATTGACCAAAAAGGACTGGCAACAAAAATTAAATATGTGGAGTTTTGGACATCCGAGTACGTTTGTTGGAAGTACAAGACCTTAATTTTCAAGAAACTCAAGAACCCAAACTTTGATTATACTGGAGTTGAAAATAAAACGACTGACGAGAACGGTCAGGAAATTGAGGGGGAAGTTTACTACCATAATTATTTTGATAAACCCAAAATTCCCTATATTTTCTACTCCGTCTTTAATCTTGGTAAAAATGTTTGGGATGATACTTCACTTGTGGAGCAGATTATGCCTTTACAGGACGGGATAAATAAGAGGCAGAGGCAGATTGATGACAACTTTTCGGATAACGGAGTCTTGATGGGAAGCGGGGACTTTATCACCAAGGAGGAACTGGCTAAATATACTGGCGACCCAGAAGATAAAGTGTGGGTGGAACATGGAAACCCAGCTGAAGGGATAGGACGGCTACCTGCCAAACAACTGGCTCCTTTCACCTACGAGTCACTTCAAGGGCTTAAATCTTCAGTTGATAACGTAGCGGGAACTCACTCAACAACCAGAGGTGAGAGGCAGGGGAGGGAAACTTTAGGCGGAAGACAGATTTTACGGGAAGCTGATTTTGGAAGAATTGACTTACTGGTTCGGGGGCTGGAGGAAGTGGCTGATGAACTTTATAAGGCATGGATGCACATGATGAAAGTTTACTTTACTCAAACCCACTATGCCAGAATTATCGGAAAAGACGGAGCTCAACAAGTTATTGAATATTCCCGTGATTCAATTGAACAGGGAATTGAAATCTCCGTTAAAGAAGGGTCAACGTTACCAGTTGATAAGGTCTCCCAACGACAGGAAGCATTGGACTTAATGCAACAGGGAAATATTGACCCCATAACGCTTTTTGAAAGATTAGAATGGCCCAATCCCACCGAATCCGCCAAGAGACTTTTCCAGTGGAAGAACGACCCAGTTTCTCTCTTCCCAGACTTAAAGGAAGAAGCCGCTAAAGCTGCCGAGGCAAAAACTCCAGAGAATGAGAAGAAAAACTACTCAATCACGGTTAAACTTGAAACTCTGCCTCCTGCCGTTCAAGAGGAAATACTTGCTAAAAACTTCGGAATTGAAGCCCCAATGCAGGACTCAAAACAAGTTGCTCAAGCAGAGATAGACCGAATGAACGGGGGAGAGAATGTTCCACCTTATGATAAGGCTGACCAACCGCATTTGGCAGTCCATGAAGCATTTATCAATGGCCCACAATTTGAGGCACTTGACCCGATAATTCAAGCATTGCATCAAAATCATGTCGGGGAGGAACAGGCACAAGGACAACAAACCGAACAACCAGTAGAACAATCACAACCACAAGGAGGACAAAATGACCAACCTTGAAGCAATTATACGAAAACTTAAAACTTATCAAAAAGAAGTAAATCAAAATATAAAAGAACCCTTTTTTAATAAAGAAAATACTCCAAAAGATTGGTTGCTTAAAAAAGTTCCAGCAGAATTTAAAAATAGAGGAACTTATGAAGGATTACATGGTTTAACTAATCCAATTTTAATGAATCCGTATATTAAACCAGTTGCAGAAAGAGCGGTTAGTAATTTGCGGGTTGCGAACTATAAATCAGGTAGAAAAAATAAATTAATAAATAATATTTTAGGTCAGACAGATGCAGTAGTGAGGAGACAAGAAAAAGCAAATATTAAAGGAAAAGATTATGGTCCTGAAATTTATCCACAATAACTATGCCATTTCAATCAGAATCACAACGTAGATTTATGTATGCTAAACATCCCAAAATAGTCAAGAGGTGGAGTAAGGAATATCCTAACCAAAGGAACCTTCCTGCTATAAAACGTAAATTAAAAAAGTAGTTGATTTTACAAAATTTCTTCTTCACTTTATACTCTCATTGTTAGTATTTTAAGGAATCGTCAATCCTTCGTTGTCACATCAACGCTAAAATCTGTGAAAAAGGATATGTTAGACGATACAGGATTTGGTGAGATTGGAAAAACCGAAGTGGGAGATGTCGAAATCTCTGAATCACCAGCAGAGAAGACTCCTGAGACAGCACCTGAACAAGGCAGTCAAGATGAGAATGTTCCTTTCCATGAACATCCACGATGGAAAGAGGTTTACTCGAAAGCCCAAAGAGTAGACGAATTGGAGCGTCAGTTGAAGGACTTATCCATAAGGGTAGGAACTCAACCGACTCCAAAGGAAGAGTGGCAACCCAAAACGTGGGGTGAGGTTCAGCAAAAGATTAAGGAAGACTTAATAGCTGACCTTCAACGTCAACAGGAGCAGTCAACTGCCCAACAGAGGCAGGAAGACCAAGCTCTTGATAGTGCTCTTTCTCAATTAAAAACTGAGAAGGGTGAGTTTGATGAGAAACGTTTATTAAATACTGCAGTCAAGTACGGTCTTGGTGACATCAACAAGGCATGGGAAATCATGCAACTGGAGGTGGATGCCGAGAAACGTGGTGAGAAACAGGCTTTAAGAAAGAGGGTAGCCCCAATAGGCTCGTCCAAAAAAACAGAAGGTGGAGCAAAGGCAACAACGCCATATAAGTCTTTCAAAAGAAGGACTCTTGATGACATTGTAGCTGATGCTGCCGAAAAAATTAGTGGACAATAATTATAAATTTATTTTAAAAGGGGTGAAACAAAATGACATTTGATACATATATTACTTCTATCACCAATCATGAAATTGTTCCAAAAGTGGTAGATAATATTTTAAATTCTAACGTCTTAGCTTTAAGATTTCTTGGAAATGCTAAGCCGTGGAATGGTGAGACTTTAAGGTTTCCTATTAAATACCAAAAATCTACTTCAGGTGGTTCTTTTTCGGGACTCGACACATTTTCAACTGCCAAAGTCAATACAAGACAAACATTGTCTTTTGACCCAAGAGGCTACTATCATTCAGTAGTTTTGTCAGGAATGGAAGTTGATGTCAACGCAACCCCAGCTGGAGTTTTGAATTTAGTTAAGGTAGAAATGGAATCAACCCAACAGGATATGATTGACTCTATCGGAACTTTATTCTATGGAGATGGTACTGGAAACAGCAACAAGGACTTTTTAGGACTTGATGCTATCGTGGACGACACGACCTCGGTTACAACCTATGGTGGATTGTCAAGAAGCACTTATACAATGTTGAAGGCGACACGCACAGCCAGTGGTGGAACTTTAACAACGGATTTAATGGGTGCTTTGTATGACAACTGCACACGAGGAGGCAAAAGACCAACTCTTATCGTAACAACTGAAGCTATTTGGACAATCTATGAAGCTCTGCTTCAACCGACAGTTCAAGCAAATTATAATGCTTCAGGTTATGCACAGGTTACAAGAACTGGCATTGCCAAAGACAGAGGAGCTTTGCAGGGTGAATTAGGTTTTGATGCACTTTTTTACAGAGGAGTTCCTTTGGTTCGGGATGAAAAGTGCACGGCTCAGACTCTTTGGATGTTAAATGAAGAATATTTGCAATGGTATGGTTTGAAATCTCATAAATATCAAACCGTTAGCCTTGCTTCTTCAAACATAGACGGAGTTTATGAAGATGCACCAAAGACAACTGGATTCTCTTGGAGTGGTCTAAAAGAACCAACCAATCAGTATTCAGAAGTTGGCCAGTTTATTTTGGAGGGTAATTTAGTTTCTGCAGCTCCAAGATATCATGGAAGACTGACAGGTATCACAGGATAATTCGGATTGAAAATTAACCGCCCTTGACGAGTAAAATTCAGGAGGGAAAAATTGCAAAGGGTATAGAAACGGCTACCTTTGCGGGTAGCCGTTTTGATAAGTGGATAGTCATTAAAAGTTACATAAAATGGGGGTGAAATAAATTATGGGAAAAGCAAGTAAATATATGCCAGCTGTTGGAACTTTTGGACATAAGTGGTATCCTGAAGATTTAGTCGGAGTAGGATATATGACTAAATCTGCTAAGTATTGGTTTGTAGATGGAGATAGGTCAGTATCGGGAAACGGAAAATCTTGGGATAAAGCATTTATAACAATCCAAGAAGGTGTAACGGCAGCAGGGGCAGGAGATGTGGTATTTGTTGCAGAGAAAAAGATTACTGATAATACGGGAGACCCAACGAATTATGCTGAAACAATCATAATTCCAAACGGAACTCCTCATTTATCTCTAATCGGAATTTCAAGAGGGCTTACGCAAGGTGGACTCCCACAAATCAAGAAAGGTTCAGGTTCAACCGCGCTTCTCACAGTGAGAGCCGCAGGTTGTTATATTGCCAATCTTGGATTTAATGGAGCTTCATCAACTGGTGGAGGTATTCTACTGGATGATGATAATTCTACCAAAACAGCTTTTGGTACAACCATAACAGGTTGTCACTTCAAAAACTGTGTAGGTACAACTGCAACTGATGGAAGAACTGGTGGAGCCATAATGTGGAGTGCGGAAGGAAACGCATGGCAGGTACGGATTATAGGAAACAGATTCTATAAAAACGTCTGTGATGTGTTATTAAAAGGTACTTCAAATTCAGTTCCACAGGATGTTATCATTCAAGACAATATTTTTTCAGGGCCAGCCGCAAGTGTAGATGTAAATTTATACTTAGCAGGAGGTTCTGGAATGAATGGAGTTGTAATTGATAATAATATATTCCAACAGTTACCAGCAATCGGTTCAGGTTCAGTTCTGAGATTTATTGATGCCACAGGTTGCACGGGTATGTTGACCAGAAATTTCTTTGGTGCACAATCAAGCAATACGGGAACAACCCTTACATGGCTCGCAGCTGGTACAGCGGCCAAGATTCCAACAACGATGCACGTTGCAGGGTGTTATGGTCAATCTATAACGGCAGCGGAAAGTGGTGAGATAAATATTGGTGCAAACACATAATAGTAGTTTGCAAGAATGGTTTAGGTATATTAAAAATTACATAATTTAGAGGGGGGTGAAACAAAATGGCAAACATAGTAAGTTTAGCGGCAACGGATATTTGGACAGAACACCAATACCAACAGCACGCATTAGGTCAGAAGGGAGAAACAGCAGACGGTAGAATTTTTAGATATGCTAAGATGGGCGAGGCAATAACCATTGGTTATCTTACTCAATCTCCTGCAATTGATACGGCTACCATAACAATGGCAGTTACGTCAGCGGCAGTAGTCGGGGCAAAATCTATTACCTTTACTCACGGGGCAACCACTTCTGCGGCTAATGAATATGCTGAAGGATTTCTTAGTGTTTCTTATGGAACAGGTATTGGGCAGACTTTGAAAGTAGCCAGTCATTTGGCTTATACTTCAGCTCAAACTGGAGCAGTTGTAAATCTTGAAGACCCGCTTTTAGTGGCTCTTGATACAACTTCAAAGATTGATTTGGCTCATAATCCTTGGAATGGTGTTTTGATGGATACGTCAGCAGTTACGCAACCTACTGGAGTTGCACTACGTTCCTTTACATCTGGGTATTTCGGATGGTTACAGACAAAGGGAGTAGTCGGACTTTTTTCTGATGCAACAATTGCAGCTGGATACACGTTTATCAGCGATGGTAGTGTATCGGGTGGAATTGATGTTATATCAAATGATATACAGCAAGTTAAAGTCGGTGAGGCAATTCAGGCGGGTGCTCAGAACTATGCACATCAGGTTTATTTAAGAATTGATTAACAATAATCACGTTGGAGAGAAAATTTCTCTCCAGACGATTGCTGTTGAATTATTCAAAAAAATCTGCTACCATAAAATTATGTCTTCTTTTGAAGGGGGTGATTTATAGAATATGGCTATGTACAATACAATAATCTTCTTTAACTATGCCGATACCAATTTTACTTTTTCTTACGAAAAGGAAACTTATATAGTCAAAGCGGGAGAAAGAGAATCATTCCCAGAATTTTTAGCAGAGCACGGAGCAAAACACTTGGTTGACCGAGAACTTATTAGAGCAGGGCGGGTAAAAGAATTAAATAATGAGGCAGTAAGAAGTGAACTTTATGCAAAAATTTTAGGAAAACCAACATCATTTAAGAAAGAGGTAAAACCAGAGGTTGAGGATAAAATTGAAGTTGAGGAGGAATTCCCAGACTTAAAGAAACTTGAACCCGTAGAGGTTAAACCCGTAGTTGATTTGTCAAGGAGTGAATTATTTGCTAAAGTGAAAGCGTTAGGAATCAAAATTAAAGTTCCAATCACAAGTGATGAACTGAGACGTTTGATTGCTACAAATAATGGATAAATTAACTAAAAAAGAAAAAGCAATTTTAGACAAATTGGCCATTGAAGGTTATGTTTTGGTTAATGATGTTAAAGAATTGGAGAAAATTGCTCCCAAGTTAGAAAAGATTTTTGGAAGGGCTACCGAAATATATGAACAAATCAAATAAAATGCCGCCTAAAATGATAGGTGTTGTCCAGATGGAAAAAGAGGCAAGGGGACTTCAAATGAGAAAACCCACTAATCATGGTAGGGAGAACGGAATGATGATGGCTATGAAAAGACGACTTCGTAAATAGTTGATTAGACAATTTTTTAAATCTACCTTATACTTTCTTCATTAGTATTTTGCTTAAATAAAATATGGCTATACCAACTGGTGTAGGAGACAGACAAAAACAATCTTTCGTTGAAAGTGGAACAGGTATTGTAGCCCGTCAAGTTCATGTAACAGGTGGAACATTGGCTTCAATTACAGGAGTTGTCGGAACGGTAAATGTTATCGCAATTTTAGGAACCATTACTTCAGTACAAACTCTCGGAACGGTACAAGCAGCTACGGTAGACATGATAAAAAATGGTACTTTAAGTATGGTTAAAGCTGGAACAATAGATAAACTTTCATCGGGAACTGTTAATACCGTTGACACAATATCTATGCTTACAGCTGGAACTGTTGATTTAATAAAAGCTGGTACGATAAATACGGTAGAAACTTCAGGAACTTTAGCAATGGTAAATGCTGGTACTTTAGACATGGTTAAAGCGGCAACGGTATCAATGATGACGGCTGGAACAGTAGACACTATAAAGATGGTTCAGGACGGTACATTAAGTATGGTGAAAGCTGCCACAGTCTCTATGATAACTGGAGGTACAATTGATACGAATAAAATGCTTCAAGATGGAACACTTTCAATGGTTAAGGCAGCTACAGTCAGTATGGTTATAGCTGGTACTACAGATACGGTTAAGATGATACAAGCAGGGACAATGGATATGTTGAAAGCTGGAACAGTAAATATTAACAGTTATGTGGGAGCTGCTACAGTTAATGCAAATGGTTCTGTGGCTTTAACAAATACTTCTGGAACAATAAGAGCCTCAAATACTTCAAGAAGAGCTTTATTTATGTCAAATGATGGGACTGGAGATTCTTATATAGCTTTTGGAACATTGGCTAATATAAATAGTGGTTATAGGCTTAATGCAAATGGAGGGGCTATGGAGATTACAGGCTCAAGTTTATATACGGGTGTTGTCACTGGAATTGTAACTGCTGGGACTTCTGTTATTAATTTTATAGAAGTATAATATGCCAGTTTTTAATCCAGGAGTATTATATTCAGATTCAAGGTTTAAAGTAACAGTACATACTTATGATGTTGCAACAGCATCAGGTAATCAAACCTTAACTGGAGCGGGTTTTACTCCAAAAGCAGCTGTTATATTTGCTAATATTTCCGCTACCGTAACGCATTCAATTGGATTAACTAATGGAACAACTCATTCAGTTGTACTTGGTAATGGTGCAGCTGGTAATTTCAATAGTACAGATGGTTCAGATATTTGTTTACAACCAGCGTCAGGTAACTATGCACTTGGTGCATTAACATTTAATTCAGACGGTGGAGTTATAGCGTGGACTAAACAAGCTTCTCCAACAGGAACAGCCAACATATATGTTATGTGGTTTAGATAATGTTAATTTATTAAAAATAATATGTTATGGACACCTGGAAATAATTCAAATTCTCAAACATTAACTGATGATGACGACATCTATCCTTCTCATGTAAACGAACTTCGTACAGCGGCAGATATAATTGCCACTGCTAATCCTGCCTCTTTTACTCTTATTAAAAGCGGTTCAAATTACATAGCCTATGATGATACAGGGACAGCGGTTTCAACCAGTACCGATTTTGCCGTACCACTACAATATGCAATAAATAATCTTCCAACAAGTGGTGGAAAAATAGTAATAAAAGGCGGGAGTACCTATACCTTTACTGTCGCTCATTATGCCGTAGGCGATACTGTTGCTCAAACAATGAAAATAGGCGCTGACCTTAATAACAATAATATCCATATTGTCATTGAAAAAGGAGCAACAATCACGCAAGCCGCCTCTCTACAACTTCAAGTATTTTTTGCAGGAAATATTGCAGGGACTGGAAATGGGGAAGTAA